>NZ_OY776414.1:0-162500 GCF_963675585.1 uncultured Draconibacterium sp.
TACGCAAATAAGGGCATACCATAATCCTATATATGCTTTCCCTTTCATTTGTAAGTTGTTATATTCAAATTTAGGCAAGACCATAGTTTAAAGGGGTATAGTATGTTCCTAATTTGAGGGTGTAAATGGTTTATTTATACTCAGTTAAAATCCTTTTTTTGTTTCCTTTTGGATGAAAAAAAATAAGCAGTTTTAAAAGATTTTATCGGTATTTTTTACTCCGACAATCAGCTATTTTAAAGTTAATGTTTGTTCATGCAAAAGATAATGTCAGCCCAAAAAGGTGGAATATTGCAGGTGGAGACCACACTTTATCTTGCTTTAAACTTTCATGTGATACGTAATTTGGTGAGACTCGTGTAATGTGTTGAAACAAGAATGATGTAATATTTTTGGAAAATTCGCTGATGTTTCCGATATTCATCGCGATTTTTCTTATTGTAAAAAGAACAAAAAGATGGATTTTCTTGTAGATAAATGAAGTTTTTTATTCAAATTTGCAACCTGAATTCGACTCAGATCAGCACATTTAAACTGAGTTAGTTTGATCTGAGACGATTGGATTTACAAAATCGATTTAACGATAAAGCTAATTTGGCAAAAATATACTACCAAAATGAACAAACTATTTAATACCCGACTTGAAAAGGTGAAGGACAATTTTAAAGCACTTACTGAGCAAAAAAATGAAAAGCTTTTTCTGAAAACGGAATTTATAATCGGTACAAAAACCGGTTGTTACCCGTGAGCACATTCCTTTGCACTGGCGTTATGATTTAAATTCGGAAAGCAATCCGTATTTTATGGAACGAATTGGTTTTAATGCGGCTTTTAACGCGGGAGCCATGAAACTTGGCGATAAATACATAATGGTTGTTCGGGTAGAAGGCAACGACAGGAAATCGTTTTTTGCCATAGCCGAAAGTCCAAATGGAATTGATAATTTTCGGTTTTGGGATAAACCTATTACGTTGCCACAAAACGAAAAACCGGACACGAATGTGTACGATATGCGTTTAACGCAACACGATGACGGGTGGATTTATGGTGTTTTTTGTACCGAGCGAAAAGATCCTTCGGCACCCGAAGGTGATACCTCAACAGCAATGGCAGAAGCAGGAATTGCCCGCACCAAAGACCTGATAACCTGGGAGCGTTTACCCGATCTGATTTCAACAACCGGTCAACAACGAAACGTGGTTCTTTTCCCTCATCTGATTGATGGGAAGTATGCTTTTTATACTCGTCCGCAAGATGGTTTTATTGATACCGGTAAGGGAGGTGGAATTGGTTTTGGCTTGTCGGAAACCATTGAAAAACCTGAAGTAAAAGAGGAGGTTATTGTAGATGCAAAAACCTACCATACCATTTATGAGGTAAAAAATGGTTTGGGACCAGCTCCGATAAAAACAGAGCACGGGTGGTTGCAGTTGGCACATGGAGTTAGAAATACGGCTGCAGGCTTGCGCTATACTTTATACATGTTTATGACCGATTTAGAGAAACCGTGGCTTGTAATTCATAAACCGCATGGTCATTTTATCGCTCCTTTAAAAGACGAAAGAGTGGGGGACGTTTCAAATGTTGTTTTCTCGAATGGCTGGATAAAAGATGAGGATGGTACTGTATACATTTATTATGCCTCTTCGGATACGCGCATGCATGTTGCTACTTCAACGGTTAAACAGCTAATCGATTATTGTATGAATTCTCCTCAGGACAAATTGTATTCACACGAATCGGTGCAAACAATAAACCAACTCGTTGACGCAAACAACAAGTTAATGAACCTGCTTTAATCCAAAAAATACTCTTTGCATGGCCACTTTATCTGAAAATATTATTTGCGGGTAATCTCGGAAATAAAAGTAGCTGAAGTGGTTGATTACTATTTTGATATACAACAATGAAACTAAAACCTATATTTGAGAAACTCAGTGATGAAATGTCGCTTGAGTTGGAAAACATTTTGGAATTCTGGAGTGCCAAAACTATTGATAAGCAGGCAGGAGGTTTTGTAGGGCAAATTGATCAGGACGGGACAATTGCTATTAATGCATCGAAAGGTGTAGTTTTAAATGCCCGTCTTCTCTGGACTTTTTCGGCCGCGTACAGAATAATCGGTTCGGAGAAATTGGAGAGCTTGGCCAACAGAGCTTATGAATACCTCTTAAACTATGCATGGGACAAGGAAAATGGTGGTTTATACTGGGAACTTGATTTTGAAGGTAATCCTGTAAATACCCGTAAACAAGCTTATGCTCAGGGATTTGGAATTTATGCTTTGTCGGAATATTATATGGCAACCGGAAATTCTAAGAGTCTCGAATATGCAAAAAAGCTCTATTCTATTTTAGAAAATCACTTTCTGGATGAAGAAAATGGTGGTTACATTGAAGCATTGGATAAGGACTGGAAACCGATGGCAGATATGCGTTTAAGCGAAAAAGACGCCAATTTTCCCAAATCGATGAATACCCATTTACATATTCTGGAACCCTATACAAATTTATACCGGGCATGGAAAACGGATGAACTTAGAAGTAAGATCGCACATATTCTCGACGTATTTCAAAATAGAATTATTAATCCGGAGACAGGTCATTTTACCTTATTTTTTGAAATGGACTGGACACGCAGATGCGATATTGTTTCCTATGGTCATGATATTGAAGGTGCATGGTTATTGCATGAGGCAGCCCACGAAATTGAAGATGCTGAGCGTATAAAAACGATTCAGAAAAGTGCTTTGCGATTGGTGAATGTGACTTTAAATGAGGGCACCGACACCGATGGTTCTTTGTTTTATGAAAGAGATGGAGAGCATTTGGTTTCGGACAAACATTGGTGGCCGCAAGCCGAAGCAATGGTTGGTTTAATGGATGCATGGGAAATTAGTGGTGAAAAGAAATACCTTGAAGAGATTGTCCGGGTATGGGAATTCATCAAAGAAAATATAATTGATTATGAAAATGGTGAGTGGTTTGGCCGGGTTGATCGTAAAAATGAACCGGTTCAATCAGAAGATAAAGTCGGATTTTGGAAATGTCCGTATCACAATACCAGGGCAATGATCGAAATGATGATCAGGATTCAAAAAGCGCTAGAACAAAACTCATTTGTAGAGGTCTAATCCACGTTTTACCGATTCCTTTTAAACTTAAACTATGACCAATAAAATTAAATTCAAAGAAAACATAGGATACGCTTTTGGTGATTTTGCCTCTTCAATGTTTTGGAAGTTATTTTCCATGTTCTTGATGATTTACTACACCGATGTAGTGGAATTATCACCCGCATCGGTTGGAACTATGTTTTTGCTAACCCGACTTTGGGATGGACTGAACGATCCGATTATGGGAATAATTGCCGACCGAACAAATACACGACATGGTAAATTCAGACCCTACTTGTTGTGGGTTGCAGTGCCGTTTGCTGTTATTGGAGTATTTACTTTTTCATCTCCAAACTTTGGGCCTTCCGGGAAACTCATATACGCCTATATTACTTACACTCTTATGATGATTGTTTATACGGCGGTTAATGTACCGTATTCATCGTTAATGGGAGTTATGACTTCGGATACAAAAGAGCGAACAACGCTGGCTTCGTTTCGTTTTATTGGTGCCTATTCAGGGGGAATTGTGATGACCGCCTCTGTTCCTTATCTGCTCGATTTTTTTGAAAATGCAGGCGCTAACGATGCCAAAAGCTATCAATACACAGTTACTATATACGCCATTTTAGCCGCATTCTTTTTTATAATGACTTTTTTATGGACGAAGGAGCGGGTAAAACCCAGTGCCGTGAAATCATCGGTTTGGGCAGATTTAAAAGACCTTGGAAAAAATGCCCAGTGGTTTATTATGCTGGGTGCCGGAATTGCTGTTCTTATTTTTAATTCGCTTCGCGATGGAAGTATTATGTATTATTTTAAGTACTATGTTCAAAATCAGACCGTTCCGTTTCTTGGAGAAGTGCAGTGGGATAAACTTGCCGGGGCCTACATGACGCTTTGGCTGGCTACAAATATGTTGGGAGTTTTGCTCGCAAAACCGGTATCTGCCAGGTTTGGTAAAAAAGTAACATTTATTGGAGCAATGGTTCTGGCCGCAGCTTTTAGTGTGCTATTATACGGTCTGCAGCCAAATCAGATCAACCTGATTTTTGGCTTAAATATCTTAATCGGAATAAGTGCCGGAATTGTATTACCTCTTATTTGGTCGATGTATGCCGACATTGCGGACTATTCGGAATGGAAAACCGGACGCCGGGCTACCGGGCTTGTATTTTCTTCATCTTCGATGTCGCAAAAAATGGGTTGGACTTTAGGTGGTGCGGTTACAGGATGGTTACTGGCAGCTTACGGTTTTGAAGCTAATGCCGAACAATCAGTTGAATCGCTAAAAGGAATTCGATTGATGATTAGTTTTTATCCTGCATTGGGAGCTTCATTATCGGCTGCTTTTTTATTGCTGTATAAACTCACCGATAAATACATGCTGACAATTTCTGAAGAATTAACCAATCAACGAAAATAATATGAAACGAGCATGAATTTCGATTCTTCAAATTCACAAATAAGAAGGATTATCCGTCAGCTGACGGACATTGAGAGATACATCGAATACTACTGAAACTAATAATTTTAATGAGATGAAAAAAGCACTCTTGTTTTTAATCGGAGTAAGCAGTTTATTTGCTTGCACACAAAAGCCGGTTCCTACCGATTCAATGGCAACAAAAGAAACAGTAAAATTGTATCAAAACCTGATCAAATTAAAAGAGCAGGGAATAATGTTTGGTCATCAGGATGATTTAGTTTATGGCCACGGATGGTACGGCGAAGAAGGCCGTTCGGATATAAAAGAAGTGTGTGGCGACTTTCCGGCAGTTTACGGATGGGAACTTGGTCATTTAGAGTTGGGCGACGAATACAGCCTCGATTCGGTGTATTTTGATTCAATAAAAGCGGGTATAAAAGCAGCCTACAAACGCGGTGGTGTAAATACAATTAGTTGGCATCTGCGAAATCCATACACAGGCGGCACTTCCTGGGATGTTTCTTCAACAGAAGTAGTACACTCGATATTGCCAGGGGGTGAAAAACACGATGTTTTTAAAGTGTATTTGGATTATCTGGCCGATTTTTTGCTTGATTTAAAAACAGAAGATGGAACTTTAATTCCAATTCTGTTTCGTCCTTTTCATGAGCACACCGGCAGTTGGTTTTGGTGGGGAAAAAACTTATGCTCGGTAGATGATTACAAAGCTTTGTGGTTGTTTACAGTTGATTATTTGCAGAATGAAAAAGGCATCCACCATTTACTTTACACCTATTCTACCGATAGGTTTGCTACTACCGAAGAGTATTTGGAGCGTTATCCGGGAGATGAAATAATTGATATACTGGGATTCGATTTATATGATCGTGGACCAGAGTATTCTGAAGTACTTGGAAATTGTGCCCGAATGGTTACCCAACTGGCTGCCGAAAAGGGTAAAATAGCCACGGTGAGCGAAGCCGGAGGTCCAATTCCAACCAACCACGAGTGGTGGACAAAAACAGTACTTGAAACCTTAAAACCATACGATGTATTGTATGTGTTGGTATGGCGAAATCCATTCAGGCCTGCCGATCATCAGAATTTTGCACCCTATAAAGGAAGCCCCGATTCAGACGATTTTATTGAGTTTTATAAGGACCCTGAAACACTTTTTCAGCAAGAAGTTACAAGCATGAAACTTTACGAATAGTAAAGTTGGTAATTAAGTTAGATAATAAGCCCGATGTTTACATCGGGCTTTATTGTTTTTTCGAAAGTGAACCCAAGCGGAGAGGTGTCGAACTTTTTGATTGAAGATTATGATACTGTGTTTAAGTTTATGAGCGACGAAACACACAAAAAACGGCTTAAATTATAATACAATCGCAGTTAATTATTTTGTTATATTTTAAAGCCATAAATCTTGAGTTGATAAATGGAACTTAAGAAAATTAAAAAGAGGAGCACAACAATATAATTGGCAATGTTACCTATTGATCGTCTAATACCGATAACCGGTAGTTAATTTTTTATCAAATGCCTCAATCCCGAATCGTTTTACTTACTACTGAACCTGTAATCATGGAAATATTTAAGGGTTTCATTTTATAACACAATATAATTGCTAATTTAGTTTTTATAACTGACTACATAGCGTTTTCGATAAATGATAAACTACTTTAAAATAATACTAACTGTCCTTTTTGTACTATTCGCAACCAAATTCAGCTTAGCAAAAGAAATATACCGTATTGGGTTCTCACAGTGTGCACAACACGGAGAATGGAGAAAGAATATGGAAGCAGAAATGGAACGCGAGCTAATGTTTCATAATGATTTATCCTTGACAATTAAGCAGGCTTATGATGACAGTAAGCTTCAAATACAACAGATTAATGAATTGGTAAATTCAGGAATCGATTTATTGATTGTATCTCCCTATCAAATCGGTCCAATTCAGCCGGTAATTGAAGAAGTTTACCAGAAAGGTATTCCTGTTATTTTGATTGATAGAAAAATTAATTCAGAGTATTACACTGCTTATGTTGGAGGTGACAACTATGAAATTGGCAAAGTTGCGGCTACTTATATTGCCAATAAATTGAACAACAAGGGAAAAATTGTTGAAATACTGGGGGCGCAAATCTCCTCTCCAGCGATTGAACGGACTTTAGGATTTAATGAAACACTGAAGAACTTTCCAAATCTGCATAATATTAGTAAAATAGACACAGAAGAATCACTTGAAGTTATATCAGATAGCCTAACAGCTATACTTGAACGTGATCCGGATATCGGGGCTGTTTTTGCTTTTAACGATGATTATGCGAATATTGCCAGCAAAGCCATTTCTAATTCAGCAATTACTAAAAGTCCATTAATTGTGGGTATTGATGGTCTGCCTAATCCCGGAGGAGGTATTGAACTGGTAGAAAAGGGAGTACTAACAGCAACACTCATATATCCTACAGGAGGAAAGGAAGCCATTGAGATTGCTTCTAAAATACTTCATCAAGAATCCTTCGAAAAAGAGAATTTATTATCCACGACCCTAATCGATTTTTCAAATGTTGATATACTGAGAAAACAAATTCATAAAACGAACCTACTACAAACCGATATTACCAAATCGCAGGATATGCTGATAAATCTTGGCGAAAAATATAAGAGTCAGCAGCTATGGTTATTCTCCATTACCATCACCTTTTTATTGGTTATCATACTTTTGGTGCTCCTTTTCAGGTCGTTTAAAACGCTAAAGGTTGCTAACAAAAACCTGGAGAGACAAAAAGATGAACTGGAATTATTAAGTAAAAAATTGGAAAAAGCCACACAAGAAAAATTGAAATTCTTTACCAATATTTCTCATGAGTTTAGAACCCCTTTAACTTTAATTGTTGGGCCACTTCAAGATCTTTTACATTCATCAAACCTTCCATCTGATGTACATCAGAAAGCGGTTCTGATGCATAAAAATGCTCATCGTTTATTGCAAATGATCAACCAGCTTATGGATTTCCGTAAAATTGAAAATGCTCAAATGCAGTTTCAACCCGGCAATTTTGATGTGATTTCTTTTCTGAAAGAAATTCATGAATCATTCCAGGCTCTTGCGGAAAAAAAGCGTATAAACTTCACGTTCGATAGCACGGAGACAGAACTTAAGGTATGGTTTGACTGGGACAAACTCGATAAAGTAATCTTTAATCTGCTTTCCAATGCATTCAAGTTTACGCCGGAAAATGGAGCTATTCAGATTAAAGTAAAAAAGGACAAACCCGTAGTGAAAACCTTATGGGAAGATGAACTGGTGATAAAGGTGATTGATAGTGGGAAAGGTATTCCCGCGAAGTACATTAGTCATATTTTTGATCGCTTTTATCAGGTAGAACATTCGGGCAGCAAGAAAGGTACTGGTCTTGGACTAGCATTATCGAAAGAATTTATTGAGATGCACCGGGGAAAAATTTTTGTTGAAAGTAAGGAAGGAAAAGAAACCATATTTACGGTAAAACTTCCAATTGGAGATTCGCATTTTAACATGGATTCGAATCTCCTGGAAGCGTCGAAAATACTGGAATCCCGCAATCATATAGAAAATTATGAGGTTTATTCTGATGCTGAACATGATGAAAAAGATGCTGAAATAGAAAATGTTACAACAGAAAAAAAAGTAATTCTATTGGTTGAGGATGATAATGATGTTCGTTTATACATAAAAGAATGCCTGAAAGAAAACTATGTAATTCATGAAGCTGTAAACGGGAAAGATGCTTTGACCTCGGTTGAAGAAGATGAGCCTGATTTGATTGTAAGCGATATTATGATGCCTGAAATGGATGGTCTGGAACTCACACATCAACTTAAAAACGACTTGAAAACATGTCACATTCCAATCATACTTTTAACGGCGAAATCAACACTTGAGCAACGTTTGGAGGGACTTGAAGAAGGTGCAGATTCATACATCCCAAAACCATTCAGCAGGGAACATCTGCAAATTAGAGTTAGAAAACTTCTGGAATTAAGGAATAAAATACACGAGCGCTACAAAAGTCAATATTTTATTGACGATGAGCAAGGCGATTTATCACGATTAGATAAACAGTTTTTGAATAAAATTTCAAAAATTGTGAAAGAGAATCTACAGAAAGAAGAATTTACTGTCGAAGAACTTGGTGAATTAATTGGATTGTCCAGAGTGCAAACGTATCGTAAACTTAAAAAATTAACAGGTATGTCTGCGAGTGAATACGTTCGATTGATAAAATTAAAGGTTTCATTAGAACTTATCAAAACCAGTGGGAAAAGTATTTCTGAAATTTCATATGAAGCCGGATTTTCGTCGCCTTCGTATTTCGCACAGTGTTTTAAAAAACAATTTGGTATTTCACCATCCGACTATGCAAAAAAATAGCCCGATGCACACACACACACCGGGCTTTTGCCTTATCTAATCAAATCTTTAACTATATTTACCACACGGAATTTAAACTCCAAACTTCTGCGTCATAGAGCTTAACACTTCCATTTGTTGAGAACAATTCTATCTTATCGTATGGTTCTTTTGGGAAAACAATGTCGGTAAAAACTAACTTTCCTCCATCGACAAACACCTCCACAGAGGCTTTATCTACAAATAAATGAATGGTCATGGTTTCTCCGGCTTTATAATCCGCTATATGAAGTCCTGCAAAATTATCGGAGAATGAACAAATACCTCCTTCTGAACGATCAGTGTAAAATTCATTCTCAGGTTGGTTATATCCAATTTTAAAATACTCACCATTGTCATTTTTTAAAACAATACCAAACTCTTCGGGCGCATTATCCCTTGCATTCGGCTTTAGGTTAAAATTCAGTTTCATTTCGGAGCACATGAGTTCAATTTTTGGCATTTCAAGTTCAACCGAGCTGGAAACAACTTGCTCTGACAGCTCAATTTTCTCACCGCGAATTTCTTTTAACTCATCTACAGGATTTGAAGCCAAAATATATTCATCATTGTAAATTTCCAAAACCAACTCCCGCGGTATTGTATTTGCGCTGCGCCATTTTTCTGTTGGCACAACAGTAGCGTAACTCCAGTTGCTCATCCAGCCGATAAATAGTCGACGACCATCTTCTTTTGGGATATCGCTCCAAGTAACACCAGCGTAATTGTCCCTCCCATAATCCAGCCATTTTGTTTCAGACTGTTCTGTAGTAAATGTATTGCCATCAAAGTCGCCCACAAAATATTGTGTTGCAGAACCTCCATTTGGTCCACCAGGATTAATACTAACCAAAAGCACCCATTGTCTTTCATTGCTTCCTTCGAGTTCCATCTCAAATAAGTCAGGACACTCCCACACGCCACCATGTGCACCTAAATCTATTCCAAAATCACCTTCCTTTTGCCAATCGATTAAGTTAGGTGACGAATAAAATTCAATATGGTCTTTTACTGCCAGTGTCATAATCCATTCTTTGGATTCTTCGTACCACATCACCTTTGGGTCACGAAAATCGCGGATGCCAGGATTTTTTAAAACAGGCTCACCGTATTTTGTCCACGTACGGCCTTTGTCGTTACTATATGCAATTCCTTGTGTTTGAAAATCTATTTTTCCCTCATTCTCTACAACCGGGTCGTGATAAGTGAAAATTGCAATCAATGGAGGTTGTCCATTTTTTCCCAGCCCTGAAGTGTTTTCCCAATCAACTACGGCACTTCCTGAAAATATGTATCCATTCTCATCAGGTTCCAATGCAACCGGTAAATGTTTCCAATGAATAAGATCAGTACTTACTGCGTGTCCCCAATGCATCGGTCCCCAAACCGTTGAATCCGGATAATACTGATAAAACAAATGATATTCACCCTCATAATAAAACATTCCATTGGGATCGTTCATCCATTTTTCTTCTGGTGTGAAATGAAATTGTGGACGGTATTTTTCAGAATAATAATTTTTAGCGTCAATGATTACCTTTGGATTATTTGTTTTGGTAGTGCAACCAAATATTAGCACTGCTGTAAAAAGAATTAGTAATGTCTTCATTATATATTTCTTGAAATTTATTCTCGTTCAATTATTTATTCAAGTGGCAATTCGGTAAAAATTATTGGATTATTTCAGTAAAAAGTCTGTTTGGTTATTACTGCTTCTTAGTTCCCAGACTTTTAGTTCTTCAATTAGAACAGTTCCACCCTCTGCAAAAAACTCAACTTGATTGCTATTCTCATATTTTGGAAAAATACGGGTTGTAAAACCATCTTTTCCATTAATGAATCCTTCTACTACTGAACCATCAATAAAAAGTTGAATCTCTATCTCTTCATCTGAGTTAATTTCATATTGCCCTTTTTCAATTTTCTTTTCAACCAACTCGTTTTGGCTTGATCTCGTAAGATCAACAACCATTTCGTCGGTTTTAAGGTCGAAGTATATTCGGGTTTCTTCCCCGTTTTCTTTGTTTTTGCCAATGTTGAATCCTAACTTTTCACAGTCTTTTGAAATCACTTTGGCCATAATTTCCAATTGCTGTTTACCGTCAGAAAGAAGCAGCTTTTCACCCGCTTTGATTTCCTTTGCAGCAATGCTTTCTTCATTAGTACGAAGAGCTTTCAGTGCCGGATGTGGCTGCTGATAGATGTACCCATCAACCAGGTCCCACGTGCGTGGTATGCTGTAAAGGTGGGTCCAGCCTTGCTGCATCTGCATTTCTGCCGGAATCAAATCAGGTATAATTGCAATAGCTGTTGTTTGTCCATTTTCGTCAAAAGTTACGGATGGGGATAACATTCGATTGATTACTTCCAGGCGCTTCGGTATTTTATGGTCGGGAATAAATTTTTCATCGACAAAATCACCAGTCCAATAAACAGCAACTGCAGGTTTTCTGTCATGAGGAGTTGGATTCACCAAAAGGATGTATTTTCCATTTATTTTCCAAAACACAGGCATTTCCCAAAATATACCGGTATCATCAACGGAGCGATTACCTTTAAATAGTGGGTGCAAATATTCCCAGGTCTTCATATCAGATGATTTGTAGAGCAACACGGTACCTTTCTCTTCCTCACCTTCAACCAAACCAAAACCAATTATCATGTACCAGTTGCCCCTCTCTTTCCATAAATAGGGATCGCGAAAGTCGATTCGTGAAAAGTTTTCAGGAGGTCCCTGAACAAGAGGGTTATTCTTATATTTCTCCCAGACAATTAAACTTTCATCTGTAGGAGTTGCCAAGCACATTCCGAATTCTTTACCATCACCTCCGGTATACATTATTGCTGGCTTGTCATTATCATCTATAATTACATGCCCCGACCAGATTCCGTATTGGTCATAACCTTTTTCGGGAGTTAATACCGGACGGTGTTCGGTCCACTGAACCAAATCTGAACTACTAAAATGTCCCCAGTTTATTCTTCCCAAATAGACATTCGTACCGTTCTTTTGATTGAAAATGTGATATTTTCCGTTGTAATAAATTAACCCGTGTGTTTCGTTTGTCCAGTTCGCTGCCGGCAAAACATGGTATTTCGGACGATTAAAATCACTTTCAAAACGAATTGAAGGTATAGATAAATCTGGTTTATGTTGAGCGAATTCCTTAATCTCTTGTTTATCAAAATCGTTTTCTGTTAATGGTTTGAACCAAACTTTTACTTCATCAATTATTCCGTTAATATAGTTAATCGGGAAAATATGAATTTTCTTTTCACGTGAATCACGTCCAACAAATAAAGACGAATATACCATTTGAGAAGCGGTAACCGGGTTGCTAAGAATAGTTTCACCATTTACTAATAGAGCGGCTTTGCTTTCGGAAATACCAAGCGCCAGATTGAACCATTCAAATTTTTGAAGTTGGACACTTGTCGAATACCATTTTGTTTTTCCAGCAATACAAACCGAAAGCATTACTTCGCCAAATTGATTGATATTAGCAGCTATCCAATTGTTGGCATCTTGTTGAAATGAGAAAAATCCAGCGGTATCCGTCGGGTATGTTTCCAGCGCAAACCAGGCTTCTGCTGAAATATTTGATACGTTCTCAGGAAGTTTTGTCTGTAAAAACGTGGAATATCCATCAGTTCGCAAACCATTTCCCAAAATTCCGGGCACTAATTCCAGATTTTCTTTCAAAGATTGAACCGCCTTTAAAGTTTCGTTCTTCGTATTCTCTTCAAATGACCAATTGATGGTGTACTTTTGCTGTTTGGTGCATGCAATTAAAAAGGAGAAAGTAAATACAATTAATATTGGTATGTATTTCAGTTTCATTTTACCAGATTTGAGTTGGAAATGTTGTTAAAAATTGTAGGCATAGAAAGAGGCTGCCTAAATAAACTGCTTAAACAGCCTCTTTCTGTTTCAATTCAGATAAAATGAATTTTATTTGTTCAATAAATAATCAATACTATTCTTATATATCTTATGCACATTGCTTAAATAAGGATTGTCGCGACCATCGTTCATATTCCATTCCATACCACCAATTCCAATTGTAATGATATAACCTTCGAACCTATCAAATGGGTTCCAGACAATAATACCTGCAAAACCCTGTCCACCAACAGCCCAATCCCATGCAGCAATCGGTTCGGCGCCATAAAGCGAATTAAAGGTGGTATATGGCGCGTTGGTAATAGAGCCTAAATTCCACAAAGCATTATGGTCTTCTTTATATCCGGCGTCAATTACGTAAGCCATATTTGGGGCATAGAAGTCTAAACCGGCAGAAATAATATTAGCGACTTCAGAACCGGTAAAACCAACTCCCCAGGTATCCGGATTATTGCCTCCTTCTCCTGTTCCAATTATATTTCTTAAACCGGAGTTGTCACGTCCTAACTCTTCAACAAGGCCTGTCCCCAACAATCCGGCTACAATTTTACCACCTAGTACATAAAACTTAGAAAGCACATTCAGTTTTTCTAATAGGGCTGCCGGTTGGTCTGAAGTACCTACATTGTCGTAAACATATACTATTACATTAACTCCGTCCAGTGCTTCATCCGATAATTCATCGAAAGAAATGTAAACAAAGTCAGTTCCATAAGTTGCTTCTGTCCACTGAGCTGCAGCTTTCACATCATCATCGGCTATTTCTGCAATAGTTGTACCGTCACCCAAAAAAGCTACTTTCGAGGGCAGCAACGTTGCATGAACCATATAGGTTCTTTCTGAAAACCCGTTACTTACAACAACCTTAGTAGGACTATTTAAATCAAGATTTGAGCCGCTTGCGGGTGTTACTGTGACTCCTTCGGGCACAGTTGCCTCAAATACCACAGAACTTAAATCAGTACCACCTGCCAAACTGATATTTATGGTGCCGGACAAATGGTCAATTTCGGCACTTTTACTATTGATTGTAACATCTTCAACTATATCGAGAACCGATGGGCCATCCATATAGTTTTCCCTCTCGTTGCAGGATTGCAACCCCATTAACAGGGTTATAATCGCTACTATATTTATATAAACTATTCTCCTCATTTTATTGAACTTTAATTATTTAAATAATCAATAATGTTAGACGTAAGCAATTCAATATTACCTTGATAATCATTCTCTCTTCCATTATTTGTGTCAAATTCATAACCAATAATGGTATTTTCAAGCGTGATTACCTTTCCGGCGAAATCTGCTGAGATATTAGTATCGAAGTTTGCCTCTACGGCTCCATTGGTTGGTAAAAACTCAATTGCACCATAACCAAATGCATCTCCAATATGACGCAATGTTCCAAGTTTTACAGCATTTACTGTTTGTTCAAATAGCAGAGCTGCGTCCTGCCCACAACATCCTGGAGAAAGAATACCATCCATATGTTGCCACCAGATTAATCTTGCTTCCCGGGTACCCGCATTGTTTAAATAAAGTTCTCCGTCACCCGCAAATGTTAATCCGTTAAAAATAGGATGCCCTCTTCTGTCGCCTGAGTTGTTTGCATCTCTTACACCTAATCCCCAGATATCATCAGCCGGCTTGTCGTAATCTACACAACCTCCGGCACCGGCACAGCCAAATTCAGTGTACTTGTAATTACCCAATGCACTTGGAGCACTATAATCAGCAGGCATACGACCCAAAACATGAATAAATGAGGTTGGGTCACCGGCAAGGAATAAGTTTCCACCGCCTTTTACCCAATTTGTTAAGGCACTAGCCTGAATCGCTCCCTGTTGCAATTCAGCTGGCAATAATGTCATCACATTATCTGAAGCAGCAAAATACTGTGTCCCATCTGTAAGCGGAGTTAGGTAATATAACATGGCAACATTCGTATTCGCCAAGGCCTCTTCTGTTATGTTGGCAATTTTGATGTATGCAAAGTCATCTGGATATTGAGCTTTCAAGTATTCTGCAGCCGCTTTAGCATCATCATCTTCAAGTGTATTTATACAATCAGCTTCTCCCAAAAAGACAACTTTTTGAGTTGATTCTTTTGATGATAGGATTACCTGGTATTCTTTGGTTAAGCCTTCCTGATTTGTAACTGTATAAGTTACTGTTCCCTGACTAAAATCCTGAGCTTCACCGGAAGCTGGAGAAACAGTTAATTCATCGTTTAATGTAATAACAGGCGAAAAAGAAGACAAATCTGATCCGGCAGGTAGTATAACATTAATTGTCGAAGCATTATTATCAATAATTCCTGTTACGGCGCAAACATCCTCAGAAGTAGCAAAAACGTCAATTACCGGAGCTGCAAGTTGTGTTACAGTAACGATATATGATTTACCGGTAAATCCATCGTTAGACAAAACGGTATATTTAACAGGATCTGTAAAATCATTCATTACACCTGATTGAGGAGACGCTGTTGTTCCTCCAGGGATCGTATATTGCGGCGCTAATGCTTTAATATCTTCCTGGCTTCCTACTGTAATGTCAATTGTACCGTTTACCTGGTCGATTACTCCCACATTCTCTCCAATTGTAAAAGTCATAATCATTGGATCCCCATAAGCGGCTATGGTTACTGTATATTCCCTGCTTACTCCATTATTGGAAACCGTAAAAATTACGGGGCCGGAAGAAAAATCCAAAGTGCTTCCCGAAGCGGGATCTACTGTCGCTCCCTCAGGAAGTGTCATTGCAACTGTTACCGAACTGTTATCAGTTCCGGCCGGTAAAATTAAATTTACCACACCATTCGTATGATCGATGGTTGCTGTTTGACCATTCGCCGAAAACGACCTCATTATTGAATAGGTATAGTCCGGCACCATGTCTTCAAACTTTATGTCTTCTTCACAGTTTGTAAACAATGTCAAAACGATTCCGAAAAAAAGAACAGGAATCCATCTGTATATATTTTTAATTGAATTTTTCATTTTATTGTTTCTTTTTAATATTCATAAATAGGTTAATTACTTATAATCAGGCATTAATATCCTGACCGTTGTTTGTACACTCCTCCAGAAGCATCGATTTCAATTTGAGGTATTGGTAGGTATTCATCTCTGCTGGAAGTAAATGATGCTCCTGCGTAGTAACTTCTTTTGGCACTTTCAGTAAACATGTAATCGTTTAACCAACTTTCGGCAATGCCCCAACGCACCAAATCGTAAAAGTGATGTCCTTCGTTATGCAGTTCTAAGCGTCGTTCTAATCGTAATGCTTTTCTTGCATAGTCTTGTGTTACAACAGTAGGATACAAGCCGATATTATAATGGGCTGCATCTTGGGATGGATTGTTAAAGTCATATACACGGGGTGAATTTTTTGCTCTGGTACGAATTTGATTAATAATACCTATTCCCGAGGCCACGTCACCTAATTCAATAGCAGCTTCAGCTTTCCATAATAGTACATCGCTAAATTTTATTATTGGCCAATCCAGAGCCCCTTTTGCCCATGGGAAACCTCCAGATGCTCTTAAATCAGAGTAAGGATCTATTTGATATTTTTTTACTACATAATATCCGTAAGTTGGCACATCCCTGTTCCAGTTAATTTGCATGGGCATATTTTGCCAGTGCTTCCAGGTTATTCCAGGTCTGCCAATTGAGTGGTCCAGTCTGGGATCTACTGGAGTTGAAGTATCATCATACTCCAAATCAGAGTTATTATACGTATCGAATAACGGTAAACCATTTGTATTTACCTTAAATGCGTTTACAATATTTTGTGAAGGTTTATGAAAATCGTCTCCATTTAAATAGGGATGATTTGGGTCATCGGCTGGCGAATCCGGAGAATTTATCAAATCTCCAAAGTTTAGGTTTCCATATTCCGATCCATCATTTACGGAATATTGAATAGCGAATACATTTTCCGCATTGCCATAACCTGGTGTTGAATACAGTTTCTCAATATCATCAACCAAGCTGTAAGGCCCTGCTATTACTTTATCGGCATAGGTAATTACCTCACTCCATTGTCCCTGGAATAATTTAGCTTTTGCCAGATAGGCATAGGCAACCAGTTTGTTTACCCTTCCAAGGTCGGTTTGGGTTTCGGGCAATACCGGAATAGCTGTATTTAAGTCGTCCTCAATTTTTCCCCATAAAAATGTTGGATCAAAAGAGTTTTCCACACTCGTTACACTTTCTATCGGTGTATTTTCATCGATATAGGCGAATGATCCGAAATTTTTCATAAGCTCGAAATAAAAATGAGCTCTTAAAACTTTCAATTCCGCAATTCTTAAATCTTTTTGAGAAAAATCGGATGTGTTATTGAGTACTACGATTGCGCTATTTACCCTGAATATGGCAAAATACAGTGCTCTCCATAAATTGTAAGCATTTTCTGAAGAAGGAAAAACCTGATGGATTTCCAGTGCGTGCATTCCACCACCGGGATTATCGCCGACGCCACCGCCACCTTTATATGCATCTCCACTTCTGATATCTGAAAAACACCAGTTAGAAGGAGCGTGGTCAAAAGGCCAGTTATCTCTAAATTCACCTGTGTTAAACCTATAATCAAGCCCACTATAGGCGCTAATAACAAGTTGTTCAGGATCAAGATTTTCTTCCGAAACTACATTCTCGGGAGCAACATCCAGAAAGTCTTCCTGACATGAAGCAAACAGTAATGTTGCAAATATGATAATTAGTAATTTTTTCATCTTATTAAAATTGTAGGTTAAGTCCGAAACTATACGTTTTGGTATGTGGATATACACCCATACCTGCTATACCAATACCAGTTCTGCTCAGCCCTGGCACTTCGTAGTCGAATCCTGTAAAAGAAGTTATGGTCATCAGGTTTTCTGCCTGTACATAGAATTTACCTGCATCTAATCCCAATTTCTTAAAAAAGCTGTCTGTTTTGGTTGAAAAGTTATATCCAATATTTACACTCTTTAGCCTGAAATATGAACCATCTTCAACAAAATAGGTAGAAGCTCTTTTTTGATCATTAACATCTGAGGTACTTAATGCAGGAATAAGAGAATTTGCATTATCCACAGCCCAGGCATCTAAGGTGTTTCTTCCATGATTAAATCCAAAGTAAGCAAAGTCAAGCATTTCGCGTTGGGCGTTATACATGTCATTGCCCT
Organism: uncultured Draconibacterium sp.; assembly: GCF_963675585.1. Taxonomy (NCBI): domain Bacteria; kingdom Pseudomonadati; phylum Bacteroidota; class Bacteroidia; order Marinilabiliales; family Prolixibacteraceae; genus Draconibacterium; species uncultured Draconibacterium sp. Next base: position 18,063 of record NZ_OY776414.1, read on the forward strand.
GTCTTCCGTCAAAAAACACATTAAACTCCCAGCTTTTATAGCCTGCATAGAGGTTGATACCATAAATAAAATCAGGATGTGGGTTTCCTATAATTGTTCTGTCGTCCTGGTTAATCATTCCATCTCCATTAAGGTCCCTGTATCTGATATTTCCAAGTGCTTTGCCAGGTTGTGCCGCATGTACCGCCACTTCTTCCGGTGTTCTGAAAATACCATCAGCAACGTATCCGTAATAAGAACCGATTGGATGTCCAACACCTGTATATGATACACCATCTAAAATGAAATTGTCAGAGCTGTTCAGATCCGTTACTTCATTTTCATAGGCTGAGAATGTAAAATCGGCTCCATAAGTAAATGCTTTTCGTGGCGAAGACCTGTAGCCCAAAACGATATCAATACCTTTGTTAGTCATGTCGCCGGCATTGAAAAATAGCGTTTTACCAGCTTCTCCTAACACTGACGGCTGAATGACCTGTAACAAGAGATCTGATGTTTTCTTTTCATATAAATCTACTACCAGCGTTACTTTATTGTCAAATAAGCTTGCATCTAGACCCACGTTAGTCTGGTACGATTGTTCCCATTTCAAATCGGGATTCCCAACCTGGTTTGGCGAAACACCTAAATCAATATCGCCATTACCACCACCGTTTAAATCATAATTACTATTTTCTATGGCTTGCTGGTAAATCGAATATTGTGCATATTCAAGAATGTCGGCATTACCATTCGCTCCCCAGGAAGCTCTGAGTTTTAAGTTATTTATGATTTTACTGTTTGCCAGAAAATCTTCGTTACTTATAGTCCAGCCAATTGAAGCTGTTGGAAAAATGGCATATCTGTTATTGCGTCCAAAACGAGATGAACCATCTCTTCGAATACTGGCAGAAAGGTAATATTTGTCTTTATAGTCGTATGATGCTTTTGCAAACATAGATTCCCTTCTGCTGTCTGCACCAATTCCATAGGCATCCAGATTACTATTATCTGCAAGAATGTCGTAGGCTTCAATATTTTCAAAATCAACCTCCGTTCCATAAGGTACCTGAACACGATAATAACTGTTATCCTGGTCTTTTCGATATACCTCGTGCCCAATAAATGCGTTTAATGAATGCAATCCTAACTCGCGACTATAGGTTAACAGATTCGTAAAGATGTAGGTGTCCATGTTATTCCGATTTCGGGCAAAGCGGGCAACCTCTTCTCCCCCTGACAGGTACACCAAATTTCCTAAGATACTTCCATTTTGATTAAAGGCTTCGGTTTGCTCATTAAACTTATAGCGATTATTATCGAAATTAAGTTTAGTGCTGAATTTTAAACCTTCAATAATATTTAGGTCAGCATATATATTCCCGAAAGTTCTCCAGGTTTTCTGAACGTTATTCCTGTTAATGTATAAAATGGCAAGTGGATTCCATTTATCCTGAAGGCCTGCTCCAACAGGACCACCCCAGGTGCCATCTTCACCATATACAGGAATTAGCGGGTTTTGTAACAGGGCATCTTCCATCGAATTACCTTTTACCTCCTGAAAATTCGAAACGGTAAGGTTTTCTCCTATTGTTAGTCTGTTATTGAAGAAGTTAACGCTGGCGTTTAACCTGAAGTTTTTACGTTCGTAGTAAGTATATTCCATTAAGCCATCGTCTTTGGTATAACCCAGTCCCATAAATACTTTATACCTATCGCTACCATTTGAATAACCAAAGTCAGTAGTTGTGGAAATGGAATTTTTAAGAATAACGTCAATCCAGTCAGTATTTGAAACTCTTAGGTTATTATCTGAATCTAAAAACTCAGGTAAAGATGTACCCGGAGTATAGGTTATATCACCTGCGGTAACTGGAACATTTCCCTGTGCGATATATCGCACATCTAACCACTCCTGCGAGCCTAATACACTAAAATTGTCGCGCACTGTATTTAGAGTTACCCTGCTGTCTAATGTAATTTTGGCTTTTCCGCTTTCGGCTTGTTTGGTGGTCACAATTATTACACCCCGGGCCGCTTCTGTACCATAAATACCTGCTGAAGCCGCATCTTTAAGTACTTGGATACTTCCAATATCATTAGGATTTAAACCTGCAGGAGATGTTGTTTGTACACCATCAATTACCCAAAGCGGACCAGTTCCCCCAAATACTGAGGTTAGACCACGAATAGAGATTTGTGTATCGTTACCTCCCGGTACCCCGGATGACGTAAGGGTTAGGCCAGGAACCCTTCCCTGTAGTTTTGAAACTACGTTTGGAGTTGATACCATGTCCAACTCTTCGGTTTTTACGATAGAAATTGCTCCCGTAATGTCAGATTTTTTTTCAACAGCATACCCCGTAACAACTACTTCTTCCAGTTGCTCAGTATCTTCTGTTAAAACAAAATCGTAAGTACTTTCTGTGCCAACGGCTTGTGATACTGCTGTGAAACCGATAAAGGTTACAAGCAAGGTATCACCTTGATTAACTTCAATTTGATAGTTACCATCATAATTCGAAATTGTTCCATTCGTTGTACCTTTAACGACAACAGTAGCCCCGGGTAGCGGCTCACCATCACCGGATTTTATTATCCCGGAAATGGCGCGTTGTTGCGCAAAAGATAACAGCGACGAAAGAAACAATAATGTAAAACATAAGCTTTTCATTGCATTCTTCATTTTATTTATCTTTAGTTAGAAATTTTATAAACTGTTACATTGGCCGTTGCAGTTCCGCCCTTGACAAACATATCAACTCCGGTTGCACTGGCGAGTGTTGGGAAAAAACGTCCGGTAAAATGTACTTTATTATCAACAAATACTTCCAGTACAGATCCGTCCACAAATACACGAACATCAACTATATCTCCCTGTTCTATAGAGTAATCACCAGTTCTGATGTCTTTTCTGACCAGCGAGTTAAGTGATGATTTTGAAGCATCTACTACCCATTGTTGTGCAGAAAAATCATAGTAAACTTTATACTCTTCTTGTCCATCGGGAGATTTTCCGAGAATAAATCCAAATTGAGTGGCATCGCCAGTATTGATTGTCGCGTTCAGTTCAAAATGGCGTTCATTATAATTCTGAAGATAATTACTACCACCATCTTCTAATGTGAGGTTGCTAAATGTGGTTTCGGATCCCCTAAGCGCATCCAAATTAGGGTGTGGTTTAATTACAATTGTATTCGTTTCATCTAATTCCCAAACTTGGGGCACACTAAATAAATGTGCCCAACCTTGTTCCATTTGGAATTGTGCATCAACCTCGTCGGGGATAATACCAATTGCCGTTATTAGTCCTTGTTCATCGGCTGTTACAGTCGGTGACAAAAATCCATTAACAACTTCTAATTTTTTAGCTTTTTCAAAATCAGGAGTAAAAACGCCATTTTCAAATTGTCCAATCCAATAAGTGGTAATAGCGGGAGTAGCATCGGGAGTTTTTTGAACTAAAAGCATTTCTTTTCCATTAGGGAATTCATATATAACAGGCATTTCCCAAAAAGCTCCTTCTCCTTCACTCTTCTGCCCCTGAAAGGCTATTCCTTCATAATTCCAATTCTTAAAATCTTCACTTTTATAATAAACAAGATTACCACCTATTGATGATATTCCACTGCCAACTACCATGTGGTAGGTACCATCTTTTTCCCAGATATACGGATCTCTAAAATCCATATCTACCTGATGTGGTGCGAAAGGAATTACAGGATTATACGAATTTTTAACAAGCGTCTGATAATTATCGGTTGATATGGCCGTTCCAATACCTGCCTTAACTCCATCAACGCCTGTATAAGCTACTGCGGGAGTGCCATTGTTAAGAATAATCGTGCAACCAGACCAAATCCCAAAATTATCCCATCCTTCATCGGGCCATAAAACGGCATTCTGTTCATCCCAATCTACCATGTTCGTACTGGTGAAGTGCCCCCAATTTTGTTGAGCGATTCCCAGAAAAACTTCATTTTTCTGAAAGAACATGTGGTATTTATTCTGATGGTATATTAGTCCGTAAGATTCATTTGCCCATCCATAATCAGGAAGAGAGTGATATATAGGCCGATAAAAGTTATCGGAATAATTAATATCCAATTGATAGGATACCGGAGGCGATGGTGGGCTATACTTACTATATTCTGAATTTACAATTTCTTGAGTTAATTGACCAGAAAATATCATTAACTCATCTATTGCTCCTGAGAAATAGTCAATATCATAAATACCAATCTGCTCACCTTTTGTATTTTTTCCAATAATGAACGAGGTGTTGGTTGCTGGCCATGAGATGTTTCCGTTCGGGATAGTAGTATTTTTAATAATTGTTTTGTCAAGAAAAATCTTCAATAAACCGTTTTTGGGACTGATGCTTACCATCACAGAGCTCCATACATTTTTTTGCAGACTTTCGGCAGTTACATGTTCATATGAGACTCCATTTATAAAGTAGTTCACTACAATCTGACCAAATTTATTTAAACCTACCATAACTCCTGTATTAGATCCCTCTGTAGTCAGAGCCAACATTGCAGAAGTGCTTATAGGATAAGATTTCGGAGACACCCATAAAGACAAACTAAACTGACTTTTAGGAAGAATACTGCTCGACAGTGTCCCAGTTATCTGGCTTGACAAGCCATCGAAGAACAATCCATTACCCATTACGCCAGGCATTCGGTTAATACCGTTACCCAATATTTCGTAGTTATTGTTGGTATTCGATTCGACGGTGGTATTCCCGGAGTTTTCATTAAACTTAAACGCAACTACTTCCTCAATCGTTTCTTCAGGAGTGACTATCGGAGGAAGTGACCCATCATCATCGCTACATGATAAAGAAAAAGCAGCAATGAATAAAGATGAAATAATTAGAATGATTAGTTTCATTTATGTTCTCTATTTAGTTTCCTGATAAAATTTCACTTATTTCAGCCATGTCGTACCTTGGAGTCGCTCCTTCTTTTGATGCAACGAATGCTCCTGTTGCACAAGCAAATGCCAATGCATCGGCAGGTTCTTTTTTATTTAGAAGAGATGCAATTAATCCGGCAAGAAATGCGTCTCCTGCACCAACGGTATCAACAGCGTTTACTTTAAATCCGGGGTGTTCGTAAAATTCGCCATCATAGTACAATAATGCTCCATTTTCGCCTTTGGTTACACAAACCATTTTTATATTGTAATGCGACACAAACCATTTGATAAGACTTTTTTCATCGTATTTGTGTTTGTTATACCACTGTGCAAATACCACCAATTCGTCGTCGTTTAGTTTTACGATATCAGTTTTATCCAGTAGCTTTTCGACCACTTCCTGCGAATCGTAAGGTTTACGAAAGTTCACATCAATAAGTTTAAGACCATCGTTGTCCAATAATGTTAGGATGGTCTTGCGTGTTAGTGGATTACGTGAAGCCAAAGTGCCATAAATAACCAAGCCTGAACTTTTTGCTTTTTTGATTAAATCCTCAGTTAAAAGAATACTGTCCCATGCGACCGGTTCGCAAATCTCATAGGTAGCGTTATTATTGTCATCCAGATGGACCAATACCTCACTGGTTGGAAGAAATTCATCGGTTTGGATGTAATTCGTAGTAACACCAGAACTTTTTAGAAAATCTTTCAGTTTTTTACCAGACTCGTCGTTCCCAATTCTGCTTGCTATTGCCACATCTAATCCAATTGCATTTAAATGAAGCGCTACATTCATTGGCGCTCCTCCAGGTTTAGCTCCCGATGGTAGACGGTCCCACAGCACCTCTCCAATACATAAGATTTCCTTATTCTTTATTTCCATAATGAAATGATTATTGTTGTATTAACTCTTTTTGAATGTCTTCTAATGATTTGCCTTTCGTTTCAGGAAGTATTTTCCAAGCAAAAAAGAAATGCAACACCATCATTACAGCAAAAAAACCAAATGATATCCCACCACCTACAGAATTATTCAAAACAGGAAATCCCCAAATCAGTGCTGCCGCGAAAATCCAGTGGGTAAAACTTCCCAGTGCTTGTCCTTGTGAGCGGACTTTATTAGGAAAGATTTCAGAAATTACCACCCATAATACAGCACCTTGCGAAAAAGCAAAAAATGCGATGAACCCCATCAGGTAAATCATAACACCATTACCTCCCAGTTCTGAATAATTCTCTGTAAAAAAGGCTTTTGAAAGCATTCCAAGAAAGAACACCATTCCTACAGAACCGACCATTAGTAAAGTCCGTCGTCCATATTTGTCGATAAGGAAAAGGGCTACAAAAGTGAATATTAGGTTCGTTGCACCAACAGAAATGGATTGTAGTAAAGATGCATTAGTTCCAAAGCCAGCCATTTCAAATACACGGGGAGCATAAATCATGATGGCGTTAATGCCAGCTAATTGATTGAACGCTGCTATCAAAATAGCTATCATTATCGGAAAACGATTCTCTCTTACAAATAACTTTCCGTGCCCTATAGCTTCTTCCTGTTCAACAGATTCTTTTACAATACGAACTTCTTCTTCAGGATTCTTGGCTTTTATGCGTTGGAAAATTGCTAAAGCTTCGTCGTTCCGTCCTTTATTGATTAGCCATCTTGGGCTTTCTGGAACCAAATTCAACAGCAAAAAGAATAAGGTTGCAGGGATGACTTCAACACCAATCATCCAACGCCACGAATTGCTTTCAATTATATTTGCCAAAAGATAATTCACTGCAAAAGCCAGGAAAATAGCCGTTACTACAAAAAACTGGTTCAGTAAAACCAATTGTCCGCGTTTCTTGGCTGGTGAGATCTCAGCAATAAACATTGGGGTTACAACTGTAATACTTCCCAATAACACTCCGGTTATTAAGCGGAAGAACAAAAGCATGCTCCAGTTAATGGCAAAAGCACTACCTAAAGTTGATATTGCAAAAAGACCAGATAGTACAATTAATGATTTGCGGCGACCGAATTTTTCGGCAGGCTTACCTATTATTAATGTACCAATGATAGTCCCAATAATAGCAACGGCCACTGTAAAACCAAGCCAAAAGCTATTTAAATTGTATAAAGTTTCTAATTGTGTGGTGGTTCCTGACATCATGGCTATATCATAACCAAAAAGGAAACCTCCAATTGCGATTATTATTGCGACTGTAAAGACATTTTGTTGCTTCATTTCGATTCAGAATTATTGGTTTATCTGGAATCAAAATTATTTCTTGTGATGCAATTCGTCAGTCAGTCATGAAACAAAATCAGCTATAAATGTTTCATTTTTAGTCGTATCTGCATAGATTTTAGTTTATGTTACACGATTGTTAGATATGTTTCATTAATATTAGTTATAGGGAAAGGCAATTGGGTTTATCGATGAGGATCTAATTCTTTATCAAATGCCCTAATCCTGGATCGTTTTTAATCCTTTCCAATTCATCCACAACAATCTGCGCTGTTTCGCTTTTGATGCGAGAATAATTGAAATTAATTTCTTGTTGAAGCTGGCTTTTCCCTTCTTTATCGGTAAAATTTGTGATAACCGGGATCGGCTTATAGTTCTTTGTTTCTCTGGCAACTCTTTCGTTGTCAACTACAATTTCTGCATGGAAAATCTTTTGCTCAATACGTTCGTCAAAGTTATCCGAAACGGCACCCACAAAAGTTCCCTGTGTAAGGTTACTTATTTTCGATGCCGGAATTAAAGTATCCATTTGAGTGTTAATAGAGGTGGATTTATCCTGCCGGTTAATGGTCATCGATTGGCGTTTTTGCAACACTTTCCCAAACCGTTCCGATAAGGTTTTGGCAGTCTCTCCAACCACCTGGCCGCTAAAAATATTTCCCACGGTATTCATAACAACCTTTGCCTCTTTGTCTCCATAATCCCGGTTAAGCTGTGAAAAATCCTGAAATCCAAGGCACACAGCAACCTTATTACTTCGTGCAGTTGCAATCAAATTATCCAATCCACGGAAATATATTGTCGGTAGCTCATCAATAATTACTGAGCTTTTTAATTGTCCCTTTTTGTTGATGAGTTTTACGATGCGGGAATTATATAACCCCAGTGCTGCAGAGTAAATGTTCTGGCGGTCGGGATTATTTCCAACGCAAAGGATTTTCGGTTCTTTCGGATTGTTAATGTCCAGAGTAAAATCGTTACCAGACATTACCCAGTAAAGCTGAGGAGATATCATTCGTGATAGTGGAATTTTAGCACTGGCAATCTGCCCCTGAAGCTGATCCTGTGCACCACCTTCCCAGGCATCAATAAAAGGAGATAGGTAATTTTCCAACTCTGGATAAGAAGTCAGAATAGTAAAAATGTCAGCATACTTTTTATTCAAAAATTCCACTGCATGGGGAAAAGTGCAATACCTTCCATTTTTATAGATCTTCAGGTACCAGATAATAGCAGCTAGAAGGATAATAGGCGATTCAACGAAGAAGTCACCCTGTTTCTGAATCCAGGTTTTATTCAGGTTCAGCATGATCGTATACGCCGATTCATAAGCATCCGCAATATCAGTCATAAATTCCGGTGCAATTGGATTACAGCGATGACTGCGTTCCGGGTCATCAAAATTTATTACATAAAATTTCGGAGGTACATCGTATCTGTGTATGTTTTTCAATAATGTATTGTAAGCAATTACGCTCAGGTCGTCAAACTTAAAATCGTAAATGTACATGCTGAAACCCTTCTGAATTTGTTGCCTGATGTAGTTATTTACAATGGCATAAGATTTTCCGCTACCAGGAGTCCCCAAAACAATACTTGCCCGGAAAGGATTCACCACATTAATCCATCCATCGTAATTCGTACCTTTATGTTTAAACCGCGTGGGGAGGTTTACAGAGTATTCATTTTCCATTAATTGCATTTCCTGCATGAATGATTCGTTTTCGTCGTTAAAAACATCCTGCATCAGGTTATTTTTTAATAGGCGACTCATCCATAATCCCGATTTCAAAAGCAGGATATATCCAATTGACAACGATAAAATGTAAAGAACACTTTTTGCTATTAACGAGGTTTGAAGCTTCAATATAAAACCATTAAAGAAATAGAAACCTAATCCGAAAACGAGAAAAATCATAATCCTGGTCCAGGTCACTTTTTCTGTTTTTACACCTCGTATCCCCAGACAAGAAATAGCCAGCAAAACAAAACTTGCCAGCTTCGACCAAACTGGCAAAGAGAAGATTCCGGTGTATCTCTGAAAATTTAGCAGAATTTTATCGATGATGCCAACTGTTGCATGAAACTCAACAAGGATCTCGTAACAAAACCAGTAAATATGAAATATTAGAATTAGGATACTTACTGCCCTGATTAACTCTATAATTTTTGCAAGGGCTCTTACATCGTCTTCGTTTTGCATAGCTTAGCTTTTTCGTTTTTTTCTTTTCTTTCGTTTCATTCTTCTTATGAAAGCTTCCTCCTGATAGTCTTCGCCAAGAGTCTCAATACCGAACAATCCCGCCAGATTCTCGATGCCTGAGGCTCTTTTGTCAGGATATTCTGAATGGCCCTGGTCTGGTGAATTGGTTTGTTCATCCGTTTTGTTTTCTACGCCAAATCGTTCATTAAAAACATTGGCAGAAAATTCTTTACCCAGGCGTGATCCGTTGAACACAAACTTTTGCTTATGGTCGATAAAGGTTGCTCCATAAATCCTCCCTGAATCATTCTCCCGAAACAGCACCGAAATACCTTGTTTGAGTAATTGATCCTCGAAGTCTTTTCTATTCCCACTCTTATAAAATACTTTGGAGATAACTTCCCTGGGGCGTTCTTTTAGCTTTTTATTTTTGATCTGTTCTTTTGACTTTTCAGTTTGAGTAAGTAGAGCCTCATAGCCCGTAGATTTTCCAAATTTTGATGACTTGATTGTATTCCCAAATACTTCACCTTTATTGTCTAATGCCGCATAAACAATCCCACGAAAAGGTTTCCCGTTCTTTTCTCCTTTCACTACAGTAGCATGAACATTATAGTATGAGAGCAAGGCCTTGTATTCATTAAACGATTGGAAGTTCCACGTTCTCGATACAGGACGAATAACATTGGCAATTTGATGTTTTAGATTTCCCTTTTTGAATTCAACCGGCTTTAAGTTGTAAACTCCTTTCTTTTGTTTTTCATTGGCAGGTGTTAATCCAAAATTCTGCTCCAGTTCCCGACAAATACGCATGGATAGCCGGTGTTGAAAATTGTCCCGAATCATTTTCCCCGTTTCATCAATTTTTACAGAAACAATATGCAAATGGTGTCGGTCAATATCTTCATGCTTGTAAACGATGTAAGGTTGATTACCGTAGCCCAGTTTTTCCATGTACTGCTCAGCTAACTGGGAGAGTTGTTCATTGCTTAGCTTGTCTTTCGGATCGGGATTTAACGAAATATGAATAACCGGATTTTCGGTTCGTTTATTGGCACTTAAATAATGCTCAAATGATCTCGTGCATAAACCAATCGTATAGTTTCCGTCTTGCGGTTCAACCATTTTGTTGACCAATAAAACAGAAGCAGCATCCTTTTTTAGCTTATTGTGATTGTACGCCAATGCACTATAAATTGAACTTCCTGAACTTATTTTTGCAACCATCGTCCTTCAAATTCTTTGGTTAATTCCAATATCTTCTGGTTTATCGCAACCAATTGAAATGTTGCTTTCTGTAGTTGGGCCAGAAAAGCCAGTGCCTTTTTCTCCGAAAAGTTGTTTTTTATTGCTTTGGTAACCTGGTTGTAATTCACGCCAATCGCCCTAAATTGTGAATAAAAGGAGGTTAAACGCATATAATAATCCATCGATCCCTTATCGATTTTTACCACCTTAACGGGCTTATCAAATATGCAGGCTGTAATAAAATGCGCTTTAACATCCATTCCCGACTCCTCAAAAAGAGTAAGGAAGCGTGCATTGTCAACATTATTTAAGCTAATCGCATAACGATGTATACACGGATCTTTTTTCGGTTTACGTCCCCCTTTGTGTTTATTCTTTCTTTTTCCTATTACCATTTTATTGTATTTAAAGCATTAATCATTACCAGAATTCTTATCAAAAATCACACGACTTCGGAGTGATGATTTTCCCCAACGGGGCAAGTGGTTTCGGGTTCCCCGAAACGTTTTGAGTTACTCAAAACACAACTTGCCGTGTGCCAGTGCACACCTCGTAGCGTTACCATAAAAGTGATTGGGCATAGCCGTTTTTCCGATCATGTTTTTACTCTTAAAAATTGTTGGAAACAAAGGTAAAATGGGAGTTTTGAATTCTAATTATACCGAAATAAGCCAAATACTGCCAGAGAAGGCCAAGTACTTCCAGCCCTTTAAAAAGCACGGTTTTAACAGCTTTTTATTTGTTCATTTGATCGGGAAAATAATGGATTATTTAATGGTTGGTGTAAATAGAGATATGTTAGGCGAAATAGATAAAATGATAATGAAATAAGTCGCAAACGAAATATTTAAAAACTGATTTTGACAAAGAATTGAATAGTAAAATAATACAACAACGATGAGCTTGGGTGTTTCAATATTTCAACGTTGAAACGTTACAACAGTTCATTAATCAAACATTGCAACACAAACTCATTTACACAGCTCATTAATCGATTATTGATTCAGACATTATGCTATTCGATTGAATAACTATAGAAAAAATTTACTAATCAAAAAAACAAAGGTCATGGAAAAAGAAACATTATTTATTGCATTCAGCACACAGAAAGGAGGAGTTGGGAAAACAGCTTTTACCGTTTTAATGTCGAGTTACCTGTACTATGTAAAAGGTTTGGAAATTGCGGTGGTGGATTGTGATTATCCGCAGCATAGTATTGCAGAAATGCGCCGGCGCGATATGGAACAGGTGATGAAAGATAACTATTACAAGCAATTAGCCTATAAACAATTTACTGCACTAAAACGAAAAGCATACCAGGTTGAAAAAAGTATGCCTGAAGATGCCATTGATGTTGCTGAAAATCTGATCGACGGTACAACGATTCAGCCCGATATAATATTTTTCGATCTCCCGGGAACTTTAAACAGCCGAGGTGTGGTAAAAACACTGGGCGGAATGGATTATATCTTTTCGCCGGTTAGTGCCGACCGTGTGGTAATGGAAAGCACACTGAAATTTGCCACTATGTTGAATGAAAATCTGATTAGTGTTGGGAAAAGTGATATCAAAGGTTTGTACCTAATCTGGAATATGGTGGATGGCCGGGAGAAAAATGAACTCTATGATGTTTATGAAAATGTAATTGGTGAGTTAGGCTTAAATATTCTGAAAACTTTTGTTCCCGATTCAAAACGTTTTCGCAGAGAACTGACTTCCGGGCATAAGCCTGTATTCCGTTCAACTCTTTTCCCTGCTCACAACAGCCTTTTAAAAGGAAGTAACCTGATTGCGCTGGCCGACGAAATCCTAAAAACCATTAAACAGTAATAGACATGGCGCGAAAAAAATATAATCCTGACGAAATAGATGAAGAATTTATCATCTCAACCATTCAGAATGACAAACCGGAGGCCGGAAAGACGAAGGAGAAAAGGCCAACAACAGTTGTAAAACGAAAACCGATAAATCAAGCTTATGATGAGCTTTTTCTCTCGGATTCCAAAACGAAGGCACGCTTTGGAAAGAATGTTCCCATCCGTCAGGAATACCACAAACGGATTCAGCAAATCATCCGTGTAATCGGTAAGGATGAGATCTCAATTTATAATTATATCGATAATGTGCTAACACATCATTTTGACGAATTTCAGGAAGAAATCGTCAAACGATACAACGAAAACAACGAAGGTATTTTTTAACCCAAATCAGAAGTTATGATTGAATTTGTTTTAATAGTTGGGATAATCATCCTGCTACGTATTTTCTTAAAGGATTGGAGGCATTCATCGGCTATAGTTGCCAATAAAGAGAGAAAAAACTATTTATCAGATGATTTCGGAATTATTGGAAGGAGTACGTTTGTTTTGAATACGGACAGAATAAATCAATTCCATTCAAATTCCTCAAGTAAGCTCGATATTGAAGTTGCTCTGGATTATGAGCAAGTTGAGCTCGATGAAGAATTGGAAGAACTTGGCATTGCCAACGGTTCTTCAGTTGATCTAACTTTTGAAGAAATGATGGAGGTGGTAACAGAGGTTGAAAATGAGCAACCGGAAAGACCAGCCCAAACGGGGAAACTGCTCTATGAAAATGAAAATACCGATTGGGTCGAGCAACTGGCTTCAACCTCCGAAAGCTATCAAAAACGTATCTCCGGTTTAATTGATTTGCATTTGGGGAGTTTAGGACAAAATGAGGGTACCCATGTGTCGAGTAACGATTTGGAAGAGTTTGATATTAGTAAGTTTGTGGAATAGCCGATAAAAAAAAGACAAACTAAGAGAATTTTTAGTAGCTAATGATAGCTTAACCCTTATGAAATACAAGTGTATATTCGCTAAAAAAAGAAATGTTTGTTTATCAATTTCTTCTTGGATTCTTTCAATAAGAGATTTATAAAAATCCGAACAACAATAATCCCCGATTATCACAACTCCATCAGCAACTTTAAATGAGGCAACTTTATCATGTTTACGACATTTTTCAACTTTGACCTTATCAATCACTTTGTTTAAAAATACCTTATTCATACGATAAAATTTAATCTATGTTTTTGTTTACATTTCTTTCACTCTCTGTAAAATGAGTGGGCGATTCAGATCCTTCCCAAACATTCCCATTTATCAAATACAATTCGTAATATACAATCCATTCAATTAGCCATGGTATCGTATATTCATGAATCAAGATCTTTTCATTCCAAGGTAAGTCAGGCGGATAGTGCAAACACAAACTATGATCCTGATACATGTGAATTTCTTTACATGGTTCAACGTATGGCTCAAGTATAGAAGTTTTGGGTTCACAACCAGCAACATATTCAATTTTTACCCTATACCTAACTTTACAACCATTTGGACTAACGAAACCAGTACATACCAAAACCTTCTTATGTATTCTGCAATTGAGAAATGTAAAGTGCGATTCTAATAATTTTTTTTGCTTTAATAACAAAGCATATTTATTATACTTTAGACCGGGGATTCGCACCTTATTCTTCATAATGGAACCTATGATTTTGATTTTTTACCCCATCACTAACTTCGGATATGTTCCCATGCTGGTTTGTAAATGCATTGCCTGATGTAATTAATGATGCAGTTTGGCGAAGCTTATTTCTTCTATCAGACTCTGATTCGTAAAATAAATTTCCATCTCCATCCTGCGAAATATATGGAAGACTTTTTAAGAAGCTATACCAGTTAAAGTCCAACACTTTATAATAAAAACTTTTGGCAGGATCTTGAAATATGTATCTTTTCTTTATTTCACCATTGTAATCCTTCACCCAATCATATAGATTGTCACTAAGTTGTGATATGGTTTTGACATTTTCTCCAACAGCAATGCTATTTGCATTGGCAATTGCTTGCATTTTGGAAGCGAGACTCGTGTGCAAGCTGTAAGTGGTTATCTCACTGCATACACCAATTCCAGCAACAGCCCAAAGAACTTTCTGGTCATCACCAAAATCAATTCCGATATGAGTGTGAATATCTTTAATTCCTTCTTCTTCAAATAATTTTTCCAAGTCATTTTTTACGAAGTATGTAAAAAAACTTGTGGCAGTTAGAGCATTGAGGACAGCTTGTTTTTTATCTACATCTTTCCCCCCAAAGTAAACAAAAACGCCATCACCTTGCAGACGGTGGATGTATCCCCCAAGTATTGCACATGTATGTATTGCAGCTCTTTGAATTACATTGGTAATATTCTTTATAACCGTAACAGGATATTTTCTAAATAGTCCAGTAGAATTCTTAATGTCAATAAAAACTGAAGTAATATAATGATACTCGATCCGATTTGTATTTTTTAAATGAGCAAAATCAGGATGTTCTCCCAGCTTTTGATTCTTGATTTTAGTTTTGCCTACCGCTCTCATTAGTGGTAATAAACTCTGGTTTGGTTGAACATTTATCGTAATTTCTTCATCTTTATTATAGATTCCATCGACACTCTCTAATCCTTTTTTGATTGACCGTGATCCATCTGTATATACATTTAGATTACCGGACAATGCACCTTTGATCTCATCGATATAATTTTGATATAACCTCATTTTCTAATAATTAAGTGTGTAAATAACTGTGAAAATAACTATGATAAGTGCTTGTATAGCAATAAGACGTGATGCTATCTTGATTCTAAAAAATTTTTGCTTTAATCCATTGGCAAGCTGATGGGCTTGTTCTATTAGGTCATCTATAAATTCATCAGGCCCCTGATTTAAACATCTGGATTTATAATCATCTGGATTCAGATTTGCAACATCATCAAAAAAATAAATCGAAGATGCATTCCGAATTTTCCCTTTCCAAAGAAATGGTTTAACTGCTGACAAAGTGAAAAGAGTTGAACCAAGACAAATGACAAGCTCAATAAAAAATAATAAGTTCAGAATATGACATAGATCCTCATTCGCTCGTAATGAAAAGTATCCAGTAATAACTCCACCGATTACAAACGTATTAAGAGCGAGATATAAATTACTCTTACTATTTATACTTTCGTAATAATGATCATATCGACCAATGATAAACTTAATTTCTTCAGACAATTGATTCATTTACTTTTCCTTTCTAACTCCTTTAAAAGGTTTGTCACTTGATGTTTTTACATCCATAAATTTCCCTGATTCTGCATCACGCTTAACCCAAAGACCTGTTTTGGGATTTTTCACTTGAGAACGCTGTCTTACAGCTCCTTTTCGACTTCCGTCTTTTGGTGGATTTGTTGCCATAATTTCGATTTTTTCTATATTTAACTATTCTTTACCCTTATACTAAATGCGTGACTCACGCTTTTGGTAGTTAATAAACAAGACTAATTTGGAAGTAATTGAAGAAATAAAATCAGCTTGTAGCTTGGATTTACTTACTTATATCGGATGGAAGGAAGAATACCCTAAAGAAGCCGAAATTGCTTTTAGTGTTTTTTGCCTTCGTTATGACCAAGCTGTTTTAAAAGCTGCGGAAATAAATTGCAGTAAATGGGGACTAACTGAAACGATTGCTTTAGACCTTGTGAATTGCACTTTTGCTAGGGTTTGGAAATACCCAACATATGATCATGAGAAATCAAAAACAAAAAATATTGATAATGGGATAAAGAGATGGCTAAGTAAAATAGTTTTCACTCAACTTGCAAACTATAGTAACAATGGTACGTGTCATGAAGCTGATCAAGACACCGATTTATCCCTAATACATGATCTTGACGAATTTGCAGAAAAGTCAACACCTGATGAAATGACCCGAACAGAATTGAGAAAACAACTGAGTGTTCTTGATGAAGTTATTAATAGTTTGGGTGACAAACACAGAATTATTTATCTAACCTATAA
Source organism: uncultured Draconibacterium sp. (assembly GCF_963675585.1). Lineage (NCBI taxonomy): Bacteria > Pseudomonadati > Bacteroidota > Bacteroidia > Marinilabiliales > Prolixibacteraceae > Draconibacterium > uncultured Draconibacterium sp. The sequence goes on from NZ_OY776414.1 coordinate 34,504, forward strand.
GCTATATACTCATGCAGGGAATAATATCCCAAGGCCTGTCAGCAAAAAATTGCAGGAAGAACTTGACTTAGTCCCCGGCTCTATCAGAAAGTATAAAGAACAAGCTAATAAGCAAGTCGGAAACTTTTTAAATCAGAACAATGGCAACTAAAAAGAAGAATAACAGCATATATGAAGATAGATTCGATGAATTACTCGCAATAGCAGGATATACTTATCCAAGGAATGATAACGAATTAGAACAGTTTGAGTTATTATATACGGATTATGACTTCAAATTAAAGAATGTAAGAATTAAACCAGAAGAACTTATCAGCCAATCGTTCAAAAAGCAAGGAAAAGTATTGAAATTAATGGATGAAAAGGAGCAACAAGATATAAATGAACTAAGAATTGCTGCAAGAAAAGGGACTGAACAAATTCCCAAATCAATACTTGATAAGATGAAGCGAAAGCACAACGATGGAAATAAATAACCGAAGAAAAAATCAAATTAAAGATCTAGCCGAGTTTCTTGCTCTTGAGTATGACGAAACGATAACTCCTCTGGATCAAATAGCTAAATTAGAGGAACTCCCAGTTTTTTACGATGATTACGGAAATGCATTTGATGGTACTTTAGTTTATGATAATGGATTCTACATCCACATGAATACGGCACTTGGCAATACTCCCGAAAAAGAAAGGGGGAGATTTACATTAGCCCATGAGTTTGGTCATTACTTCATTGATAATCACAGAATTGCTCTAAAGAAAGGATTCTTAGAACCGCATCCATCGAGATACAATAAAAATAAGCATCAAATAATTGAACGTGAAGCGGACTTTTTTGCCTCTTGTTTATTAATGCCTGAAAAACGATTTAGACTTGATTGTGAAAGATTCAGACGATTTGATTTCAGTGTCATTGATGATTTATCTAAAAAATACCATGTAAGCATCACTGCTTGTGCAATACGTTTTGCGGATGTTGGTACACATCCCATAATGGTTGTATATATGGAGGATAATAAAATAGAATGGAAATGGTCAAGCAAGGAACTGCAATTTTTGAGTTTAGCAGATGGAAAGAACTGTGTCCCTCCCGATAGTTTAGCTAGCCAATATTTTAAAACTGGTACAGGTCAAAAAAGAACAGAAGAATTATGGTACATAGATTGGTTTGAGGATAAAAATGATAATCATCTTAACTGCAAGATATTTGAACAAGTCATTCCTTATAAGAACAAAGTATTAAGTATTGTATGGAGGGCATAAAGTAAAACAAATATCTTCTCAATAGCATTTCTTCCTCCCTCGGACGCCAAACACGGCCACAAACAACCACTTACATCCAGCTTTATTCCCTCCAGATATTAAGCATATACATTTGGTTCAAAGACAGCAAAACTGCTGTCTGAATATGAACTAAATGATATGCTCATGAAAGAAAAAGACTACGGGTGAAAATTGGTCTTTCCCAGAGTGGTATTCACCACACTTCAATCAAAAAATCAAAGTAAAACAGTCTCTGGTCAGGGTGACCGGGGAGCAAAATCAAAATGCTATGAAACAAATCAATTCATATAAAATATCCATCACCTTATTCTTCACCTTTCTGGCAACTGCCATTTTTGCCCAGGGCGATGGCTCCGCCGGAATCACCGAAGCCACAAATATGGTCACCTCGTATTTTGATCCGGCAACAAAACTGATTTATGCCATCGGTGCCATTGTGGGATTGATTGGCGGCGTAAAAGTGTATAGTAAATTTTCGAGCGGCGATCCCGACACCGGAAAAACCGCAGCTGCCTGGTTTGGTGCCTGTATTTTCCTGATTGTTGCTGCCACCATTTTACGTTCCTTCTTCCTGTAAATTATGGCAGTGTATTCCATCAACAAAGGCGTAAATAAACCCGCCGAGTTTAAAGGACTGCAAAGCCAGTACCTGTTTATTTTTGCAGGTGGTTTGCTGGGGACGTTCGTGGTTTTTATTGTAATGTACCTGGCCGGTATCAACCAATGGGCCTGTATTTTTATCGGGCTTACTCTGGCATTTGTGGTTGTCTGGCTTACATTTTCTTTAAACAGAAAATTCGGGCGTTACGGGCTAATGAAATTACAGGCAAGGCATAATTTCCCTCGCCGGATCATCAACCGTCGTAGTATTCCCCGTTTGTTCAAAACTAACAGAAAGGAGGCAGTATGCGAAACACACTAAAAGCTGCCACTTTGGAAAGCCGGTTCCCTTTACTTGCAGTAGAGCAGGGGTGTATTCTCAGCAAAGATGCCGATATAACCATTGCTTTTGAGGTAAAGCTCCCGGAGCTGTTTACGGTTACAACGGAAGAATACGAATCCATGCATTCGGTATGGAATAAGGCAATAAAGGTTTTGCCCGATTATTCCATTGTGCACAAGCAGGACTGGTACATCAAAGAGAACTACAAAACTGAAACGCCACAACAGGATTTGAGTTTTTTAAGTTCTTCCTTTGAACGGCACTTTAACGAGCGTCCGTATTTAAACCACACCTGTTATTTGTTCCTCACCAAAACAACGAAGGAACGCAGCAAACAACAAAGCACCTTTAGTACATTGGGCAGGGGATTTATCGTGCCCAAAGAGATAAAAAATAAGGAAACAGTTCTGCGTTTTGTGGAAGCTGTAAGCCAGTTTGAGCAAATCGTTAACGACAGCGATTTTATAAAACTCAGGCGTTTAACAGCCGACCAGATTACCGGGACTGATGCCCATGAGGGAATAGTGGAAAAGTATTTTTCACTTTCCCACGGGCATAACAATGTGTTGAAAGATCTTACATTAAATCCGGGAGAACTGAAAATCGGTGACAATTCGCTGATGCTTCATACACTTTCTGATTTAGACGATCTGCCCGCTAAAGTATCAACTGAAAGCCGTTATGAAAAACTTTCGACTGACCGTAGTTCCTGTTTACTGTCCTATGCTGCTCCGATAGGTTTGTTATTACCTTGCAACCATATCTACAATCAGTACATTTTTATCGACGACCATACTTCCAATCTCGCCCGTTTTGAGAAAATGGCGCGTAATATGCTTTCGCTTTCCAGGTACAGCCGGGCCAACCAGATTAACAAACAATGGCTGGACGAATACCTGAACGAAGCACACAGCAAAGGATTGGTTTCGGTACGTATGCATTGCAATGTACTGGCATGGAGCAACAGGCCAGAAGAGCTACGCCAGATAAAAAATGATGTGGGCTCGCAAATTGCCCTGATGGAATGTAAACCACGGTACAACACCGTTGATATTCCCACCCTGTATTGGGCAGGCATTCCCGGCAATGCAGCCGATTTTCCTGCGGAAGAATCGTTTTACACGTTTACAGAGCAGGCTTTGTGCTTTTTTACCAGCGAAACCAACTACCGAAGTTCACTTTCGCCGGTGGGCATAAAAATGGTCGACCGCTTGACCGGTAAACCTTTGCACCTGGACATTTCTGACCTGCCAATGAAAAAAGGAATAATCACCAACCGGAACAAGTTTATTCTAGGTCCTTCTGGCAGCGGAAAATCCTTTTTCACCAACCACATGGTACGGCAATATTACGAGCAGGGTACACATGTCCTTCTTGTCGATACCGGTAACAGCTACAAAGGTTTGTGCGATTTGATACATTATAAAACCAGGGGCGAAGACGGGGTTTACTTTACGTATACCGAGGACAACCCGATTGCATTTAATCCGTTTTACACCGACGATGGTGTGTTTGACATTGAAAAAAGGGAAAGCATAAAAACGCTGATCCTTACCCTCTGGAAAAGCGAGGATGAGGCACCCACACGATCCGAAGAGGTAGCTCTGTCAAATGCGGTTAACCTGTATATCGGGAAGCTAATAGCGGACAGTAAGGTAGCTCCGTCTTTTAATACCTTTTTTGAGTTTGTGCGCGATGAGTACACTGAATTGCTTCAATCGAAAAAGGTGCGCGAAAAGGACTTTGATGTAGCCAATTTTCTGAATGTACTTGAACCTTATTACCGGGGCGGAGAATACGATTACCTATTGAATTCAGACAAACAAATGGACTTGCTGAACAAACGATTTATCGTTTTCGAACTGGATAATATCAAGGATCATAAAGTACTTTTCCCCATTGTAACGATCATCATCATGGAAGCATTTATCAACAAAATGAGGCGATTAAAAGGCATCCGAAAGATGATATTAGTGGAGGAGGCATGGAAGGCCATTGCCAAAGAAGGAATGGCAGAGTACATCAAGTATTTATTCAAAACCGTGCGTAAATTCTTTGGTGAGGCAATAGTAGTAACACAGGAAGTCGATGATATTATTGCTTCGGAAATTGTGAAGGAAAGTATCATCAATAACTCCGATTGCAAGATACTGCTTGACCAGCGTAAGTATATGAACAAGTTTAGTTCCATACAAGAACTGCTTGGATTGACTGAAAAGGAAAAATCACAGATTCTATCCATAAATCTGGCCAACCACCCGCAACGCTTATACAAAGAGGTATGGATTGGTTTGGGAGGAGTACAATCTGCGGTTTATGCTACCGAAGTCTCTTTGGAGGAATACTACACTTATACCACCGAAGAAACCGAGAAACTGGAACTTACCCGTTTAACCGAGCAATTAGACGGGAATATTGAGCTTGCCATTAAACAACTGGCGGCAAGCAAACGCAATTCTTAAATCTTCAAAACAAAAGAACATGAAAACAAAATTAGTTATAGCCGGGCTGCTGCTTATGCTTGGTTCGTTCAACCTGAAAGCCCAGTGGGTCGTTAACGATCCCATTAATACGGCAACAAGCATTGCCAATTCGGCCAAGGAGATTATCCAGACCTCCAATACCGTTTCCAATGTGATCAAAAACTTCCAGGAAGTAAAAAAGGTGTATGAACAGGGCAAAGCCTATTACGATGCGCTAAAGGCCGTAAACAACCTGGTTAAAGATGCCCGCAAAGTGCAGCAAACAATTTTAATGGTTGGTGAGATTACCGACATCTATATAAATGCCTACCAGCGGATGTTGCAGGATGAAAACTATTCGCTGGAAGAGCTGGGGGCAATTGCCTTTGGCTATACCAAACTATTGGAAGAAAGTGCCTACCTGCTGAATGACCTGAAAGGCATTGTGAATGCCAGTACGCTATCGTTGACTGATAAAGAACGAATGGATGTGATAGACAGTGTTTACGATTCGGTGAAACATTACCGGAATCTGGTGAGCTATTACACCAATAAAAACATTGCTGTTTCGTACCTGAGGGCACAAAAGAAAGGCGATACCGAAAGGATGTTGGCGTTGTATGGGGATTCAAACGAAAGATACTGGTAATGGATTTTGACAACTTACATCAAATATTACGCAGTCTCTACCTGGAGATGACACCTTTGTGCAGCAGCATGGCAGGAGTGGCAAAAGGTATTGCCGGATTGGGGGCATTGTTCTATGTGGCTTCGCGTGTGTGGCAGTCGCTGGCACGTACCGAGCCCATCGATGTTTACCCGCTCTTACGTCCCTTTGCCATTGGACTGTGTATTATGTTCTTCCCGGGTTTTGTTTTGGGAACCATCAATATGGTGTTAAGTCCCATTGTTGTTGGAACCAACCAGATGCTGGAAGCACAGACTTTTGATATGGAAAAGTACCGCGATTTAAAAGAGGAACTGGAGGTGGAAGCCATGAAACGAAATCCCAAGACGGCATATCTGGTCAGTAACGAGGAATTTGACAAACAACTGGAAGAATTGGGCTGGAGTCCATCGGATCTGGCCACTATGTCAGGGATGTATATCGAGCGTAGCTTGTACAACATGAAAAAGAACATCCGTGACTTTTTTCGGGAAATTCTGGAACTGCTGTTTCAAGCAGCTGCTTTGGTAATTGATACTATTCGCACCTTTTTTCTGATTGTACTTTCCATTCTTGGTCCGATTGCCTTTGCAATCAGTATATACGATGGCTTTCAGTCCACCATGACACAATGGTTCTCACGGTATATCTCCGTGTACCTCTGGTTACCGGTTTCCGATTTGTTTAGTTCCATCCTGGCCCGAATTCAGGTGCTAATGTTGCAAGCTGATATTGATAAACTACAGGCCGATGCAACCTATTCAGTCGAAGCTTCAAACGGAGTTTACATTGTATTTATGATTATTGGTATCATCGGATATTTCACTATCCCAACCGTCGCCGGATGGATCATCATGGCCGGTGGTATGGGGAATTACGGTAAGAATGTGACATCGTCGGCAGGAAAAACTGCGTCAATGGCAGCAGGTGTTGCCGGAGCGTCAGCCGGAAATATGACAGGAAAACTAATGAAAAATTAATCACAGAAGAATTATGGAATTTAAATCATTAAAAAATATTGAAACAAGCTTTAGGCAGATCCGTTTTTTCGGGATAGTGTTTATCCTGCTCTGTGCAGGCATTACCGGATATTCAGTGTTCAGTTCTTATAGCTTTGCAGAACAACAACGACAAAAGATTTATGTACTGGACAAGGGAAAATCTTTAATTCTTGCGCTTTCCCAGGATCTGGCACAAAACAGGCCGGTAGAGGCGCGGGAACATATCCGGCGTTTTCATGAGTTGTTTTTTACGCTTTCACCCGATAAAAATGCCATTGAGTCGAACATCAACCGGGCCATGTTTCTGGCAGATAAAAGCGTGTACACCTATTACAAGGACTTGCTTGAAAAAGGTTATTTCAACCGGATTATATCTGGGAATATCAACCAAACGCTGCAAGTAGATAGTGTGGTTGTTGATTTTATGAACTATCCATATACTGCATCAACCTATGCGAGGCAGGTAATAATTCGCGAAAGCAATATCACGGAGCGAAACCTGGTTACAAAGTGCAGTCTTATCAACTCGGTTCGCAGCGATAATAACCCACATGGTTTTACCGTGGAGAACTTTGAGGTAGTACATAACAACGATATTCAAACGGTAACAAGGTAATACCATGAAAAACAGATTTTCGGAGTTCAAACGGCTTAGCCGTGAAAAACTCAAAGGGAATTGTGACAGAATTCCTGAGAAAAAACGAAGAAGGGTGGTAGTGGGGATGTGTGTCGTGTTTACACTTCTATTCGCTCTTGTTCTATGGGATTCGTTTCGCGATCCGAAAGTAAAAGACCTGTTTCAGATTGAGCACATCACCCCACTTGACTTACCACAAGACAGTATCATTAATCACTTAAAAGATTTAACAGATGGACAAAAACAATAAAACACTCCTGAAACCGGGGCAAAAGCAGATGCTGAAAAAGTACGCGGTATTTGCTTTGATGTTCCTTGTCTTTGGGGCAAGTCTGTGGCTGATATTTAAGCCATCGGGCAAAGAGGAAAACAAAACAGTAATTGGTTTAAATACCGAGATCCCATTACCGCAGGAAAAGGATTTATTGAAGCATAAAATCAACGCCTTCGAGCAGGCAGCACTTTTTCAGCAAAGGCCGGTGCGCTCGCTGGATGATTTTTCGTCGCTGATTAAAAAGGATGAACCAGCGAAATTTGATTTGCTCTCCTCTGCAAAAGCAGAAACTAGCTTGTCAGAAAAATATTCGGGAAGCGAGCAACCCAAACGGGCAATTGAGCATTCCGCTTCTGCTTACAACAATATAAACAACACTTTGGGCAACTTTTACGAAAAACCAAAAGCGAATCCTGAAAATGAAAAGCTAAAAGCAGAGCTTGAAGCTTTGAAGAAACAACTGGCAGAAAAGGAGCAAGGCAACAGTATGGATGAACAACTGCTATTGATGGAAAGATCATACCAGATGGCAGCCAAATATATGCCGAACAATGCTCCGGCACAACCAGTTACAACCGTCCCGACAACAGACCAATCGGTCAACCTGCAAGCAGATGAAAATATAGCAAAGACAGTTCAGGTATCAACAATGAGCACAACAACTGCATTGCAACAAACGGTTTCTGATTCGGCATTTCTTAAACAAGTCTCACAGCCCAGAAACTTTACATTCATTTCGGCAGAGGGCATACAGGAAACCACAGAACGTAATACCATTAATGCCTGTGTAAACAGCACTCAAAAACTGGTTAACGGGCAAAATGTGCAACTACGATTACTTGAAGCCATTGAAACCGGTGGACTCCACTTTCAAAAGAATGCTTTGATTACGGGTATTGCCCGGATTCAGGGAGAGCGCTTACATATTTTTATCAATTCGCTGGAACAAAACGGAAATATTATCCCGGTACAACTCACAGCATACGACACCGATGGACAACCTGGTTTGTTTATCCCCGGTTCGGTTGAGGTAAGTGCGTTAAAAGAAATTACCGCTACCATGGGACGCGATGCCGGGACAAGCATAAGCATCAATCAGGGTACAACTGCAGGCGAACAACTGGCAGCTGATGTGGGGCGAAGTTTTATACAAGGGACATCGCAGTATGTTTCCAAAAAACTCCGAACCACAAAAGTTACCTTAAAAGCAGGGCACCGGATATTGCTGATGCCCATCAAATAAAGTTCAATTCATCATTTTAAAACATTCGTCATGAAACAAATATTATTCGCGATAATACTACTTAGCAATTTTTCACTTATTGCTCAAAACCAATTTAGCAAAGTCATCTCTAAAGACAGGGTAATCTCATCCTACAACATTGAAGTAACCTACAATAAAACTGTCCATATTCTATTCCCGGCAGCCATAACCTATATCGATCTTGGTTCACCGAATATCATAGCAGGGAAAGCCGATGGTGCAGAAAATGTGGTCCGGGTAAAAGCATCGATAAAAGATTTTACGGAAGAAACCAACTTCTCGGTGATAACCGACGAGGGCAGTTTTTATTCTTTCATTGTAAACTACGCTGAAAATCCTGCAAAGTTGAATATCGAAATGAAGGACTTCCTGCATGAATACAAGTTGGGAAACCAGCCGGACAATTCAGTAGAGATACAACTTGCTGAGCTTGGAAACAAAACACCTCAAAACATCCAATTGGCTATGGAGAAAATTTACGGGACCAGGAAGAAGCAAATCAAAAATATCAATAGCAAACAGTTTGGAATTGAATTCTCTTTAACCGGTTTGTATAGCCAGAACGGTTTGATTTACTTTCGCACCGTGCTGGAAAATTGTTCTGACATTCCATTTGAAATTGATTTTCTAACGTTCAAAGTCGTGGACAAGAAAGTGGCCAAAAGAACGGCCATTCAGGAGACGGTTATACAGCCGGTTCGTGATTTTAATAACCTGACTTTTATTGATGGCAATTCTGCAGAAGCAACGGTTTTTGTTTTCGAATCATTTACGATCCCGGACAAAAAGGAGTTGGTAGTTGAGCTGTTTGAAAAGAATGGGGGGAGGCACCAGCGCTTTATTGTAAAGAATAAGGATCTGGTAAAAGCCAGAAATATCGGGAAAATATAAGTCAGTAATAGAACACAAAAAGCAAGGGCTACTCAATGCGAGTAGCCCTTGTTTTTCTATGAAATGGATTTAGAGCAACCCATCATCAGCAAAACTCAGATAACTTTCATCAGTAACGATAAGATGGTCCAGGAGACTTAAATCAATTAGCTGACAAGCGTTTTTCAATTTCTCGGTAATTTTTACATCAGCCGCACTGGCGGTGAGGTTACCACTCGGGTGATTATGAGAAACAATCAATGAAGATGCGTTTGCTTTTAAAGCCAGTTGCAGAATTATTTTTACATCGACAACGGTCCCGGAAATTCCACCTTTTGAAATACAGGATACTCCAAGAACTTTATTGCCACGATTTAACAGCATTACATAAAACTCTTCATGGTGCTGAATACAATCTTTAAAAATGTATTTGAAAATATGAGCCGCATCTTTTGATGCGCCAATTTGAGGTCTTTCTGATGCTTTTACTTTGTCAGTATAAGACACTTTAATCTCGGAAACTTTGAAATAATCAATTTTCATAACAGTAAGCTTTAAATTGTTAAACAATAATTTTATTGCTTACTATTCACAGGATAGCAGGGACTTCAGGCAAGGTTTTGATTCGGAATACGCTTTTAGTTTTAGGAACTAAAAGGAAGATTCTGAATCAAATCCAGCGGATTTAACCTTGTTGTTTGTCCATGCTACTCCTGTATTTTTGCGATTAAAATTAAGGGATCAATCTTTATCAACAGGATCCATTAAGAAGGTTTTTTGCTTCTTTTTAACCGCACAGGCTCATGAAAAAAGAAGCAGGGCTATACGGCTCTGCATTATGAGGTGTTAAAACGATTCTTATGAATAATTAAAGCGCTATCAATCCAAAAAACATAGCTAGGCTTACTGCAACAACTATGGCAATACCAAGGATAACAACGATCATATTTTTAGCAAATTCAATCAGGAATAAAATTGCGATATAAGCCAGTAAACAATACCAGAAACTTAATCCGGTAATATAAGAAGCCAGTACGATAATAATGATTCTGAAAATCCATCGAAACGGTAGTTTGTTAACTTTTTCTCTCATTTGGGCAGTTTTAAAAGGTTGATAATTGTGATGTTATAAGCAATACAAAAACAATTCCAAACTCACCTATGCGGATTCCGGAGGAGAGTGAGTTTTGTTTTTCTTTACTTACATTTTCAAAATATTTATTTCTATTCTTCTTTTCCATATTTCATTCGTTTAAGATTATGCGTTTTTCCATCGGGTCGGTCGTTGTTGTTTTGTGGCCCGGTTAAAAAAGGAGTGTTGGACCTGCAAGTTTTTTGCAGGAAATACTATTCGACGCCAGGAGGTTGGAGATTTTCTGCAAAACTGCAGGCCTGAACTTGCAGGCTCCAAAAACACGGTCTTTATTTTGCCAACAGAACAACAAGGGCCGGACGGAAAGCACATTCTTAAATTGGATGCGGGAAAGAAGAATCTATAAATTGATAACTGTATTTTTTTAAAAGTCAGTAAGCTATAATTCTAAATTAGGGGAGGAAAAAACAAGTGTAAGGGTTGAATGTACTGAAATGAGGTCTGTGAGAACAGGGTGAATGAAAGGAAATGAAAGCCTTACTCTTGTGTGTGGTGCCGGAGGTTACTGAATGCAGGGAGTGTTCCGGGTGTGCCCGGAGAAACTTCCCTGAATGAAGTTTCCGGAGGCACAGGAACCGTAATCTGAATTTTAACTGGGCGGGGAGATGGCAAATGTATCCCTGGAATAAAATGTAGGGGATTCTTTTGCCGCGCGATGCCAAAGGCTTTTCGATTGAGCAGTTTCAATCCACCGGGAAACTGCGAATCATGAGCAGCGGTGTGGTTGAAAATGCGATTTGAGAAATGCCGGGGCATGGGATATTGTTACCCAAAATCTTACAAACCGACGAACACTAATGTTCATTAAACCCACCACAAAAATACGGACTATGTGCCACATTGTTTGTTTGTAAACTGTAGTTGTGCTACTCTGGTCGCAGAAGAATTTTGCCCCTGTTGCAGAACTGCGTAGTGGGTCTAAAGAAAATTTTACCCCTGCTGCAAAACTGCATAGGGGGTCTCAGGATAATTTTTTGCCTGTTGCAATGTTGCGGGGTGGGTCCCACAAAAATTAATCGTAGTTACACAGCTGCATGGGGGGGCTAAACAAATTTGCAGGCATGTTACAAGGTTGCAGGAGGGGTCTAAGAAAAATTTTTTGCCATTTGCAGCGCTGCGGCAAGCCATTCATAAAGTTTGCTGGCCAATTACACGACTGCAGGAACCCTGTACTCAGTGAGTTACATAGATTTGGGAATTGCTTTGCACTTGGAAAGCTGCATGTAATATGGCCTTGGGGCTAAAGGACGCCATTAACAAAAACACAGTAACCATAATATGTAATGTTATCCCCCGATTTAGAGGAATAACATTACCTTTAGCATTGAGATAATGAAAATTGCATTACGGGGGCACTGGCGTGTCGTTCGCTGGATTCTCTCAACATCGTTCCGTGCCGGACAGGAACGAACTTCGAATTCCACAACGTCAACTTACAAGTGACCGATGGGTACAATATTAAAAGAAGATAGTGCAACTATGCTTTTTAGTAAAAGAAAGTATCTTTGTATTACACAGAAATTAAGAAAATGAATATCGAAAAATATAAAGATTTAATTGATGACGCTATAAAATCCTTTTGGCAAACAAGAAACAAGCAATTAACGAACCAGAGTTCCCGAAATATTCAGGATTCAGGAAATAGAGGAGCTGTAACGGGAGGAAAACAATTAAATGGTTTTCTAAATTTGTTTCGTCAAGTTGCCATTGATACTGGAATTCCAGAAGAATGTATTTTTTTGAAAGGAAATAATATCCCTGGTTACTTTAGACCAACCAAGGATTGGGACTTGCTAATTATATCTCCTAATAAAAAGCTAATTTCTGTTATTGAACTCAAATCTCAAGTAGGTTCATTTGGCAATAATTTTAATAACCGAACAGAAGAAGCACTTGGAAGTGCGGTTGATTTATGGACAGCGTATAGAGAAAAAGCATTTCCAAATCAATCAGCTCCCTGGCTTGGGTACTTCTTAATTGTTGAAAAATCTCAAAAATCAACATCACCAGTAAGAATAAGCGAACCACATTTTAATGCCTTTACTGAATTTAAGGATTCATCTTACCTTGATAGGTATAAAATCTTATGTCAAAAACTCATGCTGGAAAGACATTATAGTCAATGTGGGTTACTCTGGTCGCAAGAAGATTATTCCTATGGAAATTTAGAACAGAATATTTCAATTGATTCATTTATTTCATCGTTTATAGGTCATTTAACCGGACAAATTAATGAATTTAGTAAGTGAGAAAATAAAAAGAAGAACTGGTAGAAATCACGGTGTGGTTTTTACATGTTCAGATGTTGTCAGTTTCATACTTGATGAAGCTAATTACCACCATGATTTGAATTTAAGTACTATTAGAATATTGGAACCAGCAGCAGGTAATGGTTCATTTGCATTAGAAATAATTAAAAGACTATATAACTCTTCAATAATTTATCATTTCGATTTTATTGAGGCATTTAAAAATAATGTGCGATTTATCGAGCTTGATTCACATAGTTATTCTCAGTTAATAGTGAGAATAAATCAATTTTTATCAAGAAACGACATTGATTACAAAATCACCGGAGGACACGAAATTATAAATACTGATTTCCTTACACATTATTTCTATGAATATTTCGATTGCATTGTTGGAAATCCACCTTACATAAGGCATGAGTTGATTCCAGAAAAATATAAAAAGGAATATCGAAAAAGATTTAAAACCTTTAAATATCGGGCAGATATTTATATTCTATTTTATGAAAAGTCGTTACAGTTGCTAAACAAAAATGGATTACTCTCATTTATCTGCTCAAACCGCTGGCTATATAATCAATACGGACAATTATTAAGACACGAGATATCCCAAAATTATAACCTTAAGAAAATTCTAAATATTGAAAACGCATCGCCTTTTGATGAAAATGTCATTGCATATCCATGCGTTACCACAATTGAGAATAGCTCAAGAGAAAAGGAAACTCTTTATTTTGAATCATCCTCAGAGGTAATCAGTTTTAATTCCCTAAAATTTCGAAGAATATCAAATCCAACGAATTCTTCTTGGGAAAATATTTTCTTAAGGTATAATATTAATCACTCTGCTTTAAATGGAATAATTGAACAAGGATTTGAAATTGGCATTGGTGTTGCAACAGGTGCTGATAAAATTTTCATCATTGACGAGGCACAAAAGGATAGAATTGAAAAAAACAGACTTCTTCCATTAATTACCACAAAAGATTTATTATTAAACAAGATAAGTTGGAGAAAACAATTTGTCATTAATCCTTATGAGAAAGGTCAACTTTGTGACTTGGAAAAGTATCCAAAACTAAAGCGATATTTTGAACAACATAAAGAAAAACTAAAACAACGCCATACAGCTAAGGCAAACCCTGATAAATGGTTTAAGACAATCGATAAAATCAAACCTGAATTAGTAGCAAAACCAAAATTATTGCTTCCTGATATTGCGGGAATAAAAAAATTGCTCATTGATGAAGGAGAATTTTATCCGCATCACAACCTATACTACATAACAGGACAAGCGACTGATAAACTAAAAATTTTGGCTTCCATCTTAATGTCAAACTTTATACGTGAGCAGTTATCGCAAATTGGCATTCGAATGAATGGAGGTTTCCCTAGATTTCAAGCTCAGATTCTAAAAAAGTTGAGAATCCCTAATATCGAATATTTGACTTCTGATGAGAAAACAGCCTTAATAGAATCATACGACAGCTTGGATTTATTGACGATTAACAAAATAATGAAAAAATACTGCACCCGATATTTTGTATAAGTAATGGCAGGGAAAGTGCTTCATTTATAGGTTTATAATTCGTTCAAACTGCATAGCCTTATGACTGGAAACTACCACGCAATTTGCCAATATTCATACAACTTTCTGTTAACTGCAAGCTTTAAAAAACAAATGATGGAAATTAGAAAAGTAAATATTCAAGATATTGATGAATTAGAAGAAATCGGGAAATTGACTTTTGCCGAGACTTTTTCTTCCGAAAACAGTGAAGACAATATGAAAGAATATTTGGAAAAAGGATTTTCGACTGACAAACTTACAGCAGAACTGACTGACCCAAACGCTGAATTTTACTTTGCCCAACTTGACAGAAAAACAATCGGATATTTGAAAGTAAACGTTGGACAATCACAAACCGAAATAAAGGACAAAAACGCACTCGAAATAGAACGTATTTACGTCCTAAAAGAATTTCACGGGAAAAAAGTCGGACAAATCCTTTACGAAAAAGCGATTGAATTAGCTAAAGAAAAAAATATGGAATATGTTTGGCTGGGAGTATGGGAACAAAACCCGAGAGCGATCCGATTCTATGAAAAAAATGGATTTGTAGCATTTGACAAACACATCTTCAAACTCGGAGATGACGAACAGACCGACATAATGATGAAACTAAAATTGAAGTAAAAAAGCCAGCAGTTAACAAAGAACATATTACATGGCTGGGGTTGGTGGCACGCCAACTGAGGATTTTACATCATAATTCTTATCCAATAACAACATATTGTTGCGGACATCATAAAGATGATTTTCAAGAATTAGAAAAAATGTAAACTAACACAGGAATACAAAAAATAGCATCATGTATCAACCCAAAAACAAAATTCCGCAACTACGCCGCGAAGTAGTTTTAAAAAACATCAAGCCCTTTACCAAGGCGCATATAGCCAGTCGTTTTGTCGAAGCCCAAAATATGTTGGTATTTGATTTACTGGAAAAGCTGTTAGATTGTGAGCCAACTGCCAGGGATTACGATAATGTAGAACGTGTTCAGAGTTTTAAACACGATGGGGAAGATGTGTATTACTGCGGGGTTAAAATTGGCAAACTTGTAATAGGAGGCGATAAAAATATGTTTTTGTCGCTGCTAAAACGAAAGGATATTTACGCTTATTTTATTCCTGACAATGGATTGGAGGATGGTTTATAAACACTTAATCCAGAATTTTCCCCGACGTTTTCCCCGACGTTTCCCCGACACTCCCATTCTAAAATCGACTATCACTGAATCAAATTCAATTTGATAACCCGGTAATGTGGAATTTATGCTTTCCCGTTTGTATCAATTTTGTCCAGGCAAAATAATTGTTGTACTGTACTCGATAAAATAGATATGACGAAGTACGCCACCTCCACCCACCCAAAGCCAAATACTGCCAGCCTAACAGTATTAAGGCCAATCAACGATACATTCGCTTTTAAATCATTAAAAGAAATGTATCATGGAACAAAAAAACAATGACCAGGAAGTATTACTGGTTAAAGAAAAAAACGAAAACAAGCTAAAAGCCGTAAGTGGTTTTGATGAAAAAGGGAAACTAAAAACAGAGGCTCCCAAACAAGTCCATGCAGGCAGTTTCCTGAAAATCGACAGGCACAGCAATCCGCTGGAGAACTTCTTCACCAATTTCAATCGACAGTATAAAAATCCCACCGATTTTCAGTTTTTCAAAGTACCGGCTAACCTGGTGGAGAAGACCGCAACCGTTCTGGATAAGCTATTAAAGAATCCGGATACCCCGTCCAACAAAGAGATGTTGGAAAAGCATGAGGTAAAACCCGGTGACTTTTCGAAAGAACAAACTCAGGAAGAACGGCCCAATCTGATTGATGAGAACAAAGTTGACTGGGCACAGTTAGAAATGCTGGGTGTCTCAAAAGATTTTCTGAAAAACACGAAAAATCTTGAGCCCATGTTAAACTACCAGAAGTCGCCAGGTTTGATTCCGATTACCATTAAAACCGATAACCTGAACATCCGTACCGATGCACGGCTGGCCTTGCGTCAGGATGAAAATGGTGATTTTAAACTGGCCGTTCATGCCGTTCGCAACAATCCCGAACTCGACCGTCCATATTTTGGAGTCACCTTAACTGACGAGGATAAACAAAACTTGCTAAAAACCGGAAATGCCGGAAGAATTATACATCCTCAGTACAAAGAGGGAGAGAGTACTCCGGTATTTTTATCCATTGATAAACTCACCAACGAACTTGTTGCAGCAAGGGCTGATAAAATAAAAATTCCCGATGAAATAAAAGGCGTAAAGTTCGATGAAAACCAAAAGAAAGAGCTGGCCGAAGGACGCTCAATTTACGTGGAAGGTATGACAGCACGTAGTGGAAAAGAATTTAATGCCCATCTGCAAATTGATGCCGATAAACGAGGTATAGGTTTCCGATTTGATAATCAGCAGCAACAAGGGCAAAAACAAAACGAGCAAAAACAGGTGCGTATTCCCAATTCTCTTTTGGGAAAGGAACTTACCGAAGACCAGCAACAAAAGCTGGAAAAGCGGGAAACCATATATGTTGCCGGAATGAAAGACAAAAAAGGCGAGGAATTTAACGCCTACATAAAGGTAAACGATGAAAAGGGGAAGCTCGATTTTTATAAATGGAACCCTGATAAAGCCCAAACCTTAGGTGCGGAAGTTACTCCTGATAATAAAAGCAAAACACAAGTCGCTGTAAATTCAGAGGGAAAAACCAACGAGGCGACCAAAGACTTAAAAGAACCGCTGAAAAAGGATCAGGTGAATCTGTCGGAGCGTCAACAAACCACAAAACGAAACCGGGCGAAATCGCACTCAATGTAAACCTCAAATCAATAGAATTTCCTTTTTATGAAAGCGTTCGGATAACCTCCGGGCGCTTATTTTTCCCACGTCACATCACAGCATTTTAAAATTCAAATATCAAAGTCATGAAAACAACACCCACAGAACTCTCATGGTTTAAGTTGTCATTGCTTCACTTTTTATACGAAAGTCATCCTGAGTTAACAGACAATAATGATTTGCTGAATACCCGAAGTGATCTTGCGGCAGAATGCTATTCGCAGGCTATTAAAAATGGGCTCAACCATCAGGAAGCAGAAGAACTGGCACATAAGGAGTTGTACAAAGGGCTTCACTTTTCAAAACACGATACCCTGGTAACCATTATTTGGAATGAGTTCCCGGGAATAATCCCGTTGGAAGAGGCCAAAGAGTTTGCTGTTCGGTTTCTGCCGGAAGCAGTTCCTGTTTTTGAAAAATATAGACTAAATGATGAATTTGCCTTTAGCTCTGAGTTCAACGATTTGTACACCGAGCTAACAGGAAGGATAGAAATCTGGCTGGAAGAACATGAACTTTAATAAAGAACAGCACCTGCGTGCAAATATTGAAGCCATTAAGCTTTGTTTTCGATTGGAGAAAGAAAATCGGAATCCGACGGCAGAAGAGACAAAAGCCCTGAAACAATTTTCTGGTTTCGGGGCTTTAAAATGTATTCTTAATCCGGTAGAAAATCTATCGGATATTGCCCAATGGTCCAATTCCGAAATTGGATTGTTCCCGGCAGTTATGGAATTGCACGATGTTTTAAAGACCAATTCCAAAACAGAACAACAATACAAGCTATATACAAATAGCCTAAAGAATTCCATCCTAAGTGCATTTTATACCCCTCCTGAAATTGTTAATGTACTATCGGAGGCTTTAAAAATAAGCAAATTGACGTATCCCGTTTTCTTGACCCATCAGCCGGATTAGGTGAATTCATCTCAGCGTTTAAAAATCAGAACGGGAATCAAACAACAACAGGCTTTGAAAAGGATTTGCTTACAGGCAAAATCTTGAGTCAACTTTATCCGAAAGATAAAATTCGAACTGAAGGTTTTGAAGAAATCGAATCCCGATTTAATAATCACTTCGATGTCGTTTCCTCCAATATTCCCTTTGGCGATGTGGCTGCGTTTGATATTGCCTATTTAAAGAGCTCTGATAAAGTTAGACAGCAGGCGAGCCGGAGTATCCATAATTACTTTTTTCTAAAAGGAGTTGATGCCTTAAAAGATGGAGGGGTACTGGCTTTTATTACTTCCCAGGGAGTAATGAATTCTCCCAAAAACGAACCAATTCGCAGGCACTTAATGGAGCATACGAATCTGGTTTCAGCCATCCGACTGCCCAACAACCTGTTTAAGGATTATGCCGGAACGGAAGTTGGAAGTGATCTGGTAATCCTGCAAAAAGACAATCAAAAAAGAAAACAAACTCAGCAAGAAAAGGCTTTTGTACAAAGTGAAAAATATTCCAGTGGAGTTTATAATAATACTTATTTCAACGATCTACAGCGAATCATTCATACCAGGGGATATGTCGATAAAGATCCATACGGAAAACCAGCGCAGGTATTTATCCATGAAGGTGGAATTCCCGGAATTGCATCCGATCTGAAAAAGACGCTGGAATCCGATCTAAGGACAAGACTTGATCTTGAATTATTCCAAAGAGAGAAAACTCACAAAATTGCAGTTGGTTTTTCAAAGAATAGTCCATCAGGAGAACTTCAAAAAGAACAAGCTCCTCAAAACCTATATGATCTTCTTGGTTTCAGGCAGGAAGAACGAACCCAAATAAATACCATTAGAAGGCGCAAACAGCCAAAAACAAAAAGCAAACAATTAAACCTGTTTACTACCCCCGGAAAAGTAAATAGAACGATAAAAAATAACAAAATCCCCACGCTGCCAAACGAAAGAAATTATTCCGGAGAGTTACGGGCACATTTAAAAAAAGGTTCGTTGGTAAAGGACAATAATCAGTTAGGTTACCTTAAAGAATGGAATGAAAACGGGGGGACTTTTAAACAACTGCATCTAAGTCCTCAGCAGGAAGCCAAAGCATTTTTATTTATACAGCTAAGGGATGTCTATCAAAAGCTTTATCAAAACGAAGCCGATACACAACAGGAAGATAAGCGCAGCCGGCAAGAGCTTAACACGCATTACGATGAATTTGTTAAGAACTTCAGTCAGCTAATCGATCCCAGGAATCTTGGGTTGATAAAAATGGATCCGTCAGCCAACGAGGTATTGGCATTGGAACGAGGTACGAATGGTGATTTAGTCAAAGCAGATATTTTCAAACAACCTGTTGCTTTTAATGCCAATGAATTGGACCAGGTGGAAACACCGGAAGAAGCCCTGGCCGCATCTTTAAATAAATTCGGGGAAGTACAAACCGATTATATGCTATCCTTGCTGGATGGAAAGAGCAGAGAGGAACTGGTTGGCGAGCTACACGGACGAATCTATTACAACCCGCTTATAAAGAATTATGAAGTTGCAGACCGTTTTGTTGCCGGGAATGTTGTTGAAAAAGCACAAAAAATAGAAGACTATCTAAAAAAGCATCCAAACGATGAATCTTCACAAGAGTCGCTTAAAGTATTGCAAAATGCAATTCCAAAACCTATTGCCTTTGCTGAACTTGATTTTAATTTTGGGGAACGTTGGAAACCAGCACACATCTATGGACAATATGCCAGCCACTTGTTTAAAACAGTAGTTGATATCCATTATTCGCCATCGGTAGATGAGTTTTCGGTAAAAAACCAGTTTACAAACGCCAATATCTATGAAAAGTATGCCGTAAGATCGCAGAGTCGCACCTACGATGGAATTGCCCTGTTGAAACATGCTCTAGTGAATACTACTCCCAACATTACCAAACGAATAATGGTTAGCGACAAAGAAGTAAAGGTTAAAGACAGCGAAGCCATCCAGCTAGCCAATAGTAAGATTGACGAAATAAGAAATGGATTTACAGATTGGCTAAACGAACAGAAATCAAAGTTTAAACAGGATTTAAGCGATTTATACAACAACACTTTCAATTGTTATGTGCGGCCAAATTACGATGGTTCGCATCAAATTTTTCCAAATCTCGATTTAAAGGCACTGGGAATTGAAGGTTTGTACAACAGCCAGAAAGATGCGGTTTGGATGTTAAAACAAAACGGAGGTGGTATTTGTGATCACGAAGTAGGAGCCGGAAAAACATTAATAATGTGTTTCGGAGCCTACGAAATGAAACGCCTAAAACTAGCCAATAAGCCTATGATTGTCGGGTTAAAAGCCAATATTCACGAAATTGCACAAACTTTTCGGACGGCATATCCCTATGCAAAATTGCTTTATCCGGGCAAACAGGATTTTACACTTTCAAAAAGAGTTAAGATTTTTAACGACATTAAAAACAATTCCTGGGATGCCATTATTCTAACCCACGACCAATTTGGAATGATACCTCAATCTCCCGAAGTTCAAAAGCAAATCCTGCAGGCTGAGTTGGATAGTGTTGAAGAAAACCTTGAGGTGGTTAAAAGACAAGGAGGCGAAGTCTCACGGGGAATGTTAAAAGGATTATTGAAGCGTCAACAAAACCTTGAGGTAAAATTAAAAACTATCGCCCACGATATTGAAAACAGAAAAGACAATGTAGTTGATTTTATGATGATGGGCATTGATCATCTTTTTGTTGATGAAAGTCACCGGTTTAAGAATCTGATGTTTAATACACGTCACGATCGGGTTGCCGGCATGGGAAATCCACAGGGAAGCCAGCGTGCCTTGAACATGCTGTTTGCAATACGGACCATCCAGGAACGAACAGGTAAAGATTTGGGGGCCACCTTTTTGTCCGGAACAACCATTTCAAACTCATTGACCGAATTGTTTTTGTTGTTTAAATACCTTCGTCCGAAGGAGCTGGAACGGCAGCAAATAAAAACCTTTGACGCCTGGGCAGCGGTCTATGCAAAAAAGACCACCGATTATGAATTTTCAGTAACCAACGAGATTGTCCAGAAGGAGCGTTTCCGCTATTTTATAAAAGTACCTGAACTTGCAGCATTTTATAATGAAATTACCGATTACCGAACAGCTAAGGATATTGGCATTGATAGACCGGTAAAGAATGAAATACTGTACAATATACCACCAACTCCACAACAGGAAGAGTTTATTAAAAAGCTGGTAACCTTTGCAAAGAATGGCGATGCAACTTTATTGGGCAGGCCTCCATTATCGGAAAGAGAAGAAAAGGCAAAAATGTTGATTGCCACTAATTATGCCCGGAAAATGTCGCTGGATATGCGGATGATCAGTCCGCATTACGACGACCATATTGACAACAAGGCATCTCATTGTGCAGCGCAGATACATTCCTACTACAAAAAGTTTGATGAATACAAAGGGACACAATTTGTATTTTCTGACCTGGGAACCTACAAACCCGGAGAATTGACACCTTACAGCGAAATTAAAAGAAAACTGGTTGAAGATTATCATATTCCGGCATATGAAATACGATTTATCCAGGAAGCAAAAACAGAAAAAGCAAGAAAGACGTTGATTACAGCGATGAACGAGGGGAGGATTCGTGTACTATTTGGATCGACCGATATGTTGGGTACAGGTGTAAATGCACAGAAAAGAGCAGTTGCTCTGCATCATCTGGATTCCCCGTGGCGACCATCCGATCTGGAGCAGCGGGAGGGTAGAGCAATCCGCAAAGGAAATGAAATTGCGAAGCTAGTTGCCGATAATAAGGTGGATGTAATTATTTATGCTGTTGAAAAGAGTCTCGATTCCTACAAGTTTAATCTGCTGCACAACAAACAGCTTTTTATTCAGCAACTGAAAACCAATAACCTGGGGAAACGAACCATCGATGAAGGTAGTCTGGATGAAAAATCAGGCATGAACTTTTCAGAGTATGTGGCCATTCTTTCAGGAAATACAGATTTATTGGTAAAGGCTAAATTGGAGAAACGTATCGCCGCATTGGAAAGCGAACGACATGCTTTCAATAGAAGCAAGTCTACAGCTCGTTTTAAGTTAGAAGATATTCACGAGAGCATTGATACCCATCAGAAAATAATTACAAAAATGCAGACTGACTGGACAACATTTAATGGTGCTTTCCAAAAGGATGAATCGGGGAATGTTATTAATGCGATAAGAATTGATGGAGTAAACGGTTCAAATCCAAAAAATATAGGGGCCAGGCTCAATGAAATTAGTGAGTCGATCAGAACAGATAGTGAATTTCGACGAATCGGCAGTTTGTATGGTTTGTCAATCCTGGTAAAAACAGAGGCCAGCATGAAAGATGGATTCGATTTTAAAGAAAACCGGTTTTTCATTGAAGGGGAGAGCGGATTAAAATATACGTACAACAACGGTCATATTGCCAAAGATCCTAAGTTGGCAAGCAGTAGTTTTTTGAAAGCCATGGAACGGATTCCGTATTTGATTGATAACCATAAAAAGTATGCAGAAAATGCAGGGAAAGATATTCCGGTGTTGGAAGAAGTGGTGAATAGTACCTGGAGAAAAGAAGGTGAATTAAAAGACCTAAAAGCTGAATTAGCCGGTTTAGAGCGAAAAATACTATATAGTTATATTGATAATGAGCCAAATAAAGTTAAAATTTCCATCTAAAATCCATTATCTCACCTAAAATTTCATCATCGATTTTAGGCGTAATTGAAATGTCCTGACGGTCAATTTTTCGGTGGAGAAGCTCAATTTGGTTCGTCAAACGGTTCATCCAGGAATCTAAATATTTTTGGTCGATGTACATACTTTCGATTTTTGGCAGTTATTGCCCAAATGAAATACCTTGGGTGATATATTTCTTTCGCAGGTCGTCCAGTGTTTTCTGATCGGTTGGAATTATTCTCTCCTGAAGTGAATTCTCGATATCGAAGAGTTTATACAACCATTTGCTTCATAATATAGTGTAGCAAATTAAGTTTTCTTTACGGAGGCGCTGAAGCGTTCGGGTGCTTATTTTTAACAAATCAGCAACTTCATTACTGTTAAGCCAAACTTCAGGGGTAGATTCTGAAGTGGAACTCTGGCTGGTAACATACTGCGCAATACTATCAATTCTTTTAATGAGTTCCTGATATGCCTTGCTTTCAATCGTAATTACTTCCATGGGCATTAATGTTTGAAACAAAGGTTAAAAGTTTCAAGTATTCTCTTTCCCACCCATTTACCAAGTTGGGAGAAATATTTTTGGATTTTTTAGAAAAAACTTAACGCTGAAAAAAAACGTTTCAACCTTTTTTATGCAGAACAGGATGTTGGTCTTTATTAATTTGCGGATTATTGATATCAAGTTAACAATTCTCTAAAAATTGCTAATATTGTACCCTAACTAATAATCAGGATGAAATTCTTAAGTTTCATTTAAATTAGACTTTTGCTTGTGAATAATAAATCCGATGAGAAAATATGGGATAACTTCCGGAAAGGGGATGATAATGCCCTTTCGCATATCTATTATCAGTATGTACAGGATTTATTCAGGTATGGGAAAAAGTTTTATGATGACGATGAGTTGATTAAAGATATGATCCAGGCTTTGTTTTTTGATTTAATAAGAACCAGAAAAAACCTTGGACCAACAGACAATATTAAATTTTACCTGATAACGTCGTTTCGAAATAAATTAGCATTGGTTGCTAAAAAAGGCAAATTTTTTGAACGTCCAACCGAAGCAAATATGATGAAAGCAGATATTGTTTATTCCATAGAAAAGGAAATGATAGAAGAAGAGGAGCTTTCTGAAAATAAACGCCTGGTTCAGGATGCTTTAAAAGAATTATCACCGAAGCAACGAGAAATTCTTTACTATAAATATACCTGCGATTTTTCGTACGAACAAATTTGTGAAGTTATGTCCTTAAAATATGATTCTGCCAGGAAGCAGGTTTTCAGGGCATTACGGTCGTTGAGAAAAGCACTCGGAGACAAAGGAAGTGTGCTATTGTTACTTGCTTTTTCTTCTCAAAGAAATATTTTTTCAAAAAATAATTGATTTTTCTGTCCACAAAATTTTCTAATCACTCTTTCTTTTTATAAACGGGGGAAATACTTGTTGACCAAGTAATATTTCTCATCCGTGTTTTAATTAGAAAAAGACAAAATGGACAGTAAATATTTAAATTATATACTGGAAGAGCTACTTGATGACAAACAATTTGTTGCGTGGGTATTAAAAGGTCACAAAAACAAAGAGTGGAGTTCTTTCATAAATAATCATCCCGAAATACAGGATCGAGTAAAAAAAGCCCGGAAAATTATTTCTCTTTTAAAAGATACTTGCGATATACTGGATGAAGAAGATGTCTTGCTGATGTGGCAAAATATCGATCAATTTAATAAATCGCGCAAAAACAAAGTACACTCAATAAAAATTCGTAGATCATTATCAATTGCAGCGTCAATTTTGATTATAGTTTCGTTTGGTATTTTGGGCTATTCGTATTTAAATAACAAGAATGCCGAATATCAGTTTGCTACTTCAAACATTGCCGATAATCAGGAAGATGCACGTTTGGTCTTGTCCGATGGTGAACAAATTGCGCTTAAAAACGAAAAATCAACCATTGCTTTAAACAATGATGAAGAGCTTGTTATTGATAATGAAAATACAATTGACTTATCGGACAAAGTCACAGACAATGCAAGCAAAGTTCAAATGAACGAAGTAATTGTTCCATTTGGTAAACGATCAGAATTAACTCTTGCCGATGGAACACAAGTATGGTTAAATGCCGGAAGTCGTTTTGCTTTTCCTACAAAGTTTACAAATGAAACACGTGAAGTTTACTTGCAGGGAGAAGCCTGTTTTAAGGTTACAAAAAACGAATCGCAACCTTTTATTGTTAATGCCAACGATCTTGGAATAAAAGTCTTGGGAACACATTTTAATGTGACTGCATATCCTGACGATAAATCTATTGAAACAATTTTAGTTGAAGGGAGTGTTGAGCTGTCCAAGAGGAAAACCTTTGGTCTAAGCTCAAAAAGTGTTGTGCTAGAACCAATGCAAAAAGCAACTTTCAGTAAAGATGAGAAAGAAATATTTGTAACAGACGAACCTGATGCGGATGTTTATATCGCCTGGACTGAAGGGTGGTTCAAATTCTCGCAGCAAAGTCTGGAACAGGTTTTTACCAAATTGGAACGTTTTTATAATGTCGATATAATAGTTGCTCAGAATTTCCCTTCTAATGAAAAAATTACCGGGAAACTCGATTTGAAAGATTCGCTGGAGGAAGTATTGAAAGCATTATCAGAAGTGGCAAAAATCAATTACAGGATTACAAACAATCAGGTACTGGTTGATAAAAAAGTAGAGGAGATTCCTATGAAATAAAAAATGAAAACCGGTTAGCGGGCAGGCTTTCCGGTTTTCGAAACTAAATTAAATAAAGTATTTAATCTAAACATTTCAAAATTATGAAAAAAAAGCGAACTGTGCTTTGCTTTCCCCGGGGAAGTATGGCCAAAATTCTTTTGAAAATGAAACTACTAACTATTCTGTTGCTTTCTGTATTTGCCGTTTCAGCTGCAAATAATTCTTATTCGCAACAAACAAAATTTAATCTGAAACTTTCGGAAGTTAGTGTAAAAGAGGTATTTGAAGAAATTGAGAAGAACAGTGAATTCATTCTTCTTTACGACGAGAACGATGTGGATGTGACCAGAACGGTAAATGTTTCGGTGGAGAATAAGACAGTTGAGGATATTCTCGATCAGGTTTTTAAAGGAACCCAAAACGCGTATAAAATTTACGACCGCCAGATTGTAATTCTTGAGGATAAAAACATAGAGGTTCCAGCTAATGAAAATGAACCAACAGAATCCAATAAGCAAGAAAAGACCATCACAGGAAAGGTTACAGACAAAAATGGCGAACCAATGCCAGGTGTAACAGTAATAGTTAAGGGAACCACCGTTGGGATCACTACAGACTTTGATGGCAATTACACATTGGAAATACCTGCTGATGCCGAAATCCTTTTATTTTCATTTGTAGGAATGAAATCGCAGGAAATTGCATTGACTGATCAGACTCAAATTGATGTTGTACTGGAAGAAGAAACGTTAGGTTTGGATGAAGTTGTTGTCGTAGGGTATGGTACCCAAAAGAAAAGTAATATTACCGGGGCTATTGCAAGTGTCAAATCAGAAGACTTTGAAAATCGTTCAACTGCAAATGCAGCTTCAGCTATACAGGGTAAAGTAGCCGGTGTGCA
Organism: uncultured Draconibacterium sp.; assembly: GCF_963675585.1. NCBI lineage: Bacteria > Pseudomonadati > Bacteroidota > Bacteroidia > Marinilabiliales > Prolixibacteraceae > Draconibacterium > uncultured Draconibacterium sp. Next base: position 60,983 of record NZ_OY776414.1, read on the forward strand.
AATTGTTAATAATTCAGGTTCTCCGGGCGCCTCTTCAACCGTAAGAATTCGTGGTTATTCATCAAACGGATCATCAGATCCACTGTACATTGTGGATGGTTTGAAAGTAACCGACATTGACTACCTGGATCCGGGCAATATCGAAAGTATGGAAATACTGAAGGATGCTGCGTCAGCCGCGATTTACGGAGCCGAAGCAGGTAATGGAGTTGTTTTGATAACAACAAAGACAGGAAAAAAGGGAGGCAGTCTAATGAAATTTGATTCGCAATATTCCATATCAAGGTTAGCCAAGAAACTGGATGTGCTAAATGCGGATGAATTTATTACTTATATGCTGGAAGTTAGCCCGACAAATGCCGAACGACTCGACATGTTTTACTATAATGACCCAAGTGCTTATGTGAACAATAAACTGGCAGATACCGACTGGCAGGATGAAGTTTATGAAAAAGGTGTTCGCCAGCAATACAATGTAAGTTTTCAGGGGGGGACTGAAAATGGTTCCTTGTATATATCATTAGGATATCTTGACCACGATGGTATTGTCGTTGGCAGCAACGACAAGTACAATCGAATAACCGGTCAGTTTAATGGTAACTACAACGTAAAAAAATGGCTTGAGGTGGGAATTACGAATTCAATCGAAACATCAAAGCGAAGAAGTATTGGTGAAAATGCTGTTTTGTACGGTACTCCAATAAGTATGATTAACTTAGTGGATCCCCTAACACCGGTAGAATATTCACATGGACTTGTTGGAACCTCACTTCAGGTACAGGAAGCAGTTGCAGCTGGCTATTTCCCAACAATTAATCCGGAAACAGGTAACTACTATGGCGTCTCATCTTTCAACACTAGCAATCCCAATCCAATTGCAGCTTTACAAAGAGATAACGAACATACCGATGCTTTTAGGATAAACGGAACTTTGTATGGTAACTTTAAACCATTTAAAAATTTTGTTTATACCTCCCGCCTGGGTTATCGCCTAAGCAACTCAGAATTTTACCGCTATATGGATCCCAATTGGTCGGCTCCTACATCAAACTCAGTTAAACCCCGTCTCGAAGTCAGTCAGAGAACCAACAGGTATTACCAATGGGAAAATTTTGCCAATTACAGTTTTGATATTCAGAAAAGCACGATATCAGTATTGGGCGGTATGTCTTACATAAAAAACAGAACCAATTTCATGTCATCGGTTACTGATGAACTGGAAAGTACAGCTGAAAATTATCGTTATTTAGATTATTCCACTACAACAGCTAACGACAGGATATTAGGGAATCAGGCAGAAAGTGTACAGATTGCTTATTTTGGAAGGTTAACCTGGGACTACGCGAATAAATATAATGTTCAGGTTAACTTCAGGGCAGATTCGTATGATGCAGCCTACCTGGATTTGGATCATAACTGGGGGTATTTCCCTTCAGTTTCGGCTGGGTGGACAGTTACCAACGAAGATTTTATGAAAAATTTGAACCGGGATTTTTTGTCGTCTCTTAAATTACGTGCTTCGTATGGTAAAAACGGTAGTATTAGTAATCTTGGTGGTTATATGTATGCTGCAACACTTAATTCAAGCCCTATACTATCTGGAGGACAATTTATCGTTGAAAATTATAAAACCTGGATGAATGATCAGTTATACATCGGAATTCGTCCCAGTTCATACCTGGCTAATCCAAATTTAAGATGGGAAGAATCGAAACAATTGAACTTAGGTTTGGATGTTCGTTACTTTAAAGACAGGTTGAGTTTGACGGCTGATTACTTTAATAAAAATACGGATGGTTTGTTGATTCAATCCTCGGCACTCCTTACAACAGGTACCAGTTATGTGTTTCAGAATGTAGGTGTTGTCAAAAACCACGGATTTGAGTTGGACATGGAATGGAAAGACGTTATTAAAAATGAATTTAAATATAGTGTAAAAGCTAATATCGCAACGGTAAAAAATAATGTAAATGAATATAAAGGGGAAGGAGTAAGGATTTCAGGGAGTTCGCTTTCGCAAAGTGAAATACCGATTTCATTTTTTGAAGAGGGGTATCCGATCTGGTACCTTCGTGGTTATAAAATCGCCGGAGTTAGTGAAACAGACGGTAGCCCGATTTTTGAGGATATCACGAATGACGGAGAAATTACCGACGCTGACCGTACCAATCTTGGTAGTGGTATTCCTGATTTTACCTATGGGGCAACCCTTACTTTGGCCTATAAAAACTTCGATTTTTTGATGTATGGAACAGGTGCATACGGTCAGGAATTGATGTATGGAATATCGAGAGTTAATGTTGAAATCTCAAACCGGCCACAGTTTTTATTTGACAACCGATGGACGCCTGAAAACACCGTTGCTCAGCAACCTGCGCCATATTATAATACAGATGTTAGATTCCTAAATTCTGATGCATTTGTATTCGATGGTTCTTATTTCAAAATTAAACAAATACAGTTAGGGTACAATGTTCCTGCATCATTGCTTAATAAGCTTCAAATCTCAGCTTTAAGAGCTTATATGTCTTTGGATGACTTCTTTACATTCACGAAATATCCGGGTAATGATCCTGAGGTACGTCCATTAACGGCAAGTTCGATGGCCATTGATTTGGGAGGATATCCAATTGCTAAGACTGTGATGTTTGGTGTTAATGTAACTTTCTAATTTAATTTTAAATTTTAAAATGATGAAAAAATATATAAAACTAATACTGATTTTCCTGTTGGCAGGTTTTGTGTCCTGTAACGAAGATGTGTTAGATATACCGCAGCGAGGTGTACTTGAGGTTGAAAGAACATATCTAGATGCGGATGATGAAACAGTGACATCTTTTATGGCGGCTATCCATTATAAGATACATGGCGATTCCTATACAGATGGATACTCACGTACATCCGTTTCAGCTTTGAGCTTAAGATCCCATTTGGGCACGATGGGTGGAGAGTTTGCCGAATATTTTCAATACCTGGGAACAGCAGAAAATTCTGTTTATACCTTAACCTGGTCGTACTATTATACCATAATCTATTGGTGTAATATGGTAATTGAACAACTTCCTAATAACCAGGTTGCTTCGGAAGAGGTAATAAATCTGGCTATTGCCGAAGCAAGAGCTATCCGATCTATTATGATGATGAATTTGGTCCAGCTTTACGGCAATCCACCATTAGCAGATCATATTATGACCGGAGAAGAGGGAAATACAACGGCTAATGAATCCTGGTCTTTTGTTGAAAGTGAATTGGCAGCCGTAGCAGAACAGCTTCCATCTAAGAGCGGTATTGACGGACAGCGTGCCATTGGGAGCCGATTAACAAAAGAAGCTGTCTATGCTTATCTCGGTAAAGCCTATCTGTGGCAGAAAAAATATTCAGAAGCAGCACAAATACTTTATAACAAAGTAATTGCTACAAATTTATATGCGTTAGTTAATGATTTCTCAGAACTTAACCGATATACCTCTGATTTTTGCCCGGAATATTTATGGGAATATGATATTACCGATGCTTCAGGTTACGAAATATCGCAAGCCGGATTGTTTGATGCGGTAAACTATAATTGGGCTCCAAATTCATTGTTTATTCCTGAAGGGTTATACAATGAAGGTGGTTTTAGCAAGACTGCCTATGCTTCAGATGCTTTTGGTGTTTTTATGGACGAACACGAAACTAACGGCAATACCAAATCGAATCGCTATCGGGCTTCGATAGCAAGTTATGATGAGCTATTGGACGAGACACTATATTCATACTCCGCCGGAGAGAAAGGGATGCAGTCTGGGGGCGCTACTAATTGTGAGGGATATTTTCGAATTAAACTTCTCCCAAGAGCGGAAAATGTAATGGGGCCAGATGGTTGGATTTACGATTTCTTGCACAATAATCTTTGTTATATGAGATATGCAGAAGTTCTGCTGAATTATGCAGAAGCTGTTGCCATGGGGGGAAATGAGGGTGCAATTACCGGATTGGATGCATTGAATATGGTTCGAAGCAGAGCTGGCTTACCGGAAGCTCCATCTCTAAGTATGGATAATGAGGAATATGGAGTTAAAGCGGAAAGAAGAGCTGAATTGTTTTTTGAAGGTAGCCGTTTTATTGATTTGGTACGATGGGGAGATGCAGTAAATGTTCTGGCGGATTGTGGTAAATATAAACCTGATTTTTACGGTTATCAAAATGGAAATAATTCAGCCCCTCAGGGTAAAGATCAGTGGAAGATCATTAAAACAGCAACCATTGGTGAGGGATTTAAAGCGAATAAACATGAATTGTTCCCAATTCCGGCGGTTGATTTAAACAACAATCCAAGCCTGGTTCAAAACCCGGGATGGTAAACTTAATTAACACTAAAGAATACAATTATGAAAAAATATAAATTTCTTTTTCTCTTTGCAGTAGTTATTTCAGGTTTAGCCTTGTTTAGTGCCTGCGAAGATGATGTGGAAGAAATGTTAATTCCCGAAATAAATCCGAGCGAAACCAGTTTTGATGTTGATTACAAAGAAGGTGAAGTGAATATTGAGTTAAACTCGAATGTAATAGTTTACACAACCATTGACAGCGAAGACAAGGATTGGCTGAAGTATCATTATCTGGATTCATGTAAAACGCTTGTTTTAAACTTTTTTGAAAATGACACTACTGCTGACCGTATTGGCCATGCCTTGCTTACCTATGGGGATTCAACGCTTGATGTAACTATCAATCAGGCAGGAAACCCAAATGCAATAAGTGGGAAAAAAGTGGTTGAAATAGCTTATGAAATTTCAACCGTTGATTACGGTGGTACAACAGTAACCTTATTTTCTGTTGCCGCAGAAGAAACAGCCAAAATCCCGGTTGGTGCAATGGTTGAGGTTCAGAGTGCCAGCGATGAAGGTACAATCATGTTCATCGGAACAGAACCTTTGATTTCGGGTAGTCCGGTAAATGGCAAATTCAACTTTGTTTGGACAGAGGCGTTGGCGGCAGGAGAAGGTTTATTGGCTCGTTTGGATGGCGGTTTCGAACCTGTTTTGATGAAAGCCTTGTACAGTCAAAAAAGTCATCTTTTTGAAAGGATGACTGTTGATTACGGAGGGACACCAGTAAACTTACTACAGATAAGTGCCGAAGAGACTGCAAACATTCCTATTGGTTCAATAGTAACAATAGAGTGTAATAGCGATGAGGGTTCAATTATGATTATCGGTACAGATCCAATGATAATGGGAAGTCCCGTAAACGGTAAGTTCTCGTTTAAGTGGACTGCGACAATGGCTGCCGGACAAGGATTGCTTGCACGTATTGATGGAGGTTTTGATCCGATAGTTATCTATTCAATTTCATTCAAAACCGATCTTGGTTATGTAATATCAACCGTAGATTATGGTGGTACAACAGTAACATTATTCAACGTTGCTGCCGAAGAAACTTCTAAAATCCCTATTGGTGCCACGGTGGTCGTGGAGACGTCAAGCGATCAGGGATCATTTATGCTAATAGGTAGCGATCCACTGATTATGGGTAATCCGGTTAACGGTAAATTTGAATTTACCTGGACATCAGCCATGGCATCCGGAGACGGAATGCTCGCACGAATTGATGGTGGATTTGATCCGGTTTCAATTTATTGTCGTAACTGATAATAGATGCAGATAGTTTAGTTAGTTAAAGGGAGGTGGTGCTGCGCCACCTTTCTTTTAGCACTTTCTCAATTTAATTCAAATATTAATCAAACAAAACGAACTTGGATGAAACAAACCGTAATCCTGTTAATACTATTATTTTTTTGCAGTGCTACAGCAAATTCACAGGAAAACGCTACTATAAAAGGCAAATTAATTCTGAATGACCTAAAATATATAGGTCAGGTTGATGAGCGGTACCAGTCGGTAAATGTTGAAATGTGCGAAGTGGTTGGTGGTAATTTTTGGATACCGTATCATTTGATCAATAGCGAGCGTGTAAAAACTGAGGGGATTGCAGCCTTAAAAAGGTCAATTCCTCCAATAAATCTGTACGATAAAAAATTACGAACGCTTGCTTCTGCACTGGGGCCAATGTATGTACGGGTAAGTGGTACCTGGGCCAATTCTACCTTTTTTCAGGACGATGATAAGCCCAAATTAGAAATTGCTCCTGGAGGTTATGAGAATGTGCTTACAAGAGCAGAGTGGAAAAGCGTAATTGATTTCTGCGAGGCGATAGATGCCAGATTGGTAACCTCTTTTGCCATTAGCGACGGAATCAGGGATGCCGAAGGAAATTGGACACCTGCACAACTGAAACCTTTGTTAAATTTTACAAAATCAATAGGAGGTGAAATTGCAGCAGCCGAAATGTTCAACGAACCATCGCATGCAAGTTACGGCGCTGCTCCCGAAGGGTATGATGCAAGTTGGTATGCAAAAGATTTTGCTGATTTTAAGTGTTATATTGATTCTGTTTATCCGGAAATGAAGATCATGGGGCCGGGTTCAACAGGTGAAGGAGGAGTTTTGCCTGGCCACAGGTCAATGGAAACCGATCAGATTTTTGCAGCCTTACCAAAACCCGAATTCGATATCTTTTCATACCATTACTACGGAGGCGTTTCAAAAAGATGTCGAGGGGAACTTACTCTCGAAAATGCACTCACCAATGCCTGGTTAAGCCGGACAGAACTGGGTTTAAACTATTATGAAGAAGCTCGCGATAAATACCTGCCGGATGCTCCAATTTGGTTAACCGAAACTGCCGAAGCATCATGTGGAGGAAATCCCTGGGCGGCAATGTATACCGACTGTTTTCGTTACCTCGAACAATTGGGAAGATTGGCAAAAAAGAATGTGCAGGTGGTTATGCACAATACCTTGTGCGCCAGTGAGTATGCCTTGCTCGATCAGGATACGCACGAGCCAAGACCCAATTACTGGGCAGCATTGCTTTGGAACAAGTTAATGGGAACTAAAGTATACGAAGCGAAATCGACAATCGATGGGCTCGATATTTTTATACATAATCAGAAGGAATCTTCCGAAGGTATGGCAGTATTGATAGTAAATCCAAAAGAGACGGAAACTTTTATTGAAATACCTGCCAAGGCTCAACAATATCTGTTAACCGCCGACGATATTATGTCAAAGACTGTTAAACTAAATGGCGAAGTGCTGAAATTAAAATCTGATGACAAATTGCCCAAAATTACAGGAAAAGTATTAAATGCCGGAGAAATAACAATTCCTCCATATAGCATTATTTTTCTTTCATTTAAAAATTTGAAGATTCAATAAATAACTAATAAAATAAGCTATGAAGATTTTTAGTCTTTTCATTATTTTATGCTGTTTGGCTTTAGTTTATAGTCCTGCTATACAAGCTCAAAAAAGTTTGGTTCATCAAAATTATTCCTTTGAGGCTAAGGATTCAGTATTCAAAAATCCTTTCATTGATGTGGACGAATGGCGTGATAAACCAGTGAAACACCGCTATGTTCATGGCGGTTTTGATGATGGAACACGTTTTTCATTCTACTTTCCCGAAAAGGAAAAATATACAGGCCGTTTCTTTCAGTACATAACTCCCTTTCCCGATAGTGAAACATCGGTGCAGGCGTATGGTGAGGCTCTTAACCCGATTGGTTTTAGTATTACCCATGGGGCTTATTTTGTAGCAACCAATCAGGGCGGCAAGCTTGATTTTGCCGATCCTTCAACAAGAAGAGAAGCTTCAATAGGTGCTTATCGTGCCAATGCAGTTTGTGCCGAATTTTCGAGGCATATTGCGCAACTGATTTACAATTGCAAGCGTCCGTTTGGTTATTGTTACGGTGGCAGCGGTGGAGCTTATCGTACGGTGGGTAGCATGGAAAATACCGTAGGTATTTGGGATGGAGCAGTTCCCTTTGTCTTGGGGTCTCCCCAGGCTATTCCAAATGTATTCGCTGTAAGGATGTATGCTTTACGAATCCTAAAAGATAAAATGGCTGATATTGTTGATGCACTACGTCCCGGGGGAAGTGGTGATCCTTATGCTACCTTAACAGTGGAGCAACGCCAGGTATTACAGGAGTGCACGAGAATGGGCTTTCCAATTAAATCATGGTATGGCTGGCAATATATGGATGCGCACGGTTTTCTTGTTTTGTATAAAAGCATCGTTGCCATGGATCAGAAATATTTTCGCGAAGATTTCTGGAATAAACCGGGGTATTTGGGCTATGACAATCCTGCATCATTACAACATGACCATGTGCAGACTAAGGGAGTTGTTAAAAAAATTATTGGACAATCAGAAGCCGAAAAGCTTAAACTTGTGAAACCTCTTTCCGAATCGGACCGTGGTACTGCTGATCGCGCCTGGGCAAGTATGGGCTCTGAGATTAAAGATAAACCTGTTGTCTACCAGATAGATGTTGATGTGAAAGAAATTGGCATGGGGGCTGACCTTATCATCCTTTCAGGCGAAGGGAAAGGCCAGGTTTTACAAATTATCGGAACCAATGGCAAGAATGTCGTTCTGGCTGCGGTAAATGAACCAAAATTGTTAACGTATTTGAATGTCGGTGACTCTGTTCAGGTTGATAATTCAGATTTTCTGGCTGTTCAGACCTATTATCGTCATCAGGTGCCAAGTCCTGATTATTATGTTTGGAACCAGTTTCGCGGATACAACAATGTCCCAATATACCCACAGCGCCCATTTCTGGTTGGTCCAATGATCACAATGGGAGCTGCCGGATCTATACCTAATGGAAAAATGAATGGAAAAATGATTCTGTGTTGCTCGGTATGGGATCGTGAAGCATTTGCCTGGCAGGGCGATTGGTACCGAAACAAAGTAAAAGAGCATCTTGACGAGGCTACCGAAGATAACTTTCGACTTTGGTACACCGACAGGGCTACTCATGGTGAAATAGATAATCCTTGCGAAGTGGTTTCGTATCAATCGACTCTTTATCAGGCTTTGCTGGATGTTAGCGACTGGGTGCAAAAAGGCATTGAACCGCCAATGAATACAAATTACAAAGTCGAAGACGGGCAGGTAGTTATATCTGATATCGCAAATGAGAGGGGAGGAATTCAACCGGCTGTTGCAATAACAGCAAACGGAAAAGAACGGGCCGACATTAAACCAGGAGAATCAGTTACACTGGAAGCTGTCATAGAAGTTCCGACGAACACAGGTGGAATTGTTACTGCCGAATGGAATTTCGAGGATGACGAATATATCCCGGTAGAAAATATTGAGAAGTTTTACACCAGTTCCGGTGGAAATAAGGTAAAGATTCAAACTACGCATGTGTTTCAAAAGAAAGGGACTTATTTCCCCACACTTCGGGTTGCATCGCAACGAAATGCGGATAGCAAGGCACTTTATACGAGGATTCAGAATCTTAGTAGGGCTAGAGTTGTGGTTAACTAGTTACAATCAAAATCTTAAACGGATGACGAATAAATAACGGTATTACCAAAATAAAATATTAATCATGAACTTAATTAGAACAACCATTTTCTTGTTCGCAGTTCTGTTATTTACGAATTGCACTGACAATCAGATAAACCTTGTAGAAGCAAAATTTCAGTTTGAATCAGCCGATACATTGTTTGACCAGCCTTTTGTTGATATTGACGAATGGCGTGATAAACCAGTCCGCCACCGGTACGTACATGGAGGTTTTGAAGGTACCAACACCCGTTTTTCCTTTTATTTTCCACCAGAAGAAAAATACGAAGGCCGTTTTTTTCAGTATATAACACCTTTCCCCGATAATGAAAATATTTCGCAGGGTGCTTCCGGCGAAAATGATAAAATCGGATTCTCGATTTCTAGTGGTGCATATTTTGTGGAAACAAATGGAGGAGGAAAAACCGATATGGCCAATCCAAGGGCTAACGATCCGACGATTGGAGCTTATCGTGCCAATGCTGCCTCTGCACTGTTTTCGCGGGTTGTAGCAAAAGAACTATTCGGAGGTGAGCGTCCGTATGGCTATTCATTTGGAGGTAGTGGCGGTGCTTACCGCACGGTTGGAGGAATTGAAAACACCAATGGTGTGTGGGATGGGTGTGTACCTTATGTGTTAGGTTCTCCGGTGGCCATTCCCAATGTATTTACCGTTCGTATGCATGCCATGCGGATTCTAAAGGATAAATTTCCACAAATTGTTGATGCGCTAGAACCTGGAGGGAGTGGCGACATGTATGCGGGATTAAATGAAGAAGAAAGATCAGCTTTGGAGGAAGTTACAAAAATGGGATTTCCACCAGCTGCATGGTATGGGTACAAGGGAATGGGAATACACGGATTCCTGGTTCTTTATCCCGGTGTAGTCATGGCCGATCAAAGTTATTTTAACAAAGATTTCTGGAACAAACCCGGGTATTTAGGATACGATAATCCAGGATCTTTCGATGGTTTTCGTATTCAGAAAAAGAGTAAAATTAAAGCATTAATTGGGTATGAAGAGTCTGTTAAACTTGGTATTAGTGAGGCAATGTCGGATGCAGATAGGGGAAGTGCTGATAACTCGTGGAAAAATACTGGCGACAAAGGTGAAAAACCCGAAGCTATACAACTGGATGATATTATGCCAGAAATTCAATTTCTGGGAGGTGATTTAATCATATTATCGGGCGAAGCAGCTGGTGCTTCCATTCAAATAACAAAGATTGAGAGTGATAAAATAGGTTTGGCACCAACGATTCCTCTCGCGATTTTGGCAAAAATAAAACCGGGGGATGAAGTCCAGGTTGATAACTCTAACTTCCTGGCAGTACAAACTTACCACCGACATCAGGATCCCGGAAGTCAATATCCGGTTTGGAACCAATTCCGCGATGCTGATGGAAATCCTGTTTATCCGCAACGACCAATGATTATCGGACCAATGTTTACTATGGGAGCAGCAGGTTCGTTACCTACCGGAAAATTTGAAGGAAAAATGATACTTCTTGGATCTTTATGGGACAGGGAAGCCTATCCCTGGCAATGCGACTGGTATCGTCAGCGGGTAAAAGAAAATCTTGGAGATAAAACAGAAGATAATTTCCGGCTTTGGTATACCGAACATGCTTTGCATGGAGACCAGGCCGATCAATTGGATGATGCAACACATGCTGTGAGTTATATTGGAGTATTGCAGCAAGCATTACGCGATTTAAGTAAATGGGTTGAGAAAGGGATTGAGCCTGCAACCACAACGAACTATAAAATTGTAGATGGACAGGTTGTTGTACCATCTGTAGCAAACGAAAGAGCAGGGATTCAACCCGTTGTTAATGTAACGATTAACGATACTAAGCGTGCTGATATTCTTGCTGGTGAAACAGTAACCTTTAATGTAACCGTGGAAATTCCTAAAGGAATGGGAAAACTGGTAGATGCAGTCTGGGATTTTGATGGTTCTGGGGAGTATAAAGACCCTGTTGATTTATCCAAAGCAAAAGTGTCGGCTGACGGCACAAATATCGAAATTACAACGGAGCATACGTTTTCTGAAGCAGGAACACACTTCCCGGTTTTGCGTGTGGTATCGGAAAGAGATGGTGATACACAGACGGCATTTGCCAGGATTCAGAATCTGGATAGAGTGAGAGTAGTCGTAAAATAAAAAGACTTGAGATGATAATTCAACAACAAATAAAAAAAATAGTATTTGCGCTAGCTATAATTGCCAGTCTTTCGTTTCAGGTATTTTGTCAGGAAGGTCAAAAACAACGCCTGATTGTTCTAACCGATCTCGATTACTTCGAACCGGACGATGCACAGTCTCTGGTTAGATTGCTACTTTATTCTAATCAGCTTGACATTGAAGGATTAATAGCTACTGGTAATGCAGAAAATGCAGATGATCTTTATCCTGATTATATTCGGAAAATCATTGGAGAATATGATAAAGTACAAGCGAATCTTTTAAAGCATGAAGCAGGCTTCCCAACTGGCCAAGAGTTACTGAATGTAGTAAAGGCAGGAATACCACTTTATGGTATGGAAGGTGTTGGTGAAGGCAAAGACTCTGAAGGTTCGGATTGGATTATTGCAAAATTGGAAGAAAAAGATGAGCGGCCATTGTGGATTAATGTTTGGGGCGGTTCAAATACACTTGCTCAGGCACTTTGGAAGATTAAGGAAACAGAATCCGAAAAAGAAGCAAAGAGGTTAATAAGCAAACTAAGGATTTACGCTATCTCTGATCAGGATGATTCTGGAGCATGGATTAGAAAAAACTTTCCCGATTTATTTTATATCGTAAGTCCGGGTAGATACCAAGATGGAACCTGGGGAGGAATGATGAGTGTAATTCCAGGATTAAACAATGATGTGGTATCTAATTTTTGGTTTGCTGAAAATGTACAACAAGCACATGGATCGCTTGGTGCTATTTATCCAAATGTGGTTTTTGGTGTTGAAGGCGATACACCGTCCTTTCTGTATTTGATAAATAACGGATTAAATTCTCCGGAACATCCTGATTGGGGAAGCTGGGGAGGACGTTACGAGTATTACACTCCTGATAACGATACTACTGTTGAGTGGCGAATTCCGATTGTACAGGAAACCAGGCCTATCTGGACAAATGCAGAAGATACTTATACGCCTACGGTTGAAGCTCCTTATGGAATGTCAATTGTAAATGATACAACAACTATTACAGGAGATAAAGTAACTGTTTCCAGGTGGCGCGAAGAATTTCAAAACGATTTTGCAGCCCGAATGGACTGGTGTGTTAAGGAATATGAAGAAGCCAACCATCCTCCGGTTGTGGAATTGGTTACCCCGAAAGAGATTACAGTAAAATCAGGAGAGATTTTTCAGCTCGATGGGACGAAATGCTCTGATCCAGACGGCGATGGAATAATTTATTACTGGTTTAATTATCAGGAAGCCGGTTCATGTAAAGAACCTGCCCGTCTGTTCCCGCCTAATTCAGCCAAAGTAAGAGCCATGGCTCCTAAAGTTGACGAAACTGAAACCGTTCACTTTATATTAAAAGTTACCGACCGGGGTACACCAAGATTAACAAGATATGCCCGTGTCATTGTAACTGTTGAACCTGCTAAATAAAATATTATGATCCGATCTGCTACTGCAATTTTAACCTTATTAATCACTATTAGTGTTTCAGGACAAAATCCTTTTATAACGAATATGTATACAGCCGATCCATCGGCAAGAGTGTTTAATGATACACTGTATGTTTATCCATCTCATGACCAGGATACAGCAACGCTTTTCAGTATGGAAGACTGGCATGTCTTTTCTACAACTGATATGAAGAACTGGACTGATCATGGTGTGGCATTTTCGCTGGATGATATAAGTTGGGCCAGCTCACAGGCATGGGCACCTGATTGTATCGACCGCAATGGAAAGTACTATTTCTATTATCCGGTAGAATCGAGTAAAATAGGTGTAGCAGTTAGCGATAAACCTACGGGTCCTTTTAAGGATCCGCTTGATTCAGCTCTGATACATATAAAATCAAAAGGAGCTTATTGTACTCGCGATTTTATCGATCCCTGTGTTTTTATCGATGACGACGGACAGGCCTATCTGTATATGGGACAATTGGTGGTTAATGCCATAAAACTTAACGAGGATATGATTTCCTACGACGGACAGGTATATCTCCTGCAAGGTACCGATGGCTTTTTTGAAGCCAGTTGGATGCATAAATATAATGGTAATTATTACCTTTCATATGCAGCTACTTCTGGTAAAATTGAATATTGTATGAGTGATAATCCGCTGGGACCTTTTCAATACAAGGGAGTTGTTTTGGAGGAGATGAACAGTGGAACAAATCACCATTCAATAGTAGAGTACAACAATCAATGGTATTTGTTCTATCACAATGCCGATTTGTATTTTAAAAAATCATCCTGAAGAAGAACCAAAATTTGGGTGGACCGACGGTGTGCATCCTTTCCGACGATCCATCTGCCTTGATAAACTGTATTACAATGAAGATGGTACTATTCAACAAGTTAAACCAACAAAATAAAAATGAAAAAAATAATATTTGCTCTGACCTATGCATTTGCAATAAGTTTTAACATTTTAGCAAATCAACCAGTAAAACCCCGTGTAATTGCAATGACTGACGGTGAAGTAGACGATCGTTGTTCAATGGTTCGCTTCCTGCTTTACCACAAACGATATGAATCTTGAAGCCATAATTCAAACCAATTCAGTTTATCAACTAAAAGGTTGGAGTTCCGAAAAATGGATTGAGCAGCAAATTGATGCGTATGAACAAGTTTATCCGAACTTAAAAATTCATGATTCTGCATATCCGTCTCCGGATTATATCAGAAGCAAATTGTTCATAGGTGATGAGGAGTCGACACACGTGGTTGTCGATCATGATGCACCTTTACGAATTCCCGGAGTAGAGCCGGTAATCGATCCTGCTAATTGGGCCGATACTCCGGGTTCTGATAAAATTGTAGAAATTTTGTTGGAAGACGATCCACGACTTGTTTATATTCAGGCATGGGGAGGCGGAAACACTGCTGCTAGGGCTTTTTATAAGCTCAAAACACAATATCCTGCTGATTATAAAAGAGCCGTTTCGAAAGTAGTAATGTACAATATATGGTACCAGGATGGTGCAGGCAGCTATATTGAAAAATATCATCCGGGTGTAATCATGTTGCTCTCACACTATTTCAGCGGAACCTGGGATTATGGAAGCCAGCGTTACACGAAACCTTTCGTAACAGAATACTTGCATAATAATCACGGGCCATTGGCAGCTCTGTATCCCCAGGACTACATCAGCGAAGGGGATTCTCCTGCATTTTTATACATACTGGGTAATGGACTAAGAGGCTATGAGAATCCGACCTGGGGTGGCTGGGGTGGTCGCTTTTATAAGGTTGATGGTTTTGAAAATGTTTACCGCGATATAGACAAAGGCTCATTTCTCAGATGGATTGAATATGCCAACCGTGATTTTGAAGCCAGATTGAAATGGTGTGTTGCAGATAAGTATGAAGACGCCAATCATAAACCGAATATTAAAATAGTGGGTGAATTGGATCGAAACGGTTAAGTCGGGGGAGTTGGTTGAGATTGAAGCTGAAATTAATGATCCTGATCCGGTTGATTTAGAGGCGCTTTGGGAAAGGATGGGGCCTATTGTGCAACAACGCGGATACGATAAATCAATACTGCCGGCACTGGCGGCCCGACAACCTAAATTTTCACCACTTTGGTGGCAATATGTTGAAGCCGGCAGCTATCAGGGAAATATAAAACTTTCCGATCCTGCACAAAATAAAGTTCAGCTTGTAGCGCCAAAGGTTAATAAGCCCGAAACAATTCATTTGATTTTGGAGGCAAAAGATGGTGGCTCTCCGGGCTTAACGGCTTTTTCGAGGGTAGTAATAACCGTGATGCCAGAGTAATCACGAAATAATTAAGCACTCTTACGCATAGGATAAATTCAAACAAATTATCAAATGGACAACGGTTTTGACTGAAAGAAATACGTTTTTACCTTCATATTTTCTTCCTATTGGCAAAACAAACCCCTAATGTTTTGCCCCTGAAGATAAATGAATTATTGAAGTTATAATCAAATTAAACATGAATATGAAATATCATCCTAAACTAAAATTACTGTGCATTTTTTTATTGGCTTATATGAATTCTTTTACACAGGTAAATAATTCAGATATTACGGATAAACTCTGGAAAGCCAATTGGATAAGCTTACCGGGGATTGAAGCAAACGAGTATGGAGTGTATTATTTCCGAAAAAATATTGAACTCAATTTGCCTCCTGAATCGTTCCCGATACATGTTTCTGCGGACAATCGGTATAAGTTATATGTCAATGAAAAATTAGTTTCACTCGGACCAGCCAGAGGCGATTTGTTACATTGGAATTATGAGACCGTAGATTTAGCTCCTTATTTGCATTCGGGTAAAAATGTAGTTGCCGCACAGGTTTGGAATGAAGGGAAACTACGGGCAGAAGGACATATTTCTTTAAGAACTGCTTTTATCCTCCAGGGGGGAACAACAGAGGCGGAGGTTCTTAATACAAACGAAACATGGAAGTGTATTCAGGATAATAGTTACAATCCTGTTCCTGTGCAAATGCAAACTTTTTATGTTGCCGGACCGGGAGAAAAGGTAAATATGGCTTTACATCCCAAAAATTGGAATTCGGTTTTGTGTGATGAAAATAGGTGGAAAGCTTCACAATCGCTTTTCCCCGGACTGCCAAAAAATATTTTAGGATTTCCCGGTGTATTGGATAGTTGGCTGTTGGTGCCGTCTTCACTGCCGCAGATGGAACTTAAAGAACAACGGCTACAAAAACTAAGACAAGCGGAGGGTATTTCTGTTCCATCCTCATTCCCGGTAACTCAAACAAAAATTACGATTCCTGCCAATAAGACGGTTTCGCTCTTGCTGGATCAAACTTTCCTTACCAATGCATATCCTTCACTTATTTTTAGTGGCGGGAAAGATGGAATTATTACAATCGGATATCAGGAAGCCTTGTTTTCAGAATATCCTGAGAAAGGTAACCGAAATGAAGTGATAGGCAAAACGTTAATAGGCCGTGTAGATAGTATTATTTCAGATGGCTCTGAAAAAACAGGTTTTTACCACAATGAACTACCGGACATATCGCTACCTTCAATTAAAGATTACGACCAAAGAATCGCCGCTTGTGTTAGAAGATATTTACGGAACCTTTACCGGCTATCCGTTTCAATTCAACGCAAAACTGGAGTCGGATAACCCGGAACTTCAAAAGATGATGGAAATTGGCTGGCGTTCTGCCCGCTTGTGTGCTATGGAAACTTACATGGATTGCCCTTATTACGAGCAACTTCAGTATATTGGCGATGGTAGGATTCAGGCCCTAGTTTCTTTATACAACAGCGGAGATGACCGTTTGCTGCGAAATGCCTTAAATCAGATGAATTATTCGCAACAGCCCGAAGGAGTTACAGCCAGCCGTCATCCTTCGGTAACGCCACAATATATTTCAACATTTTCTTTGTGGTACATTTGCCATGCTTCACGACTACATGATGTATGGTGGTGACAATGAATTTGTGAAAGATAAACTTCAGAGCACCCGAAATGTATTGGAATTCTTTAAGCGATATCAAGCTGAAGATGGTTCTTTGAGAGATGTTCCGTACTGGACTTTTACCGACTGGGTTAATGCTGAAGGCTGGGGCGAAGGAATACCACCAATGGGAAAAGATGGATGTTCATCTTCACTGGACTTGCAGCTATTGTGGGCTTATCAGGTTGCAGCTAGTCTCGAACACAATTTGGGATTGGAAGAGCTTGCAGCGGATTACACGAAAAAGGCCGAGCAATTAAAAAAGACAATCAAAGCAAAATACTGGGATGAAAAAAAGCAATTATTCGCCGATAGAATAGAGAAAGATTTGTTTTCGCAACATGCCGGTATTTTGGCGATCCTTACGGGAACCGTAAGTTCCGAAGAGGCTAAAGACATGGCACAAAAGATTGTGTCTGATTCAACACTGGCACCAGCTTCTATCTATTTTAAATTTTACCTGCATCAGGCATTAACTAAAGCAGGTTTCGGAAATGATTACCTGAGTTGGTTGGGGAAATGGAGAGAAAACATGGATATGGGCTTAACAACCTGGGCTGAGACTTCTGAAGTGAACGATACCCGTTCTGATTGCCATGCCTGGGGTTCAAGCCCGAATATCGAGTTTTTCAGAATTATTCTGGGAATTGATAGTGATGCCCCCGGTTTTTCAAAAGTAAAGATTGAGCCCCATCTTGGTGGATTAAAAGAAATTGGAGGAGAAATGCCGCATCCAAACGGAAAAATTAAAGTAAAATATTCGCATTCAGAGAATAGCCTGAGAGCCACTATTGATTTACCTGTAAATACATCTGGTGTTTTTGTCTGGGATGGTAAAACCTACGAGTTAAAATCTGGAAACAATTCACTTAAACTTTATGAATAATGAAGATAGTAACACATTTGACAGCAATCGTTTTATTATTCATGTACTGTTCCATTTCTAAAAAGAACGAACAGCAGACAGATAATAAATTAAGATATAATTCAATTAGACCTGGGCAAACTTATTTGGATACTGAAGGAAAACCAATTCAGGCTCATGGCTTTTCTGTTTTTTATAAAGATGGAACTTATTACTGGTACGGTGAGAATAAAGAAAAGACAGTTGAAGGTAGTAATGTTTGGACTTGGGGAATTCGTTGCTATACTTCCACCGATTTTTATAATTGGGAAGACCGCGGACTTATAATTGAACCGGATACCTTGAATCCTTATTCTCCGTTAAATCCATCTCAGGGAATAGATCGGCCACATATTATATTCAATGAAGCGACACAGAAATATGTTTGTTGGATAAAGGTAATGGGTGAAGATGGACAATTTATGACGGTCTTAACAGCAGATAATTTTTTTGGTCCTTATGAGATTGTTCAAAAAGCAATACGACCAAATGGTTTTGAAGCTGGCGATTTTGATTTGTTCGTGGATGAAGAAACTGGAAAGGGATACATTTGGCACGAACGGCCACATTATGAAATGATTTGTGCTGAATTAACAGATGATTTTATTTCTGTGAATGGTAAGTTCTCAGTGCATTATTCAGGTTTAATTCCACCTGATACAAGAGAAGCACCAACACATTTCGTAGCCCAAGGTAAACATTACATGTACACCTCGGGTACTACGGGTTATTCTCCTAACCAATCATTAATTTCAATTTTTGAAGATTATCATGGTGAATATATCGATCTTGGAAATCCACATCCGGCCGATACGACATTTAGTTCGTATTGTTCGCAGATTACCGAGGTTATTAAAATACCTGGTAAAAAGAACCTTTATGTTGTCATGGCTGACAGGTGGATGCCTGAATGGTGTGGGACGGACGAGCCCCGAAGAGAAGTTGAACGAATCAGAAATCGATTCTTAGGTCATAAACCCGATCCTTTAAATTTTGATGAAGTGAAATTGATGGACAGAACAGGAGAAAAACGTTCGGATTGGGATGTACGTGATAAAGCAACATATGTGTGGTTGCCCATTATTTGGGAAAGTGGCGTGCCAAATATTTATTGGAAAGATGAATGGAAACTTGAAGATTTTAAATAAACAAATAGCATTATGCGAAAAATTATATTACTAAGTTTAATTCTGGTTGTTGGTATTGGTTATATTTCAGCACAACTACCAGCCTATAAAAACAAAGAGCTTTCTCCTGAAGAAAGAGCAAACGATTTAATTAGCCGAATGACTCTGGATGAAAAGGTTGCCCAGATGCAGTGTGTATGGAGAGGCGAACCTGGTAAGAAAGCGCTTTTCCCCAATGGTGAATTTGATGCAGAGGCTGCACGAAAACTTCTCCCAAACAGCATAGGTAGTATAGCCCGGATTAATGAAGATATGGGGCCTGGCGCGGTTGGTGCACATCCTACATTGCCTCCGGGGGAAGCGGCCAGGCAATACAACAAAGTGCAGAAATATTTTATCGAGGAAACCCGTCTTGGAATTCCGGTATTGATTCATGAAGAAGGATTGCATGGACAACAAGCTACTGAGGCAACAAGTTTTCCCGCTCCCATAGGTTTAGCCAGTTCATGGAATGAAGATTTGATACATGATATCTACTCAATTGTTGCCAAAGAAATTCGTTATCGGGGGGGAAGCCAGGTATTGGCTCCGGTAGTTGATGTTGTGCGGGATCCGCGGTGGGGACGCACCGAAGAAACAATGGGCGAGGATCCTTTCCTGATATCAAGATTGGGTGTAGCACAGGTAAAAGCATATCAGGGTGATGGTATTTATTTGGATGGCGATCATGTTGGGGCGACATTAAAGCACTTTGGAGTACATGGACAAAGTGAAGGAGGAAGCAACACTGCACCCAGCAATATCGACGAAAGAACAGCTCGGGAAGTGTTTTTTAAACCATTTCAGGCTTGCATTAAGGAAGCCAGGCCAATGAACATTATGGTTACATACAACGAATTGTGGGGAATACCAGCCCATGCCAATAAAAAGTTACTCAAAGACATTTTACGGGATGACTTTGGATTTAAGGGAGTAGTAGTTTCCGATTATTATGGAATTGGTAATCTGGTTGACATCGACAAAGTAACTCCGTCAAAGGAAGAGGCTGGTTACCTGGCATTTAAAGCAGGAGTTGATATTGAGTTGCCCGACTATTTTGGTTATCAGCATTTAGTGGCGCTGGTTAAAGAAGGTAAAATAACAGAATCTGAAATTGATGAAAAGGTTAAACGCATTTTAATTGAAAAGTTTCGTTTGGGACTGTTTGACCATCCATATGTAAATGCTGACAAAGCTGAACAATTTGTTGGTTGTGAGGCAAACAGGGAGGTTGCTTATAAAGCTGCTGCCGAATCAATGGTATTATTGAAAAACGAAAAAGATTTTCTGCCATTAAACAACGAAGAGATAAAGACGATTGCTTTTATTGGCCCCAATGCCGACCGATGTATTTTGGGAGGCTATTCATCTTCACCAAAACAGTGTATCTCACCATTACAGGCTATTAGGGAAAAATATGGAGATAAAATGAACATACTTTATGCCGAGGGTTGCCGTATCACGGATGTCAACAGTCCTTTCCCCGAAGTGATCAGATTGGTGCCTAGGGAAGACAATGATGTGCGAATAGCAGAGGCTTTAAAAGTCGCAAAACAAGCGGATGTAGTGGTATTATTTGTAGGTTCGAATGAAGCAGTTGCACGGGAAGCTTACGGTCCTACCGCTCCCGGTGATATGCCAACTCTTGAATTACTGAATGGTCAGAATGAACTGATTGAACAAATCGTTGCCCTGGGGAAACCAACCTGTGCGTTTGTAAAGAGTGGTCAGCCTTTGAGCATTGGCAAACTGACAAAAGAACTTCCAGCAGTTATGCAATGTTGGTTTTTAGGACAGGAAGGTGGCTACGCAATGGTAGATGCTTTGTTTGGCGATATTAATCCAAGTGGCAAGTTATCAATTACTTTTCCGAGAAGTGCAGGACATATTCCATCCTATTATGCTTATAAACCTTCCTCGCGCAGGGGATACAATTTAGGCTTGGATGTTACTCCCTTATTCCCGTTTGGATATGGTCTAAGTTATACCACATTTGAATATTCAAACCTGAAAATCAGCAGTTCAACAATCACTAAAGAGGATTCGGTTGAAGTAAGCGTTGACGTAACGAACACCGGGAGTCGACGGGGGGCAGAAGTGGTTCAGTTATATATTCGCGACGAATATTCATCAGTAACCAGACCTGTTAAAGAACTGAAAGGATTCGAAAAACTGTGGTTGGAGCCCGGACAAACACAAACAGTAACATTTGTGATCACTCCTGACTTATTGGCTTTTTACGATGGTAATATGAATTGGGTAGTTGAACCGGGAGACTTTTCAATTATGGTAGGTACTTCATCTGATAATGTTGAAAACCTTAAGTTAAGCGTCACCAATTAATAAAAAGAAACAACAACGAATTAATTATGAAACAACAAATAGTTTATCATTTATTTCTTTTTGTTTCCGTTTTCTCCAATCTGACAACAGTTGCACAGATGGAGAATATTGATCGAATAATGGACCAATTGACGCTTGAAGAAAAAGCCTCACTTTGTGCCGGAAAAGATATGTGGCATACTCAGGAAATCGAAAGACTAGGAATTCCGTCAATTTTTATGACTGATGGTCCACACGGAGTCCGGATTAATGAAGGGACAGACTTCACAAAGCCTAGTGTTAAAGCAACCTGCTTTCCTACTGCCTCACTTGCCGCTTCAACCTGGGACAAAGACTTGCTTTATAAAATGGGGGAAGCATTGGGAAAGGAAGCCAGTTATTATGGCGTAAGAATATTATTGGGACCCGGAATAAATATTAAAAGGTCGCCGCTTGGCGGTAGAAATTTTGAATATTTTTCAGAAGATCCAATCGTATCTGGGAAACTGGCGGCTGCCTATATTAATGGTGTACAATCGACGGGTGTTGGAACTTCAGTAAAACATTTTGTTGCCAATAACCAGGAATATGAGCGCATGCTGATGAGTTCTGAAGTGGATGAACGAACACTACGTGAAATTTATCTCAGAGCTTTTGAAATTGCGGTTAAAGAATCCCAACCTACATCGGTAATGTGTGCTTATAATAAAGTAAATGGCACCTACTGTACAGAAAACGAGTGGCTCATTTCAGATATTCTACGAAATGAATTCGGTTTTAAAGGCTTGACAGTAACTGACTGGGGAGCTGTCAACGACCGGGTTGCAGGAATAAAAGCCGGTCTCGATCTTCAGATGCCAGGCGATGGCGGGATGAATGCATCGAAAATTGTTGAGGCCGTTAAAACAGGATTACTAGATGAAAAAGAGCTTGATAAAATTGTTCGGAACAATTTGGAACTAATTTTTAAATTAGCTACAAACCCAAATCAAAAGCAGGAGTTTGATGAAGAAGCTGACCATCAGTTAGCCAAAAAGATTGCTGAAAATGGAATAGTTTTACTAAAAAACGACAACAACATACTTCCGATTGAAAGAAAAAAAAAACAAGCTATTGCAGTTGTTGGTCGATTTGCAAAATTACCCCGGTTCCAGGGGGCTGGCAGTTCTCTCGTAAACCCAACAAAATTAGATAATGCGCTGGATGCTTTAAATCAAATAGGAAATAATCAATTTACAATTCGTTATACGGATGGTTATAGCAGAAATGGTGAAACCAGTGACAGTCTGCTTTCTGAGGCTACAAAAATAGCAAAAGAGTCAGCCATCACAATTATTTTTGCCGGCCTTCCGGATAGTTATGAATCGGAGGGTTTTGACAGAGAAAACCTGGATATGCCCAAAGGACATAATGCCCTCATTGAGAAAATTGCCGGTGTAGCAGGTAAGGTTGTTGTCGTTTTGCAGAATGGTTCTCCGGTTTCAATGCCTTGGATATACAAAGTTGATGGAGTCCTGGAAGCATATCTTGGAGGGCAGGCAGGAGGTTCAGCTATTGCAGATATTTTAACAGGAGTCGTTAATCCTTCAGGTAAATTAACTGAAACATTCCCGCGTAGGCTAAGCGACACTCCATCCTATCTTACCTGGCCCGGTGAAAATCGAAAATCGCTTTATAATGAAGGTGTATTCGTCGGTTATCGTTACTACGATATTAAAGAGCTTGAACCTTTATTCCCATTTGGGTACGGTCTTTCCTATACCAATTTCGAATATTCTCAGATTAAGGTGGACAAAAAGGATTTTACCGACATCGATACCCTTACTGTTCAGTGTAACGTGAAAAATAGCGGTAACTACGATGGTAAAGAGGTCGTTCAATTGTATGTAAGAGAGCTTGAAAGTGATGTAATCAGACCGATAAAAGAATTAAAAGGATTTGATAAAATTGAGTTGAAAAAGGGAGAAGAAAAGCTGGTGTCATTTAAACTTGAACCAAGGGATTTTCAATACTTCAGTACAAAATATAAAAGTTGGAAATCTGATTCCGAAGAATTTGAAATTCTGATTGGTAGTTCCTCGCGTGATATTCGTTTATCACAAGCCGTGAAGATAAATGCTACACAAAAGTATTATCAAACTTACGATATTAATTCAACCATTGGTGATTTAGCTGAACATCCTTTTGGGGCGGAATTTGTGAATGGAATCAGAAAAATGTCACAAGCGAAATATAGCACTGAAGGACTAAGCGAGGTAGAAAAAGAAGCAGCCATTAAGCAACAGAAAATGAGTGAAGCATCAATGATGGAAATGCCACTAAAGAAGGTGATTTCCTTGTCTGGAGGCAGGATTCCGGAGAGCATGATAATGAATATGTTAAATAGAATTAATGAGGATGTGAATCGTAATCGAAAATAGCTTGCCTTTAATTTTTAAGGATATATTCACTAAAACACTGAACAATTATCATATAAATAGATTAAAAACTAAGCTTGCTTTTTCCTTAACAAGTTGATATATGAATTGCAATTATTTCAAGCATAAAAACAATCGATTATGACAAAAAAATTAGATGGGATGGTTGCCATTGTAACAGGTTTCGGACAAGGAGTAGGTAAAGGTATTGCCTTGGTATTGGCCCGTGAAGGGGCTGGTTATTACAAATAGTCGCAAGCCAAAGTCAGGAAAAGTTGAAGACCTGAGTATTTTAAGCGAAGAAGAAAGAATAAAGTATCGTTTACTGAGTGGTGATGCAGAAATCACAGCGAAAGAGATTATAGAAATGGGGGGCGAGGCATCTACATTTTATGAAATTGATCCTAGTTATAAGTTTCACAAAGGAAAACTCAAAGCATGGCTAAGCCTACGCTATTTTGGCAAACAATACGAAACTACATTAAATACAGTTGAATATAACCCATAGTGGGAGAGCTTTGGCGGTTTAGACTATACAATGAGCCGTAATGTTGTTGTCCAGTTTCAGGTAACAAACTTCCTTGACCAACAACGAGGAATTAAAGGAGACCTTGTAAATGCAATGCAAATGACGCAGGAACGGGTGTAGTTGCCTCTGCAATTCGCCACATCAATACGAATTGACAATCGACTTTAAGTTTTAATCATAAAGTAATAAAAAAAAAGAGAATTATGAAAAAAGTGATGATGATTATTGTAGCCGGATTGATAATGATGCTGGCTAACCTGAACGTAAATGCTCAGGATGAAAAAGATTATTTCGTTGGGAAATGGGATATTCTGGTAGAAGGAACGCCAAGTGGCGATACCCATAATGCCCTGATTTTGAAACGAGGAGAAGATGGCAACCTGACAGGTACTTTTCAGTCGGATGGCAAAGAACCAACAAAAATTACGCGTGTTGAAGAATCAGCAAATGAAGTAACAGTATATTTTTTAGCAAGTGGCTACGATGTGTATCTGGACATGGAAAAGATCGACGAAGATAAGATGGAAGGTTCCATGATGGATATGTTTGATTGTTATGCAACCCGTGTAAAAGAAGAAAAGTAAAAAGTAATTTTAAGCAGGTAGTTTCTCGAGGGGTAACTACCTGCTTTTTACTTCTTCAAATATATTCAATGCTCTATTTCGAAAAGAAGCGATAATGGATTTTTCTATTCAGTCAAAACTATTCTTTCAAAGACAACATGAATACCAGCGAAGTAATTACTAATTAATATTCACTTATTCGATAAAAAATATAATGAAACAGATAAAAGTATTCATAATGCTGTCCGTGTTTGTCCTTAGCTCAATATACTTGAAGGCACAGGAAAATACACAGCCACTGAAACCGGTTGGAAAGCCAGGAAAGACTGTTTTAACTGCTAGTGCCAGCGGATTGAATCCTGATGAAGTAACAATATTAATAGAGCGATAATTAACTATAAATATAATCCAATGATGTATAAGAATCTAAAACACTTAGTGCTAGCAAGTATTGTTTGTTTGTCTACTATACAACTATTTGCACAGAATAATATAAATGATCAAGAAAGACTTTTTGATTATGGTTGGTCTTTCAAGTTAGACACAATTTCTTCCGGCCCGGAAAATCCTGATTATGATGTTTCAGGTTGGAGAAGAGTTAATTTACCTCATGATTGGAGTAATGAGGACGTTGCAGTTCAAATTCCCGATTCGATCGTCGGTCCTTTTTCCCGAAATTCACCGGGTGGAACCTTTGATGGTTTCACTTTTGGCGGAACAGGTTGGTATCGTAAATCTTTTGTTTTATCGAAAGAAGATGAAGGGAAGAAAGTGTTTATCAAATTTGATGGAGTTTACATGAATTCTGATGTCTGGATTAACGGACATCATTTAGGTAACCATCCTTATGGGTATACGCCGTTTAATTATGAACTCACGCCTTTTCTTAAGTCGGTAGGAGAAAGTAATGTGCTTTCTGTTCGGGTAAAGAATGAAGGAAAAAACAGCCGTTGGTATGCCGGTTCCGGCATCTACCGCGATGTGAAACTGGTGGTTGTAAATCCGGTGCATATTGACCTTTGGGGTCTGTATCTAACAACACCTCAGGTTTCGGAGATGCAGGCTACGGTAAATCTGACAACAACCATTGTTAATACAGGAGGTCGTGATGAGAAATTAGATTTGAAGCTCAAAGTCAGGGATTCAAAAGGAGAAATTGTAGCTACAAAAGTAAGTCGGTTTGAACTTGGTGTGAATGACACCATAGACGTCACCCAAACCCTAACAATAGAAAAACCCTTATTATGGTCAGCCGAATCCCCGAATCTTTACACTGCTGAAATTAGCCTAATCAAAAAAGAAAAGGGGGTAGACAAAGTAGCTGTTTCCTTTGGAATCCGGAATATTCAGATTAGTGCCAAAGACGGATTACTGGTAAATGGCAAACCGACACTTTTAAAAGGAGGTTGCATTCACCACGATAATGGGCCTTTGGGGGCTGTATCAATAGAGGCAGCAGAAGAGCGAAAAATAAAATTATTAAAGGAGAGTGGCTTTAATGCGGTGAGGATGAGTCATAACCCTCCATCTAAAATTCTTTTGGAGGTATGTGACAGATTAGGGATGTATGTTATTGATGAGGCTTTCGACGCATGGGAGAAAACTAAATTTACGGATGATTATCATCTGTATTTCGAGAATAACTGGAATAAGGATCTGACGGCAATGGTTCTTCGTGACCGTAATCATCCTTCTATCATACTCTGGAGTATTGGTAATGAAATCAGAGAGCGGGCTTCAGAGAGAGGTTTGGAAATTACTCAAATGCTAAAGAATCGGGTGAAGGAACTTGATTCTTCCAGAATGGTTACTGAAGCAGTTTGCGACTTTTGGGATGCACGCAGAACCTATAATTGGGAAGAGCATACACCGGCTATTTTTGATATTCTTGATGTTGGTGGATACAACTATATGGATGAAAAGTATCTGGCAGACCATGCGAAGTATCCTGACAGGATCATGTTGGGAACTGAATCCTACGCGTCAAAGTCTTATGAAATATGGCAAATGATGCAAAAATACCCCTATCTGGTTGGCGATTTTGTTTGGACTGCAATGGATTATCGAGGAGAAGCAGGATGTGCAAATACCGGATTTATTAAAGGGAATCAAAAAAAGATATTCGTACAATGGCCATGGTTCAATGCATTTTGCGGAGATCTGGATTTTGTTGGACATAAAAAGCCACAGTCCTATTACAGAGATGTGGTTTGGGATCGCAGTCAAATAGAAATGATGGTTCAGAAGCTTGAAGTGCCGGAGGGTATGAGGTATTACGTGAATAATTGGGGATGGCCGGATGAATTGAAAAGTTGGACATGGCCAGGCTCTGAAGGCGATACGTTGCAGGTTCGGGTGTATACAAAGAGTAAATTGGTGAAGCTCGAATTGAATGGAAAACTGATGGCTGAACAAGCGATAGCAGATAATTCGATAACAGCGCTTTTTAATGTGCCTTATCAACCGGGTACATTGGTTGCCAAAGCATATGAGAATGGAAAGGAAGTATCGTCAACAATACTAAAAACTGTTGGAAAACCCGCGGCCATTCAGCTGATTGCAGACCGAACTACCATAAAAGCGAATCGGAATGATTTGGCTTATGTTTCAGTTGAAATTGTAGATACAAAAGGCAATCTTGTTCCTTATGCCGATGATATCGAGATCAAATACACAATCACTGGTCAGGGCGAAATTGCGGGAGTTGGTAATGGAAATCCGAAAGATGTTTCCAGTTTTCAGCAACCTAAAAAGAAAGTTTGGCATGGTAAAGGGCTGGCGATTGTTAGACCAAATGGACCAGCAGGCAAAATAAAACTTACTGCTAAAGCCAAAGGATTAAAAGAAGGCTCAATAGATATCATCACACAATAGTTATAACTGCAATGGAATTATCATTTAATATTAATAAAGTTTTTCGGCTTCTTCTTTTTATATTTATGGGGACAGTTTTGCATGCCCAAAATAGTCCAAACGTTCGTACAAGACCATAATTTGTTTGTGAATTAGTCATTATATAGAAAAGTTACAATAAGATATATGGTTTAGGATTCACTAATAAAATGTCAGATGAAACGAGCAATGATTTGGCTTTTCTCAAATACGAAGATGACAAAATTGGCGAGTTTCATTTGGCAATTAATAACATCTAGACATATGAAAATTGCACTGTTTGTAAAAGCATTTTTTTGTGCCAGCTTTGGGGCTGCCCAGGCATCTGATTTCTCCGGGAAAAATGAAAAGCCCCGTGTCATAGTTTTAACAGATATCAGTACCAGTTCTGGTGATCCTGATGATAAACAATCCTTGGTCAGATTCCTGCTTTATGCAAATGAATTTGATGTTGAGGGGCTGATAGCTACTTCAGCCTGCAGTAGAAGAAACTCTAATCCAACAGGCGAACCGTCACCTGATGAAATTTCAGAGCGGGTAGAAGCGTACGGAAAGGTTCTTGGAAATATTCGGCTTGATTCAAACGATTATCTCTCTGAAGAGTATTTGCTTGGTATCATTAGAAAAGGGATGTTGACCGGACGCAAACCGGGAAGTTCTTCAAATGCCAATGGATGGCCTGTTGAAGAAGTTATTGGAGAAGGTAAGGATACGGAAGCTTCAAACCTGATTGTGCAATCACTTCAAAAAAAGGATGATCGTCCGTTATGGATTTGTGTTTGGGGTGGACCGATGGATTTGGCTCAGGCTCTATGGAATTTGAGAAAAAGTCATTCCTGGGATGAGTTGCAACAAATGCTTTCCCGTTTACGGGTTTATGCTTGGGGAAACCAGGAATTGGGCGGTCAGTGGATACGCGATAAATTCCCTGAACTGTTTTACATTAACTCGACTGGGGGAATTAGTTATAGCATAAATCCATACCTGAACAGTGTAAATTGGCTAAATACCAACATTCGTAAAAACCATGGGCCACTAGGCGAATTGGATAAGAGTATAATTTTTTCAATGTGTTGTTGTTGTCTTTATTAATCAAAAATCCTAGTTTGGCTCAGAATACTTTACATGATCAGAGCTATCAACTTGGTGTCTTGGGTTCTAATTTTATCAAATTCAATTGTGTGCTAAAGCAAATGAACTACCAATAACGGAAATAAAGATTTCTGTAAAAGAATAAATTTCATTGCTAATATGATGGAAGGTAATGACATTAAGAATGTCAACGTTAGTTATTTGTTAAATAGAACTCAACATCCATATTTTTACATGTGAACAGTTTATACAATCTCTTATTGTGTAATTTTGAAGGATCTTATTAGAACAACAACAATAAATCAATTCTACCGAATCAGCTTCTTCAGGGGCATACTAAGCCCGAATTTCAACTACTATTTTTGATTTACTTTGAGTTAATTTGAACTCATTTTGATAGGTACAGGCCTGTGGAAAGACTTTGATATTCATGCGTTAGCAAGTGATCTTGAGTTTAGTTAGGGTCAAAATGAATCAAAGATTGTGTTAAATTGGTTTAAAGTGTAATTTTAAAACAGAACTATAAAAGATGGACAAGTTAAATCCACATATTTCTGTTGATTGTGTTGTTTTTGCCTATGATTATTCTCAATTGAAAGTGTTGTTAATTGAAATTGAAAAGGTTCAGGAAGTAAATGCAATGCGACATAAACTGAAACTCCCGGGGAGTCTGATTTATGAACGAGAAGATTTCGATTTGTCTGCCAGGAGAATACTTTATGAGTTAACAGGATTACAGAATATTTACATGCAACAGTTTGGTGTATTTAGTAATCCTGAAAGATTAAATCCTCCCGAAGATCTTGAATGGGCAAGAATAATAAATCAGAATCAAAGTCTCAGTCGGGTTGTGACAATAGCATATTTTGCCCTTATTCAGTTGAAAGATGTAAATAGAACCGCTCAGACGATTTGGTATCCTGTGGATGAGTTACCGGATCTGATTTTCGATCACAATCTTATAATAAGAAGATCATTATGCCATTTACGTGAAGAGATGCGTACGAAATCTCTTTGTTTTGAATTATTGCCTAAAAAGTTTACAATCAGGCAGGTTTTTGAAATATACAGGACTATCTTGGGCATAAACATCGATAAAAGTAATTTCAGGAGAAAACTTAAACACTTTACTTTTCTTGTGCCACTAAAGGAAAAGGAAAAGTGTGTTAGCCATAAACCAGCACAACTTTATCGATTTGACAGAAGATTATATGAAAAATATGAAAAAGGACGAAAAGAGATAATTTTTTAAGATTTCAATTTTTCTGTTTGAAGAAATGAAACCGTCGACTATAGTGTGCATTCGCCGGACACTTTGCACCCCCTTGCCGTAATTATCTGCCCTCCCTCAGACTTTTTTAAACTGACCCCACCTAAGAAGAGAAAAACGTAAAAGAAAACAACACAGTTTTTCCTTCAGTTCAAAGCACTTTTTATTCGCGCATATTTAATTGATAATGGTTTGATTAGCAGTGACGATAACACTATTAATCATGTCTAAAAATTTAATTATTATGAGCAGAGTACGAAAAATTATTGAACTCTTCCACTGTTCAACCGATAAGAAAGCGATTGCAAGAAGGTTAAACCTGCCATTAAATACAGTGCGTAGGTACATCTGGCTTTTCCTTGCATCAGGGAAAAGCTATGAAGAATTGATGCAGATGAATGACACGGAGTTAGAGCGTATGATTATCCAAATGGGTAACAGAAAGCAGGTAACCAAAGAAGAACGTTACCTAAACCTAATCGAATACTTCCCAAAAGTGGAGAAAGAGGTTAAGAAAACAGTGGTTACGCGGTTTATGGTGTGGGAAAAATACAAAACGCAGCACCCTGATGGTTATGGCAGGTCCCAATTTAATCGCTACTATGTTATCTGGCACCGGTCTAGGTATCCATCAGCAGTAATTACCCACAAGGCCCAGGCAAAAATGTATGTCGACTGCACCGGTAAGAAACTTTACATCGTAGATCCCGAGAAAAATGATGCTATTGAGCTGGAAGTATTTGTAGCGATTCTTGGAGCAAGCCAACTAATTTATTGTGAGGCAAGTTCCAGTCAGCGGCTATCTCGGCGTGAAAGTTTTCCAGCTCCGAAATCCGACTTTTTAAGCGAGCCATTTCGCGATTGAACTCGTCACAGGTTTCCTGCATCTGCTGTACAATATATTGGTCATCTTCGTTTTTTCTCCTTTCTTTTTTTAATGTACTGAAGCAATTCACAAGCGGTTGGATGATTGTGGAATGAATTGTGTGAAATCAGCTTATTTCGAGGATTTTACCCATTTGTGCGTGATTATATATTCAGCTCCGGCAGCGTCTTAACCATTTTAGTCCCGAAAGATGAATATAATTCAAATAATCCTTGCAGACTATGCTTTACTAAATAAAACGACGTATTGCCCAATGAATTTTTCCCAAACTTAATTATTGACGAATATTTCTTTTCATTCAGAATTTACTTAGGGTATTTGGAGACTGTTTAATTACGCATTTTACTTTCCAAAACTCTTGCCTATCAGTTATTCCCAATAGTTCTTTTTTTTGCTAAAGGTCAAAATGAATCGAAGTTTGTGTTGAATTTGATCAAAGTCTAATTTTATGTCATTAGTTGTGAGTGAATGAGTTAGTGTGGTGTGTGTTTCCGCCCTGCTGGATTCATTTAAAATAATTTTTAACAAAAAAAACTAATAAGAGCTAAACTATTTTTAGATATGAGCGAAAAACCTACAATATATTTTACGAGTATAACCTTAGTTGCAACACTTGGTGGATTACTTTTTGGTTATGATACTGCGGTAATTTCAGGTGCTGAAAAATCCATTAATAATTATCTGGTTCAGGGCTTGGGACTAAACTCCTGGATACATGGGGCAACAGTTTCAAGTGCGTTAGTTGGATGTATTATTGGTGGGGCCGTTTCAGGGATTTTTGCTTCCCAAATAGGTCGCAAAAAATCGTTAATGATTGCTGCATTATTATTTTTTATCTCGGCGTTGGGTTCCGGGCATCCTGAATTCCTCTTTTTTGAAAAGGGCAAGGCTACTTTGGGACTATTATACATGTTTAACTTCTACCGTATTATTGGCGGAATTGGAGTAGGGATGGCATCGGCATTGGTACCTATGTATATTGGCGAGATAGCACCTGCAGAACTTCGTGGGCGACTGGTATCATTAAATCAGTTTGCGATTGTGTTCGGAATGTTGGTGGTATATTTTGTAAACTGGGGAATTATCAATGATCAATCTTTGGAATGGGTGAATGCCATCGGATGGAGGCGCATGTTTCTTTCCGAAGCCATACCAGCTGGCCTGTTTGGTCTATTATTATTTTTAGTACCTAAGTCACCCCGATACCTCGCCTTAAATAATAATGATGAAAAGGCGCTCTCGATTCTTACAAAAATTAACGGTAAAAACGAAGCAAATAAAATTCTAAAAGAGATTAAAGGAACAATCGAGCATCATTCCGGTAAATTATTTTCATATGGGAAGTTGGTAATTCTGGTAGGGGTGTTGCTGTCTGTATTTCAACAGTTTGTGGGTATTAATGTGGCACTTTACTATGCACCACGCATATTTGAAAGCATGGGAGCGGCAAAAGATGCCTCAATGTTGCAGACCATAGTGATGGGGCTAATAAACGTAATTTTTACGGTAATTGCAATACTGACAGTTGACAGGTGGGGGCGAAAGCCTTTGCTGATGGTTGGTTCCATTGGTATGGCCATAGGGATGTTTGCTATTGCAGCCTTATCTTATTCCGAAATAATAGGTATAAGTACACTGGCTTTTATAATTCTTTACACTGCTTCTTTTATGATGTCGTGGGGGCCAGTTTGCTGGGTTTTGATTTCTGAAATTTATCCCAATAAAATTCGTGGTCGTGCAGTGGCCATTGCCGTTATGGCACAATGGGGAGCAAATTATTTCATTTCCTCAACCTATCCGGCAATGATGGAATTTAGCGGAGCAGCGACCTACAGCTTCTACGGAATAATGAGTGTCCTCTCTTTCTTGTTTGTATGGAAGTTGGTACCCGAAACCAAAAACCGTTCTCTCGAGGAAATGGAAGAATTGTGGATAACCCAAAAATCAAAATAAGCCAATATATCAGTGCGTATTCAATTTTTTGAATTAGACAAATAAAATCAAAGAATTAAAAATCAAATTTTTAACATTCAAATTAATAATTATGGCAGGAACATTTAAGTTTACATTCGGTCCATGGAACATTCATGAAGGAGCCGATCCTTTTGGCCCAACGGTAAGAGACAGTATTTCATTTGGTAAAAAACTTGCAGAGTTTAAGAAACTAGGTTTTGAAGGCGTTCAGTTTCATGATGATGATGCAGTGCCTGATATGAACGAACTTTCTCCCCTGCAAATAATCGGCAAAGCAAAGGAATTGAAAAAAGTGCTGGATGACAACGGATTAGTTGCAGAGTTTGTCGCTCCACGCCTCTGGGAAGATCCTAGAACGATTGATGGGGGTTACACTTCAAACGATCCAGCATGTAGACAATTTGCTTTAGATAGAAGCAAACGTACTATAGACATTGCTAATGCATTGGGAACTGATCTTATTGTACTTTGGCTGGCACGTGAAGGTACATATATCCGAGAAGCTAAAGACAGTAAAGTAGCTACAGAAAGAATTGTTGAAGCTATCAATGTAATGCAAGCCTACGATACAAAAGTAAGAATTTGTATTGAGCCAAAACCAAATGAGCCAATGGATCACACTTATATTCCAACAACAGGTCATGCCATTGCGCTCTCATTACTTTGTGATGATCCAAAAAGAGTAGGGGTTAATATTGAAAGCGCACATGCTGTATTAGCTGGTCTGGATCCTTCAGACGAAATGGGTTATGCTTTGGCTTTCGATAAACTATGGACTGTTCACCTTAACGATCAGAACGGATTAAAATTTGACCAGGATAAAACATTCGGCTCTGTTGATCTTCGTCGTGCTTTTAACCAGGTTCGAATTCTTGACAAACACAATTACGGTCAAAATGGTGAATTTGTAGGCCTTGATGTAAAGGCAATGCGATCACAAAAAGATGACATAGCTACAAAACATTTGTCAAACAGTAAGGTAATTTTCATGAAACTACTGGAAATCTCTCGCAGTATTGACGAATCATTTATAGAAAAATGCAGGCAGGAAAGAGATTATGAAGAACTTGATCTCTATATCATGAAATCCTTGCTTGGATCATAGTTCGAAATTGTTCTTCTAAATCTTTACTATTCAGGCAGAGTATTCACTCTGTCTGAATACAGATTAATATTTCAACTTATATGGAAAAAAAGATAATCGTGTCCGGAGTAGGATGCTGTTTGGTAGACCTATTGTATAATAACATCAATTTTCAAAGTGAGGAAATTCAACCTTTCCTATCTAAAAGTAGTGGGGATGGTGGATTAAGTCCAGGTAAACTTGTTTTATTGGAAGACTTTGAACGTTTTTGTAATAACAATTTACATGATTTTTTCAATGTTATTTTACACGGTCATGAGGCTAATAAAATCAATATTGGTGGTCCATCAATTGTTTCACTTATCCATGCTGCTCAGATTACCCAGAATCAAAATTGTGAAATAAGATTTTATGGCCGGGCAGGAATAGATGAAAATGGGGAATACTTGCAGAAACAACTTGCCCCACTGCCTGTAAAACTTCAAGATTTCAAATTAATTGACAATCGTACACCATCAACTATTGTCTTATCGGATCCTAATTATGATAATGGACAAGGTGAGAGGATGTTTATTAACGCAATTGGAGCAGCATGGGAAATGCATGCGAAAGACTTAGATGAAGATTTTTTTAATTCTGAAGTTGTTGTTTTTGGTGGTACTGCAATAGTTCCAGGTATTCATGATAAGCTTCCATCTCTTTTGAAAAAAGCCAAAGAGAATGGCTGCTTAACCATTATCAATACAGTTTATGATTTTATAAATGAAAAGAAAAATCCCAATCAAAAATGGACGCTGGGTGAAACCGACTATACTTATGCTTTTACCGATATTCTGATTACTGATGCAGAAGAAGCATTACGGTTAAGTGGATGTGAGTCTGTGGAGGCAGCTTTTGATTTTTTTATTAAAACAAAAGTAGAAAGCGTAATAATTACAAATGGTTCAAAAGACATTCACCTCTTTTCTAATGGAGAAGTTTTTAACGTAAAGGGGAAGTTTGTGTTGCCTATTTCAGAGCTTATAAAGCAAGAGCTTAAAATTTCTAAAAGTGGTGACACAACGGGGTGCGGCGACAATTTCGCGGGTGGATTAATAGGATCTGTAGTAAATCAATTGAGCCTGGGGATTTCAAAACCTGACCTCTTTGAGGCGTTGGCATGGGCTGTGGTATCTGGTGGTTTTGCTTGCTTTTATATGGGTGGAACTTATTTTGAAGAGAAACCAATGGAGAAACAGAGAAAGATAATACCCTATTATAAAGCCTATATAAAGCAATTAGCAAACATAATACAAACTAAAGAAGTTGCAAGATGAAGAAGCTAGTATTATTTGGAGCAGGAAAAATCGGCAGGTCGTTTGTCGGACAACTTTTTGCGCAGTCGGGGTATGAAGTTGTTTTCATTGATATTGATGAAATGGTAATAACAGAATTGAATGCCAAAAGGCAATATAAGGTTGTAATAAAAAGTAATTCTCCGAATCAGGTCTTACTGGTAAAAAATGTTCGTGGTGTTTTAGGAACGCAAAAAGATAAGGTTGTGTCGGAATTAGTTTCGTGCGATTTAGCTGCTGTTTCTGTAGGACAAAGAGGGCTAATGGCTATTATTCCAGTTTTAGCACGAGCTATAACTGAACGGAAAAGAATAGCAGGAAATCCACTGGACATAATAATCGCAGAAAATATGCGAAATGCCGATGAATTTATTTTTAATGAATTGTCTCAAAATGTTGAAAATGATTTCCCACTTAAGGATTGGGTAGGGCTGGTTGAAACAAGCATCGGCAAAATGGTACCTATAATGCCTGATGAAGAGGTGCAAAGAGATCCACTTTTGGTTTATGCCGAACCATACAACACCTTAATTCTGGATAAAAAGGCATTCAAAAATCCAATTCCTGAGGTTGAAGGGGTGGCTCCAAAGGATAATATTAAAGCCTGGGTCGATCGTAAATCTTATATCCATAATTTTGGACATGCTGCTACTGCTTATGCCGGACACCTCGCTTCTGCAGATGCGGTTTATCTTTCCGAAGTACTAGAAAGTAAGGCTGTAAAAAAGTTTGTAAGAAGTGCTATGTTGCAAAGTGCCAATATCCTTGTGCAAAAATATCGGGGGGAATTTACTATTGAAGATCTTACCCTGTACATAGACGACCTTCTTCATCGTTTCAGTAACAGAGCACTCCGTGATACAGTATTTCGGGTTGGTTGTGACTTGCAGCGTAAATTACACCGTAGCGACAGAGTCCTGAGCCCTTTATTAGATGGGATAAGAATGAACTTACCGGAAAACAAAATCATGCAAGTATTTGCATATGGTCTTTGTTTTGGACAAAAAGATGAAAACGGAAATCGAATAGCTGGCGATAAACATTTTTCCAAAATGCTGTATACTAAAGGGCTCCCATGGGTGCTAACTAATATATGTGGATTGAAACAAGATGAAGATACTCAATATATTCAGCGGATACTCGCTGCACAATGGAGTCTCTCACCGTTGAAACTTACACTTGGTAACCGATTCGCAAAGAATAATAGATTTCAACATGCTTAGGCTTAATTGTAGTGAAAGTGACGCTTCATCTAAATCAGATAGTGGCATTTTAAAAAATGACTTTAATGAAATTGGAAGTTTAAGAACCTGGAGTATTAGATGTAACAGTCTGGAGACAAAAAGATTCTATGACAGTACACCTAGTAAATTTGACTAATCCGATGATGATGAAAGGTCCTTTTTGGGAAATATTTCCTATAGACACTAATGTGAGTATAAAAATTCCTGATAATAAGAAAGTAACAGGAGTAAGTTTGCTGATGAGTGATTCTAAGCCATCTTTTGAGAATAAAGGAGGAATGATTACAATTCATGTGCCGCAAATAATGGATCACGAAATAGTTGCTTTAGATTTATTTTAAATACTATAAAGTACTCATATCTATATAATTAATTGGATAAATTAGATGTTTGAGTTTTGCTAAAAAATGGAAACTTAAATGTCCATTTCTTCTTCATA
The DNA here is from genome assembly GCF_963675585.1 of uncultured Draconibacterium sp. Classification (NCBI taxonomy): domain Bacteria; kingdom Pseudomonadati; phylum Bacteroidota; class Bacteroidia; order Marinilabiliales; family Prolixibacteraceae; genus Draconibacterium; species uncultured Draconibacterium sp. Next base: position 98,170 of record NZ_OY776414.1, read on the forward strand.
GTCAAACCTCCTAATTTGTCAAAAATTAGGAGAAATTAATAATTGGCTCTGACAATAGGATAATTCTAGTGACTATATTTGCACTAAAATGAATATCAAAAACCATAATCCTTATACTATGAAACGCAGATTTTTTCTTGGATCACTTGGGGTGACTACCCTTTTCGGAACATTATTCTCAAATAAATCTATAGCATCCAACATGAGTATAGAAAATTGCGCACTAAAAGAAGGCGAAATTCAGCACATGGTTATTTTTAATTTGTCGCATCAAAAAGATTCAGTAGGAGCACAGAGGTTTATCCAAGACGGAACAAGAATGTTGACCGGAATTCCGGTAGTGAAAAACTTTCAGGCTTTTAATCAGGTCAGCAAAAAGAATAAATATCAGTATGGATTTTCGATGGTTTTTGCCAATCAGGCTGATTATGCGACTTACAATAATCATCCGGATCATGTGGCATTTGTTCAGAACCGATGGTTTAAAGAAGTTAGCGACTTTCTGGAGATCGATTTCGAAAAATAAGCGGCTCAAAGTTTTCGTTCCCAGAACATCATTCTCGGCACACAATCGGTAAAGCCCATCTTTTTGTAGAGCGATTTGGCACTAAGGTTATCTTCGTGGACTACGAGGTTGACCCGGCAAAAGCCGTTTTTTCGTGACCAAACAACTCTCTTTCAATCAAGTGTGTAAGGCAAAGCCGAACAGTTCACTTTGATATAATTCTACTTGGCCCTTTTATCCAAAGCAGCCTCTCCTGTCAAATTGGAAAATTTAATTCTTTCTGATGTTATCGGCAATCCTCTTGACGTAATCGCATTAGGTCCTACAGCTCCCGATCCGACAACTTTTGTTGATGCCATCTCAACTTTGAGGAAATCCAAAATTGAAAATGAAATGACTGTTCAAGTCTTATAGGTGCTTCAGTAGACGGGAAATCTTCATAAGCAACTGTTCTTAAATTACTTAAAGATATTAAATAGTAGTCTAACTGTCAAGAAAAAATCAATCTAATGTGCTGATAAACAAATATTTAATCACATGTATTTTCCCCAAATGTGACGAAGAACCAATTTAAACTGAACCCAGATGGTCAATTTCACCTTTTTTTCCACTCAATAGCTTTCAACAACATAAAAAAATATTGCATTTTCATAATATAATAACTGCCTACCAGGACATTTATGTGGAGAATTTGCGTCTGTCTACACCCTTTTTTTGTAATTTTTCTTAAATTGAGATATTTTGCTAACATTGCACTTCCTTTGTGTTCTTATGAAAGCATTAAGCGCTGGTATCATAGCATTATTAAATAAAAAAATGAAGCTTCTTTTGAAGTTGCTTTTAATATTTATTACCCAAAATTATTCGCATTTGTAAAGCAATATGTGTCTGAAGAAGACGCATTTAATCATACCCAGGATGCATTTGTTGCTATATTGGACAAAAATCTATCATTTATAAATGAAAATCAGCTGCAAAGTTATCTTTACACTACTGTTAAAAATAACTGTCTTATGTTTTTACGGCATGAGCAAGTAAAAAAGAAATACTTTGAGCGTAAAATGGCCGATCAAAGCCAAATTAATTTAAATATCCACGCCCTCGATAGGTTGAATACTTCTTCGATTGTGTTTTCCGAAATTGAGAGAATCATTAATTTAACCCTTAGCGAACTTCCACCCAAATGCCGTGAAGTGTTCTTATTAAGTCGGTTTGAGGGAAAGCGTAACACGGTAGTTGCTGAATTATTGAATATTTCTGAAAAGACAGGTTGTAAGCTCTGACTACTTTGAGATTGACAAATTAAGAGGTTTGTTATAAAATTCAATTATTTGATGTTACAGTCAACAAAACCGTTCCATAAGAAAACCGTCCACTTTCAGGGACCAGTAATAAAACCTTATCATCAACTTTTAGCATTTCAATTTTGAATATATCATCCAGCGCAGAAAAAAATGGAAGCAGAGGCTACATTGCCAATTTCAGTAAGATTGGTGAACCACTTTTTAGTCCCCAGGTCCAAACCTCTTGCTTGGATCCACTCGGCAAGCTTCCCATAAAAGAACATAGATGAGACAGGAGGGATAACATAGTCGACATCCTTCGGATCAAGGTTATATTTTTCCAGACAAAATTCCAGGTAGTCAACCCAGTGAGGATACTAAAGATCAGATCGGACCTTTTTCAAGTAACGGTTCCAGGGCAACTGGTTATGTAGTTGGTGGGATTGAGTGGTACCGTAAACATTTTAAGCTGGACAAATCGGAAACAGGAAAAACAGTTATCCTTAAATTTAATGGGATTTTGATGAATTCGGAAGTTTGGCTTAACGGCATTTCGGTGGGAAGCCATCCTTATGGTTACACTCCTTTTGGGTTTGATATCACCCCATATTTGAATCAAACAGGTGAGGAAAATGTAATTGCTGTTAAAGTAAATAATACAGGTTATACTGCCCGATGGTATTCGGGGTCAGGAATTTACCGAAATGTTCATTTGATCATAACCGACCCGGTACATTTTTCGGTATGGGGTGCCTATATTACAACGCCTGAAGTTTCTATCGGTTCTGCAGATGTTAACTTGGAAGTAACGCTTCAGAACGATGCTGATGTGGCCAGTGATGCACATGTTTCCGTAAAAATTATTTCACCTGGTGGAAATGTTGTAGAAGAAACCGAATGGCAAGTGAAAATAGGTGCAAAGGAAAAATATGTTTTTAGTCAGGCAGTTGTTGTGAAAGACCCGCTCCTTTGGTCTGTAAATTCTCCCAACCTTTATGAGGCTGAAATGACAGTCAAGGATAGTAACGGAAAAATTACAGACCGATATGTACAAACCTTTGGTATCAGGTCAATTGAATTCTCTGCAAAAAAAGGATTCCTGCTAAATGGCGAACCGTTGTTGATAAAGGGCGGTTGTGTGCACCATGATAACGGACTGCTGGGTTCTACCGCGATTGATCGTGCGGAAGAGAGAAGGGTTGAAATCATGAAAGCAAATGGTTACAATGCAATTCGTTGCTCGCATAACCCACCTTCTGAAGCTTTTCTAAATGCATGCGACCGGCTCGGCATTTTGGTTATTAATGAAATATTTGATGTCTGGGAAAAAAACAAGTTTATGCCCCAAGATACAGGATAACATAGATTTCCACCTGTTGTACCGCAAAAGCTACACCACTATGATGTTAAAGGAAGATTAGCAGCTTTCAGCTTTATACATTTCGAGGGTAAATTTGTTTTTTTGTTTGCATCGCTTTAAATTGTTTTATTTAAAGTACGAAATTAGAAACAAATCTTACTAGTTTTGCGATTAGTATCATTTAGGATACTAAAGTGTAAATTATAACTAATGAGTTGTATAAATTGAGCAAATAAGGAATCTTGTAACAAATTCATGCTCCCATTAAACGACTTAATGTTTGTTTTAAATGGCAAATGGAGAATACGAATAATCCTCTGTTTAGCATCAGGAGAAAAAGGATTTAACGAAATTAAAAAATGCCATAATATTTCACCGCGAATTCTCTCAAAAGAATTAAAGGAACTGGAAATAAACAAAGTCATTAATCGATATAAAAAGGAAGATAACTTCAAATCAGTTATCTATGAACTTAGTGAACAAGGAAAAGAACTTATTCCAATCATAATTAAGTTGCAAGAATGGGGCGAAAGACATCGAAAAAATGTTTTAGATTTAACTAAAAACATCTAAAACTTAATCCGATTACCAATCCATAAGTTCTTTTTCAAGATGTAGAAATGTGGTTTTATGCTTGTTGCTAACGGCAGTCTGTCTAAAAACTGGATTGACGGTGATCCAAATGAGGAGCTAATTAAGTTTGGTGATGTTGTATTGATTCCTGCTCACATTGGCAAAACTAACTTGGTCTCCTTTAAAATAATATCCAAACTTTTAGAAGTTTATAATTAATTGTGTCGTGTTTGGAACTTTTTCTGAAATACAGCAAACGTTTTTACGAACGCCAGTTTGTTACCCGTTATCATGTAAATAGTCAAACCTTAAAAATACAATAGTCTGTTGATAATCAATCGATAACAAATTTTATATTGTTTCTAAAAATGCAAACAAATAAGTTTTTTGGTAAAAAAGCTTGTAGATATGGTTGGAAAACAATACAAAGCACCGCAATTGAGTATTTTTGATACGCCTTTTAGGAGGTTCATCAATTTAAATCATGAACTCTGTATTTTATCTGAAAAAATAGACTGGGATTCTATCAAGAAAGAATTTTCTGTTTACTATTCAGAAACCGGACGTCCATCAGTTCCTATCCGCAGGATGGTTGGGCTGCTTTTGCTCAAACACATTTATAATTTAAGCGACGAAGCCATGGTTGACAGGTGGATTGAAAACCCATACTGGCAGTACTTTAGCGGAGAAAAAGTTTTTCAAACCCAAAAGCCCTTCGACCCGACCGAGTTTATACATTTTAGAAACCGGATTGGCAAAGAAGGAGCAGAAAAACTCTTGAAAGTATCGGTACAATTATTTGGGAAAGAAGCTCAAGAGAAGGAGGTATTGATTGACAGTACCGTGCAGGAAAAAAATATTACCTACCCTGGAAGTGGTAGAAAAAGAAATTCAAACGATAGAAGGACCTTGGGATATTGCTTTTCAAACTGAAAGGGGAGCACCGCCAAGTACAACATTAGATAAATTGGAATCTTATACCGAAAATGCTGATAAGGGTATCAAATACTTCTCAGGAACTGCCACTTACACCAATACTTTTGAGCTTGCTGATGCCGATATTCAGTCGGGCACACTGAGTGTAGATTTAGGAGATGTAAAAAATCTTGCCGAAGTAACGGTGAATGGTAAAAATCTTGGAGTAATCTGGAAAAAGCCATTTAAAATGGATATTTCCAATGTTGCTCAGCCAGGAGAGAATAAGCTGGAGGTAAAAGTGATCAATGTGTGGGTAAATCGTTTAATAGGGGATTTACAAATCGATGCAACAGAAAAGTTCACCTATACAACTATGCCATTTTATCAGACGAATTCTCCGCTTCTTTCGTCGGTATTATTAGGACCGGTTAAAGATATTGCATCTAAATAAGCTAAAGAATAATTTGCAAAATAGGAATAATACAATAGGCTGTTATGTTAGTGCATAATGGCCTGTTTTTTATGCCCGCTATCCCATCATAGAAGATGAAATTTAATGACGTTATTCCCAAAAAAAAACAAGAATGTTAAATTCCTTTCTATCAATCAAATTACACATAAGAGCTTGTAGTGATTCTTTTATCCAGACTATTCTGATTTGTAAATTTCTAACTTTCTAAAACAAGTAAAAAATGTTATATTTGTTGAAAGAAGGTTAGTTACGAAAGTTCAACGACATACTGAGACAAAAGATGAAATTTTTTTGGTTACTAAAACGTTACACGAATATTGTTTGAATGTCTAAAGGGTTTGATATTGAATAAGAAAATATTGGAGGTTCGAGTATCGTCGTGTCCATACTACTTATCGATCTTGACTATTGCCATGGAAATAATTCCACTTAAAGATCATTTTTGGAATAAATTAAAGGGATAGTAATCTATTTTTGCCTTGGAAGTCCGTTGTGAATAAAATTAGTAACATCTGATTCCAGATAGTAAACCTTTCTGCCTATTAACCGATAAGGAAGTTTGCCGGATGAACGAAAACGTTGCAAGGTTCGTTGACTTACTTTCAATAAAAGACATAGATCCTGATTATCGAGTAAGATTTCATCATCGATTTTTGGAGTGATTGTACTATCCTGACGGTCAATTTTACGACCAAGTTTTTCTAATTGACTTATTAATTTGTTCATCCACGAATCAAAATATTTTTGATCGATATACATTTCAGTAACTTTTAAAATTACCGTAAACTTAAAGGATAGGAGTATTGATGATCAGGAAGTCGGTATCATATTTCTTTTAGTAATAGATGTAAGGCGCAGATAAACAGGGCATAGAGTGTTGAGTTTTTAGCAAGTTTGCTTCAGTTATAATGAATAATTACTCGGTATAATTATTCAGATTTACGTCCCATTCGTTTTAACAGGGAATTTTTTAAGCTGTCAAGGAATGGGGTAGGCACATTCCTAATTTTCATATCGCTAAATGAACGCGATAGGTTTTTGTCAAGCTCAATATTAAAAACTTTCTGGATGTAATCAGATAACTGCGTTAGTGGCACATCACCAAAAGAATTATCACTATCCCATGAGTAAAGCTGTTCCATCAGCTCTGTTTTTGTCCCTTTCCATGTTAGTTTGGTTGCAGGGAAGCCAAAATGAAATGGAGTTAGACCGTTAGTATTTAACAGCTCTATTTCTTGCATCAGATATGCGGATAACATATCGTTTGATAATATTTTTGCAACCTTAAAATCGCAGTTTGTTGAAAAATTTGGATCCAGTTCAAAATAGAAGGTTTCCAGGTACTGTTCGGTATCCATCTTGCCTCTTAGAAAATATAATGAATCAAGATGAGAAGCCCCCGAACGGTAATAACGAATAAAATCCAGCCTCTTGACGTTATATTTATTGATCTCGTTCAATTGTTCGGAGAGATACTCCTTTTGTTTGTTTGCCCCTGTAGGTCGGTTCATTTCGATGTTGTAGATTTTCCGGTAATAAATTAAACGGTAACAAAACTTCGGTTTAATCTCTTTAAAAAAGGTAATTTCCTCCATTTCGTCCCGAAATTTATAGGAAAGGATAAATTGTTTAAGTTTATCAAACGATTCAGCAAGCACTCGCGATGCTTCGAGCGATTTTTTTAAGACATTGGTATTCGATGACTCAATACTCTCTATTTGTTCATCGGTCTGTTTACGCAGGTTAGTAATGTATTCAAGCATAAATTATAGTTTTTGATTGGTGAGTAAATAGTTGAATGGGGTAGAGGCTTAAGATCTTATTCGAAAAAATGGTGCATATAATCAGCACTCGTAATGAATCTAACTATTCATGTGGCACAACTCCAACCGAAAGGAATTCAAAAAGAACTATCGGCTAAAACATGAAGAAAAATTTTCAACTTCATCAAGACGATTTCCGGAAAAGACCTTGATGAATTTCGAGCAGCAACAGCAACCTCCCGACCAGATGCCGGAAGGTTGCGGTACTACAACAGAAAACGGGCACTACCGGGCTACAAAGGTTGCTTTCGACAGTGCCTCTTTCATCTGTTTGCCGGGGCGGAAACGGATGTTGACCGATGTAATTTTATCGGCTGTGCATTCCGCTTCGGTATCCGTGCCGGTACAGTTAAACGTTAACTGAAACGAGCCCCAGTCGCCCATTTGCACCGAGTAGCCATCGAGCAGGGCATTCTGGATTACCGCTTGCAGCTCGTCCACTAGCAGGGCCGCTTCACCACGGCTTAAGGTGGTGTTTTTACTCAATGCTTCGGCAATCTCCTTTTCTGTTTTTTGTTCCACGCGGTTGGGCACCAGGTACCATTTTCGGTCGGCTTGTGGGTTGCGTGGGTTTACCCGTTGAATTTTTGAATATAATATCGACATAATTTATTGTTTTTAAATTTATATAAATCTCCACGTACAGCAGGGCCATCCCAAAAATCCAGGCAATACCTCCCCTCCTCTGTTCGAAACCAAACAGCGGGAAGCGGCAAAAGTAGTATCCGGTAAATTAATGGGGTAAAGCCGCAGATGCAGCACAGTGGAGTGAAAATTGAAATAAAAAATAATGGATTATCCCCTGCGCAGGACTTCGCCCGGCAAGGGCCAGGCCGCAGGTTCTCCGCTTGTAACAAACAGGTACCTCTGAAGCACCCGCCAAAACTGTAACAAGCGGCAATTGGGTTTAAAAAAGTAATACATGGAAATAGTATTTGAGTCCGGTTGGATTAGCGGAATAATTATGATTATTTGATCGCGAGCGTACAAATGTGTGCTACAGGAGCGTGAACGTACCAGGATTGGCACGGAATAAATTCGTCATCCGGCAAAAGCTCAAAAGACTATTAAACGGACAATTACTAGCTATAATTTGCAAAGCAAAATGTAGTGAAATACGCCCCTGAATTGGCATAATCCCACCAGGATGCTGAGGGCATAAGGTATCTATCCTCAGATTTGTTTATTCATTTTCTGGTCTCCTATTATTGGGGAACAGGTGGAAAAGAACGGATTCAATTCTGCCGGATTGTGCATTGATCTGCGATCATTGCTAGCGGAGGATGGCTTACTTTTTCTTCTTATTTTCGTCTATTAGCTTTTTCATCTCCCTGTCAAAGTCAGAGATGTATTTCTTATCCTCCGTCTCTCTATATTTTTTGTATTCTTCATTAGCTTTTTCAATTGCTTGCTTATGGCTTACAGTTCCTGCATCTTTCAATAACTCTTTCTCACTAATTTTTAAGAAGTCATCTAATTTTTGAATCCAATCATTCATTTTCATTAAACGTCCATTAGTTGCTTGCAATTCAGCAAAGTCAAGATATAATGTGACGATTAAGTTCAATTGTTTAAGTTCGTCTTCCGAAAGATAGTTTTTCGCTATCCCAACATCTTTTTGCGTGATATAACTTCCTTTGAAGTTGGTTAAGCCGAGAAATGGTTTAGATGCATCAACTCTGTTTTTAATCATTTCGGCAGCGGTCAACCCGTGAACAGCATAGTGCATTTTATTTTGGACGGTTGCAAAAAATAGTTTAGTTTGTTCATCATCCTTTTTATAGTCAATACTTGTGGCATATATATCAGTTACTTTCTGGTAGAAATTTCTTTCACTACTTCGAATGTCTCTAATGCGTTGTAAAAGTTCCTCGAAGTATCGTGAACGAGCACCGTGTTGTTTCAGGCGTTCATCGTCCATAGTAAAACCCTTTACAATGTACTCGTGTATGCGCTTTGTTGCCCAAATACGAAATTGAGTGCCTTGCGGAGATTTTACACGATAGCCAACAGAAATAATAACATCAAGATTATAATGAATTGGTGCTTTTTGCTGAAATTCGGAAATTCCGAATTTCTGTGAAACTTCACTTTCTATAAGTTCTCCTTCTTTGAAAACGTTTTTTATATGCTCGTTTATTGTCGATTTGGCTTTACCGAAAAGATTTGCAATTTGCTCTTGTGTTAGCCAAACAGTCTCGTTTTCCAATCGAACATCAATTTTTGTTAGTCCATCAGAAGTTTGATATATAACTATTTGAGATTTATTTCCTTCCATATTCTTAATTCATTAATCTTCAATGTATTTTTTTGTAAGATCATCTATTGTCATGATATTTTTTTAATCAACGAGTAACTGTTTTTTTGAGACAGCCTAATTTACATCATATTTTTTACTCTCCAGAGCTTCCAACAGTGAAAACGACTTCGATTTCTCTCCCAAAACGTGATTATCGAAAGAATCCACTACTGCTCTACAGGAGGGTGAACGTACCAGGATTGGTACGAAATAAAATCGTCATCCGGCATTCTTCTAACGTATTATATCGCGATTTTTCGTTTATCATGCATTTGCGATTTACTACCAATTTCGTAGTTAAACGCAAATTGATACAATTAATTATTAATACAAAAAAAATCAATAGCGGAACCCAGTGGTAAAGCCCCGGGGAATTATTCAGATTAACCGCAATCGCGAATTGATGTTCAACATCAAATCCCACAAAAAGGTATTCCTACAAAGAATCACAAAAAGCTGACTACCCCTTGCGCAGGACTTCTCCCGGCAAGGGCTCGGCCGCAGGTTCTCCGCTTGTAACAAACAGGTACCTCGGAAGCATCCGCAAAAACTGTAACAAGCGGAAATCGGGTTTAAAAAAATAATACATGGAAATAAGTATTTTAGTCCGGTTGGATTACCGGAACAATTATGATTATTTGATGGCTATATTCTATCCCTTATTGATTACTTAAGCGATTCAATTATAAAATATTAGAATACCTTAAGCTCAGAAAGTGTTGAAAGAATAATTGCATTCTTAATATGCCAATTAGTCACCTCATTTGATGCAAATCAAGACCACTTATAATGAAATTATGGCAGAAACATTTTATAATATGTTGTGGCATTGTTATTGAGAAACAGCCTAACTGAACCAATGCTCTTTCTCTGTGAGAAAAACGAAATATGAATTTCGGTATTGAAAACAATCGCTAACGGTTGAACTTGAAACTGATCTGACTTCCAACGAGTGATCTCACGTCACTGGAATATGTTTTAAACCTTCTTCATATTTTCAGATTATTTACAAATCATTTTTTATAACCAAAAAAAACTGAAAGACAATGGCTCTTTACTATGTAAACAAAAATGCTCAGGCTAATGGCGATCATGAAGTACATACAGGTAGTTGTTCGTACTTACCAGCAGCAGAGAACCGAATTTACTTAGGTTCTTTTGCTAATTGTGCTGAGGCTGTAAAAGCAGCGAAAAGTTATTACAGCCAGGTAAACGGTTGTTATTACTGTAGTCGCCCATGTCATACTGGGTAAATAAGTGAACATATCTTGGAATATTAGACCGCTACACTATTATGTTGCGGTCTTTTATTTTAGAATAACATCTTTTAGGTCATACCTACCGGCCATGGCTACATCTTTTTTTATGGAGTCTATTAAATAAACTGAAGGCTCCAAAAGAACGGATTCAATCCGATCGAATTGCACACCGAGCGCATCCCTAAGTCTCGGGATGCCTGAAAGTGAAGAGACGGCCTGTGTTGGCATCCTATTACTTTTTTTTCTTTTTGTTTTCCAACTTTTTCAATCCTTCTTCCAACTGTTTCATTTCCTGTACATCTTCAATCTCAATCCGATTTTTTCGGTATTTCTCATATTCCGTTTCCGCCAGTTCTTTTGCCATTTTCGCCGAAATTGTCCCGGCATGTTCCAGAATTTCTCTATCATTCAAAGTCATGAAATCATTGAGTTTACGAATCCAGTCTTTCATGTACATTGGTTTCCTGTTCCGGGCTTGCAACTCGGCAAACGAAAGATACTGGTCAACGATTAAATTCAGGTCTTTTAATTCATCTTCATTCAGGTAGTTTTTAGCAATAGAAACATCGGTTTTCCTGATTTTTCCGTGAGGTGCATTTTCTCCCGATAATTATCGGGATTAACCCCATATTTTGTTTTCCGGAATCAACACGTTTGTAAATGATTTCCGATGCTGTGTGTCCGTGAATTGCCCAGTGCATTTTGTTTTGCACCGATTTGAAAAACAACTGGCTTTCCTCTGTTGTCGGGTCGTAATCAATGGCAGTGGTATAAATGTCTTTAATTTTTGCATAGAAAATTTTCTCCGAACTACGAATGTCCCGGTTTCTTTCCAGCAGTTCATCAAAATATTTGTTGGTGTGCCCGGTTTCTTTTAAACGCTCATCGTTAAGTACAAACCCTTTTATCAAATATTCGCGAAGTTGTGTAGTTGCCCAAATCCGGAATTGAGTTCCACGGTGCGACTTTACGCGGTAACCAACCGAAATTATTACATCGAGGTTATAAATCTTTAAATTGCGCTGAACCTCGCGTTTGCCCTCGGTTTGAACTGTCAAGTAATCCTTGACAGTTGCATTTTCCTGCAATTCGCCTTCCTCGAAAACATTTTTTATATGCAGGCTGATGTTTTGTTTTGTAGTTTGGAAAAGTTCTGCCATTTGAACCTGCGAAAGCCAAACGGTTTCATCATCCAACCTGACATCAATTTTGGTTTGTCCGTCTTCGGTTTGATAGAGTAGTATTTCTGAGTTATCCATTTCTTGATAGAATTAAATTTAATCCATCATTAATTTGTCCCTTCCTAATCGAGGTATATATATGAAGTTTCTTGCTTACCGTAAGTGCGGTTTTTTTATATCGCACTGTATTCTTTTCGCGCTGTTCTATCTTCCGAATGTTTATATATAGTAAAAGCTTTAGGTCTGCCTTTTATTCAATTTTAGGGAAGCTTATCAATGAGTTAATTATTCAGAAATTTGTCTATTCATTTACTGATCTCCTATTACAGGGAAACAGGCTCCAAAGAATGGATTCAATTCTGCCGAATTGCACACCGATCACATCCCGAAGTTTCGGGAGGCGCGAGCGGAGATTACTCCTTAAACAAATTTGGTTGTGTGGCTGATATGTGCGTTTGCTTAATGTGCATGGCTTAGGTGGTTATTAATGATTGTATCTTTATTAAAGCAGTTTCAATATTATAATTTATATTTTCATTACTATAATATTTTTCTTTAATTCCTTCAATTGGTCTGTTTAAAAATTCAACATTTTCCAGGACACCTTTCTTTTCAACAATAAATGACTTCATACGTGCTATTACAATAGAGTAATTTTCTTTTGAAGCAAGCGCCAAATTCTCTAAGCCATTTACTACTAAACTCCACAACCTATCAAAACTATGTTCAGATGTTATACTAGAGTCATATGATAATTCTAATAGTTCGATTAAGTAAGGTAAAGCTTTAATGTCATTAAAATGAGATAAACCTTGTCCATGTTGACTAAACGGATTTTGCTTATGACTCTTAATCCAGTCAATAGACCTTTTAAGACCTAATATCTGTTTTGTTGTAATGAGTAAATTATTTACTAATCTATTCTCATTTACATCTAAATCTGACTCAGAATATGCCACTAATTTTGCAACAACAAATGAAGCTTCATCATTTTGAATAAGTTTATCAAATAGATGTATTTTCACATTAAACTCAAGTTCGTCGCACAGATCTTTTAATCCCATAATCCCCTCTTTATATTTAAAGAACAAATCAATTATTGAGTTTTTGTCGTATTCTTCATCATCTGCGATGAGTAAGTTTTGTAAGATTGTAGGATAACATTGACTTAAATTATTTATTAAGGCGAACTCTACATGAGCCTTGTAAATGGAAAAATGGGCAATTTTTTGTGAGATAATATTTTCAACAACCCTAGCTTTAACTAATTCTATATCACTTACTGATTTTATAATATAATCAAATTGAATGGTTTCCATTCCAATCAATTCACCAAATGCAAATAAAAGCATATCAAGCAATATGACTTCTTTACATTCGAATCCAAATTTCTTCATGAAAAAAGTGAGATAACAAGCATAATTGTTAATTGAAAATCTTTTCTCATCTTCTTTTGTTACAGCTCTTTTGAAATCAATAACTCCGATATATTTTTCGAACCAACTTTTAATTTCATTAATTTGTTTTTCACTAATTTCCAGAGAATCATTGTTTTTAATTCTGTGATATTTTTCTTCAATAAAATAACGTTCCACATTATTTTTATTCGTAAACCATTCTTCTATATTTTTTTTGTGAGCTATTTTTGAATCTCTAGCAAAATCACGAACAAAATCTAGTGCGGAATTAACAAATACTTCTTCCATCTCCTGCGGAATTGATTTTGTTTTCGTAATATCCCAAAGTTCGTCCCAAGTTAAAGATACCTTATCACCAAAAACTCTTAATGCCTCTTCCTTAAATGCTTCAACATCAAAAAGTAAATTAAACGAAGCTTGAGCTCGCTTATTCCAAATTTCATCCCAATCGATTTGTTCTGGCAATTCAATCTTAATATCAGTTTGTTTATGCACCGCTTCTTTATACAATTCTGCTAGATCAATATCTTCGTTCCTAATATCCCAATAAAGCCTTCGTGTAAAATTATTTGAAATATAATTGCTTAGATTTTGTTCTATTACCTGGTTGAAATTATTTACATTGATAAAGCTTGACAAAAGAGCATAATAAGAATGGTTCTCATCTTTTGTTTTAATTAATTCCAATGTTGTTTCAAATGCTTTCTGCTCTGTTTTTGTTTTAACAAAAAAGTCTTTAACTATTTTGGCAACATTATTTGACCAACGTCTACAGAAATGATGCATCAGTTTGAATACATAATCAAATATTTCTTGTTCTGTTACATAGATTCCGATACAATTAGCGATTATGCTCTTAAATACCTTATCGCTGTCATATTCCCTTTCAAGATAATTTTCAGAAATACAAAATTCAAGGATTAATTTAAGAGAATTAAAAGTCTTAAATTTTTTCAAACCTTCTCTTAGATTCCAACTTTCATCCCATAGACTAGTTTCCCCTCTTCCTTCATCTTTTGTCTTAAGTATACGGAAACCTTCTATGTAGTATTCTATGTAATTTTCAAAATCAATTGCTTCAATAAGAAATTTATACATTGCAGCTCTAATGTACCTTGCTTTCTTGTCTTGTGTTATTTCAAATACTTTACTTACGGTTTTTTTATCTGTATAGCCACACTTTCGAATAGTATTAATAGCTGTAAATACAAAATTTGAATCTTCAATCTGTTCCATTAGAACATTTATTAATTGATTTTTAATTATTGTATTATCAGAAATATTGTTAAATGAAAATCCGCCTAGGACATTTAGGGCATTTAAACGCACGATACGAGACTCATCTGAGTCTATAGCAATATTAAAAATATATTTTATGCATTTCTCAGATTGTCCAAAATAAGCTAAATCCTTATCTCTAAATTTATTTGAGTCAATCCAAATCTTTAAGTGTCTATAATAATCGAAAATTTGAATAAAAATACTTTCCCTTAATTCTAATGATAGTTTCTCTCTTTCTACATTAACCAATACTTCTGAATCATTTTTTATCAACCATTCAATTATTTCTTTTAATAAATCAGATTTTGAGTCTAGAATACTTATAAGTTGTGCGACTGTATTAAACCATGTTGGTAAAACCTTTTCATATTCATTATATGAAATAAATGATTTTACTATCTCAAATGGTTGTTCCGATAATAATTCTGCACATAAAAATTCTTGAAAGTAATTATGTTCAAACTTCCACTTTGCTGCAACTCCTTCTCCCTTTTTAAAAACTGTGCAGTACTTCACCAGGTTAAAATCTGAAGTTTCCACAACAACCTTTCTTAAGTCTTGTTCGTCAATGGTTCTAGTTCCAATAACTTCCATTGAAAGTGAAATCTTTCGTAATAGATTTAGTGCCTTATACTTTTCATTATTCAGATTTACTGTTTCGACAAAATGACTTTCATCTAATTCTAAACGAGAATCTATAAATTCTCTAAATAATTCGACTCTACTAGAAATTAGTTTTTCGTTATGTTTTTCATAGTTCTTAAGAATGAGTTTTAAAAAAAATGGGTTATAAAGTAAATCTTCTAAATTATTATCATAAACCGCTTTTACAAAGGCTTCTCCATCGTAGGAATGGAACTTTATAACATATGTCTTTACATCATTTAAAGTAAGCTCATTTATAAAGTAGGGTTGAAAATCTCGTAACGTTCCAACTTTATTATTAGATGGCAATTCATAAAAATTGGTTCTACAACTAATTACAATTTTTGTTTTAGAATATTTTTGAGAGTACTGAGCTATCCTCCTTTTTGCATGATTGAATTGAGAAGGTTCTATTTCATCAAGTCCATCAAGAAAAAGGATAATTTTGTTTTCGGGAACAGAATTCCACTCATTTGGTAAAATATCTTCAATTTTATCTTCCGGAAGGTATTTATTTAAAGTAAGAAACATGGGATAATATTCATCTGATCTTGCAACTTCTATGGCTGTTTCTTTTAGTTCAATGGATTTCCCGGTTCCTGCACTTCCAAGTAGTACTATTTTTGATTCTTTTGAAAGCAATTCTTTTAAACTGATATTTTCTTCAGACTTTTCATTAAATAGGATCTTCTCTTCATTTATATTTTGGTAGTTTACAAGAGTTCTAGGAATGTATATTGGTTCATTTTCCAATTCATTAATAAAGAATGATTTTGGAATTGTTGTATTATTTTGGATTAAAGAAATTGGAACAAATTCTTTTGTATCCAAATTTCTCAATTCAAATCGTTTACTAAAATCAACTACTATTTCATCTATATTGTCAATTTTACCTTCCAATCGAGTTAATCGACCGATGATATTTTGAAAATAATTATCTATTAATAGGTTATAAGCAACCTTATCACTCATTAACTCTAAGCGAAACAAATTCAAAAGTTCCTGTATATTCTTATCAATTGATTTACTGCTTTCATATTCAGTTACAATTTGTTTCAATAAAGTTGTTCTACTTGCAATATGAACAGACTCTTTTCGTCGTATATCATCATTGACAGTCCAATTATTAAGTGCGCGGTCAAAAGCATCTGCAACATATTTAACTATCGTTTTACGACCTGTTATTTTTTCTAAGATAGCCTTACCTGCTTCTGTTGTAATATTTGCCAGTATACTTATTAAAAAAGCTGTCATATTCAATTTTTCTTTTGTACGATTGATAAAATTTGGCTCCTTACAAGCTTAAGTATTAGCATGTGTGTAGCTTGTAAATGAGCCAAATATTCGAGGGTCTTTTCAGCATGAAGCACAACGGTTGGTACATGTTTTCAGTATTGATTTTGGAGGGAGTTCCTGTCCAAAAAACACGGAACTGCGACACGAGAATCCAGCGAACGACACACCTCGAAACCCGCGATGTAATTTATAATTGTTGTACTCGGCATTCTTCATAATGTCTTTTGGTAAAACTCTAAATCATTAATTTGAAATAAATTGTTCTTTATGAATAGGTTATTCAGTTCTGTGAATTCATGCGATTTATAAGCTACAGTGTCGAAGAGCTTAAAATCATATTCTGGTTCTCCAGTGGAGTCAACGTTATTACAAATTCTGAAATAGTGTTGAAGTAACAATTGCTCAGTTTTTAAATAAAATTTTTTCTTGTATCTATCACTAAGAATGTCATTTTGTATTACTTCGTTAAGGAAAATGATGAGATTTTTATAGTTACGAATCAATGGAAATATGACTCCAAAACGTATTCTGCTTATTAGTTCCTCATTGTCACTTTCTGTTTTTGATAACTCAGAGCCTAAAAATAGCATGAACAAAGAGATGTAATTTGTTCCGTTAGATTCCGCTAATTGCTTTTTAAAATTGTCGGAGAATCCATCTGTGTCAAAATTAAAGGTTAGATTCTCAATATTAGTTTTTACCAATTCAAAATCCTGCAATAATATATTATACTCGTTTATCGCTAATTGTCTTGAATTAAAAGTTTGACTGTCAGACAGTGTTCGTATTAATAGGATTACAGAAAATAAAGCAATTACCGGAGTCAGTAAATTGCTAAACTTGGAACTGTCTAAACACAAGAAGAAATGATTCTGATTTAGCCATAGAACTGTTACAGACAATACAAGTAGATATTCCGGAACAAGCTGACCCCCTTCCAAGGCAGGAAAAATAGGCGTATTTTTTCATGACATTCCGGCGGATGCTGACCCCTTTCCGGGAAGAAAGAGGTTAAATTTTGCCCTGATTTGCAAAAAACCGGAGCATACTGACCCCCTGCCTCGGCTTTTTGCCAACAGAACCGGAGCATGTTGACCCCTTGGGACAGTTTCCGGGCAGAAAAACGGAGCATGCTGACCCCTCAGATTTTAGGTTTTGGTTAATTGGTGGTTTTAACTGCTAAAAAATAGATATGGCCGGAAAACCTAAAAGAATGAGTCAGGTAAAACAAATATTACAACTGTACAAGCAAGGCTATAAAATAAAGCCTATTGCGAAGAATTTAAGCATCAGCAAAAACACCGTAAAAAGTTATCTTGAAAAATACCGAAGTTCAAAACTAAGCCTTGATACCTTGCTGAAAATGGAAGACCATGATTTGGAAAAAGTCTTTCATCCTGGCAACCCGGCTTATAAGGACGACCGGTTTGACATCCTCACAGATAACCTTGACTACTACACCAAAGAGCTGAAACGAGAAGGTGTTACCCGTAAGTTATTGTGGGAAGAATACCGGATGTCCTATCCAGCCGGTTATAGTTTAAGCCAGTTTAGTTTCCATTTATCACAGCACCTGCTGACCAAAAGGCCATCGTTGGTGTTAAAACACGAGCCGGGGGAAAAACTGTTTGTTGACTTTGCGGGCAAAAAGCTATCGTACATCGACCGCGAAACCGGGGAAATAATCGAATGCCAGGTTTTTGTAGCCTGCTTGCCGTACTCCGACTATGGCTTTTGCGTGGCTGTCCCAAGCCAGTCGACCGATGATTTTATACATGCCCTTACGCTATGTTTAGAAAGCCTGGGCGGGGCACCCAAAGCTTTGGTGCCGGACAACCTAAAAGCCGCTGTAACAAAAGCCAACCGGTACGAGCCCACAATAAACCGGGCACTGGAAGATTTTGCCAACCACTATAATATGGCAGTAGTCCCTGCCCGTGCGCGAAAACCGCAGGACAAGGCTTTGGTCGAGAACCAGGTGAAACTAATTTACAACCGGGTTTACGCACGAATACGCAACCAGCAATTTTTTTCGCTCGGAGACCTGAATGCTGCCATAACAGAACATACGGCAAAGCATAACCAAACCCGCATGCAGAAACGGGATTACTGCCGACAGGAACACTTCCTGTCAAATGAAAAACACCTGCTGCAACCCCTGCCCGAAACGGCCTTTGAAATAAAGTACTACAAAGAATACAAACTGGCACAGAATAACCATATTTACCTGGGACAGGACAAGCATTATTACAGTGCCCCATACCAGCATATCGGCAAAAAACTTAAAGTCGTTTACACAAGGTCTGTTGTCCGCATTTTTTCCGGTAACGACATGGTTGCCGTCCATAAACGGAGCTTTGTAAAAGGTGGTTATACTACCGACAAAAACCACCTGTGCTCCACCCATCAGCATTACCTGAACCGGAGCCCTGAATACTACCGGAACAAGGCATCTAAACTCTCCGGGGCCCTGGCCCGCCTGGTTGAGTTGATGTTTACACAAAACCGATACCCGGAACACCTGTACCGTGGGTGCGACGGCTTGTTTAGCCTCTGGCGCAACACTCCCGCGGAAACCTTTGACAAAGCCTGCCAGATAGCCATCGAACACCAAAACTACAGCTATAGGTTTGTACAAAACATCATAAAAAATAAAATGACAGAAACCGAAGAAGAAAAACCCGGCAAAGCCCTGCCGGAACACAACAACATAAGGGGCAAAGAATATTACAACAATCAATTACCATTTAAAATTTTAGTAAATGAACAACATTGAGAACCAATTAGCAGAGCTGCGCTTACATGGAATTAAAAGCAGCTGGAAAGCGTTGACCGAAACAAAACGCATGAGTGAACTAACATTACCCGAAGGCCTTGAAATACTGCTGCAGGCAGAGATACAGGACCGGGAAAACCGTCGCTTCGACAGGCTCCGGAAAGCGGCAATGTTCCGCTACCAGGCTTCTGTCGAAGAATTGAATTATGACGCCTCAAGGGGGCTTGATAAAGGCCTGGTATCGACCCTTGCAACAGGAAGTTATATTGCAAAAGGCGAATCAGTTCTAATAACCGGTGCCACCGGGTGCGGTAAAAGTTTTGTCAGTTCGGCACTGGGGCACCACGCCTGTGCACAAGGATATAAAGTAATGTATTTTAATGTCCAGAAACTTTTACAACGCACTAAAATGGCACGCCTGGAAGGAACAATACACCAGCTTTTGCAGAAAATATCAAAAACTAATTTGCTGATACTTGATGATTTTGGGCTAACGCACCTGGAAAAACAACATCAACTTGATTTAATGGAAATTATTGAAGACAGGCATGCCAGGTCAGCAACAATAATTGTAAGCCAACTGCCTGTAGCAAGCTGGTTTGACGTGATTGGCGAAGCAACAATTGCCGATGCAATTTTAGACCGTTTGGTACATACGTCATACCGGATTGAATTGAAAGGAGAAAGTTTAAGAAGAAAAATGTAATTTTGTCATATATCGGTCATTCCGAAACCTAAAATAACAGGGGGTCAATATCACCGGAATGAGGGGTCAACATCACCGGAATATCAAACAAGCAATATTGTAAGATAGATCAAATTATTTTTGGCTCTTAATTTCATATAGCTATTGTCTTTTTTAGCCTTGCACACAACGATTGGTACTTTTTGTCAGGGTGGATTTCGGAGAGCGTTACTGTCCGATAGAACACCGAACTGCGATGCGAGAATCTGCAGTTGGCGCACCACCAAACCCCGCCCTGCAATATGTACCGTGTTGCAGTTTTTTTTCTTAATTAACCAGAATTCTGATTTTAAAAATAGTCTAGATGGTTACTAATTCGGCTAACTTTGATGCAATATTTTCCATTGAATCTTCAAGTGTACTTAGTCCACTACGCGAACCTAGTAATGGACTTACTTCTCGTAAATCTTCGAAAGTCGTGTTGTGAACAATTGGAACTAGTAAATCACGAGCTAATAAAGCAGAAAGCTCTTTATCTGCAATTCCCTCTCCTTTTACACGTTCAAGAAAAGAAGGAGTAACTAATACAATCCCAACTCTAGATTTTGCCAGTCCTTTGTCTATTTCCCGAAGTAATGATGAGCCTAATAAAACATCTTTCTCACTAAACCAAACGGATACACCATTTGACTCAAGTAAATCGTGCAAATCTTTAGCAGAATCTTTGCGGTCATCCCAAGCATGACAAAGAAAAACGTCTCGCAAGTCTGGTAAATTTGAACGTTTTTCAACATTTTCTCGAACAGGTGTTAGAGTTCGAATTTCTGCCGGTGTGTATAAAACAGCAGAACCAGCAGAAGACCAACTTGCTTTAGTTTTAGTTCGTCCTGTACCACTGCTACTACTTATTCGATTGTTTGAATATGAAGAGTAAGATGGAGAATAAGATTGATAGGAACCGTAACTACGATAGCTACTACCTCCACATACTGGGCAGTTTGCCCTTCCACTTGCCGTTCGATGACCATTTCTTGGTGCTGTACATCTTGCCATTTTTCTTAATTTAGGTTGTTTACATTATAATTTATAAGCTTAAAAAATTGTGTTTCATATTTAATGTTTCAAATATATATGTCTATTATTTTCCTTTTTCAATTAGATTTATTTCATCTTCGGTAAACAATTCCCAATTCTTTGTTTCATTGTTCCATAAGAATTTGTTGTTGTTTATACAGTCGATATATAATTCTTCAAAATGAGCAACAATGTTATCAAGGTCACTACCAAGTTCGCTCGCATTTTGTGTAATAAAAAGGCTTGACTGTCCTAAAGAATTTTCAAATTTTATTTGCCCTTTTATATATTTGTCACAAAATTTTCGGTCGTCTACTCCAATTACATATTGTCGTATGTAAGGACACTTTTGCAAAACAGCGCAAACTTCAAGTTCAGATTCAATAACTTCAAGAATTAGAGATTTAATCGGTCTGTCATCAAGCGGTTGACCGCAAATAGCATAGCTCCCAATTAAATATGGAATAGTTAGTCCGTTTGCTATAATTCTACTTTCTTTTTGGAATGTAATCTGTTTAAACCATATCGGTAAATTAGTTATTCTCATGTCGTTTTAAAATTGAACACAACTAGTACATAACATCCCCAAGCGATGTTATATCCACTATTTCATTTTTTGAAGTACTGTGATCCTCCCAAAATGGAGATATAACAATACTTATTAAGATTACTGATTTTTTTAATGTTATTTCAGGGCGTGTATTCAACGGCAAAGGTTTTTATTCGGAGTCTAAAGTTAGCATAATAATAAAAGAAAACAACACTTGTTAATTGATAGCTACCCCGTTGTGGGTGATCCTTAAAAAATGTCTGGAAAAGCTGTGATTCGAATCAGAAATAGCAATCATTAACGGATTCAATCAAAATCAAAGAATTCACTGAGCGTTATTCCAATCATATTGCAGAATTTTTGGATGGTGTAGATGGAAACACCTCTCGAACTGCTCGTACTTTCCCACCTACTTAAAATTTGTCGATCGATATCATGCTTTTGGGTAAACTCAGACTGAGTAAGACCAGTTCTGGATCTGAGAAATTTAATTCTTTCTGCAATTTTATTTTTGAGTATTATATCTTCTTTTGTTAGCTTACCCATACCGCAATTTTGTAATTATCAAAATTTTTATTGTAAGCCACTTGGATTACAAAATATTTTTCATACTTTTGATCCTAATTAATAAGATTGTAGCTCTTCAAATGATAAGACATTAGAAGCTATTGTTTAGAATCTCGACTTGAAAACTGGTAATTTTTATGTACACGAGATCATAAGCAAAAAAGGCTCACGACCTAGGCGTGGGCTCGCTTATCGTGTACAAGGTATACCAGTACCTCAAGTCGGTAAGTTGAGTCCGCGCCCTTTTTCATTTAATTTCAGGCGTTATAACCTCTGCTTTCCGGCTTACATCATACTTCTTTGTTGTATGATGCTACGTAAATACACTTATATCATAAAACAACTGCCTATGACAAAACAATCAGAGAACAACTAGTAAGCCCGCTACAACAGTTTGACGACGTGTAGCAGGCTTGGTCGTTAATTAATTCTAACCATCAATTAACATCGAAATTTATGAAAAACTTTCCATACAAAGAAAATTATACCCCTGTGTGTCTGATTTTCCGGAAATGCTTTGACCATTTTGCGATTCCTCAAATAGCAATAAACAAGCCAGGGAAACGGCAAAAACTATTCAGTTTTGCATCTACACTTTCCTACATGAGTTTGGTATTTTTCTTCAGCCGGCACCATAGCCTGTACCAAAACAAAATTAAATCACCCGAGTGAGGAATGACTTCCTATAAATCGTGAAACACCAAATCTTCATGATTCACATACCAATCCTGGCATCATAGGATTCAACCTTATTACCCAATCTAAAAATAAATTTCATGCAAAATATTATAAGCTATTCCTTAAAATACCTTTGGCATGTGTCCAATTTATCTATTGGCACAAACAATTGGCCGAGGCGATTATTTATTATCAGTTTTATTTTCTTGTTATGTATAAATCAATTACATGCACAAACGATTACGGTTACCGGTCGGGTAACGGATCAGAATGACCAACCACTACCCGGTGTCAACGTGGTGCTTAAAGAAACACCATCAACCGGTACTATTACCAAAGACGATGGTCTGTACCTCCTAAAAGAAGTACCTTCTGACGCGGTACTTTACTTCTCCTTTATCGGCTTTAAAACGCTCGAAATTCCGCTAAACGGACGTTCTCATCTGAATGTACAGCTGCAGGAAGACATCACCACACTCTCTGAAGTCACCATCAATGCGGGTTATTACACCGTTAAAGACCAGGAGCGCACCGGAAGTATTGCCCGGGTACGATCAAAAGAACTGGAAAACCAACCCGTAAGCAATGCATTATCATCTGTACAGGGTCGTATGGCCGGTGTTAATATCACACAAAGCAGCGGAGTTCCCGGAGGCGGTTATAACATCCAAATCCGCGGCACGAACAGTCTTCGCCGCGATGGTAATTACCCCCTGTATATAATCGATGGTGTACCGGCTACACTTCAGTCTCCATCAGCGCTTGGTGGCACGATTATTCCTTATGGAGAGATCGATCCGCTCAATGCCATCAATCCCAACGACATTGAAAGCATAGAGATATTAAAAGATGCCGATGCAACTGCTATTTATGGTTCACGTGGTGCTAACGGAGTAATTCTGGTTACCACCAAAAAAGGGAAAACGGGCAGTAGAACCGCCTTAAGTATAAACAGCAGTTACGGAGTCAGCCAGATAGCACGAAAAATGAAATTAATGGACACTCCTCAATACCTGGAAATGCGTCGTCAGGCTTATGCCAACGACGGTATTACAGACTATCCGGCCAATGCCTACGACATAAACGGCACCTGGGATGACACCCGGTATACCGACTTTCAGGAAGAGTTAATTGGCAACACTGCCACCAACTCTATGTTACAGTTTTCGTTAAACGGAGGTGGAAACAACAGCCGGTTTCTGATCAGTGGTAGTCACAATGAACAAACTACTGTTTTCTCAGATGACTTCAAGTACAAGACCGATAATATTTCCGGGAATTTTAGTCATCATTCAAGTGATAATCGTTTTTTGCTGAATGCCTCAGGATTATTCTCGAACCAAAGCAACAACCTGATACAAACTGAAATCACAAGTCAGGCACTACGACTGAGTCCCAATGCCCCGGCGTTATACCAGGAAGATGGCAGTTTGAACTGGGAGAACAATACCTTTAACAATCCTTTGGCTGCTTACGAAAGTACCTACTCCTATAAAAGCAAGACCTTTAATTCCGACTTAAACCTTCAGTATGAAGTGCTGTCCTCACTTTACATTAAAGCAAACGGAGGAATAAGCTATACCTCATTTGAAGAAATAATGTTGCGCCCCAATACCATGTATAATCCGGCCTACGGACTTACTCCCGATTTTTCTCAGGCTTTTAAAAACCTGAATCAGAATTTTTCCTGGATTGTGGAGCCTCAACTGAATTACCGGCATACATTCAATAACCATGATATAGATGTACTGGTGGGTGGAACGCTGCAACAAACGCAGCGAACCACTTTAAACATTATGGGCTATGGTTTTGAAAGCAACGCGTTGATCACCAACCTGGCAGCTGCCGCCAATGTTATGGTAACCGGTGATGATAAAACGGAATACCGTTATGCTGCGCTATTCGGACGTATTAACTACAAATATAAAGAACGATATATCCTGAACTTAACCGGTCGCCGGGATGGCTCCAGCCGTTTTGGTCCCGACCAGCGATTTGCCAGTTTTGGTGCCATCGGTGGTGCCTGGATCTTCTCCAAAGAATACTTCCTTGCCTCCAGCAGCTGGTTAAGTTTTGGGAAACTACGCGCCAGCTATGGAATTACCGGAAGTGACCTGATCGGAGACTATCAATTTCTGGATACCTACACCGTTAGTAATACGCTTTATGGAGGCAATACCAGCCTATACCCTTCCCGGCTCAATAATCCATACTTTAGCTGGGAAAAAACCACCAAGCTTGAAGCTGCCATCGAATTAGGATTTCTAAAAGATCGCATCCAATTCAGTGCTGCCTGGTACCGTAACCGCTCCGGCAATCAACTGGTTGGTATTCCTTTACCCGGCACCACAGGATTCAGTACAATACAAGCCAACCTGCCCGCCAAAGTAGAAAACAAAGGGCTCGAATTTGAACTAAACACTACACCTGTTCAAACCGGGCATTTTAACTGGAACAGTAGTTTTAATATCAGCTTCCCCGACAATAAGCTGATTTCGTTTCCCGGACTGGAAGGCTCAACGTACGCCAATCAGTATGTAATTGGATACCCGACATCAATAATTAAAGTTTATAATTACGAAGGGATTGATCCTGAAACAGGGCTATACCAATTTACGGACTACAATGATGATGGGAACATCACTTCTCCCGATGACAACCAGGTTATTGAAGACATTGCAGTTAAGTATTTTGGTGGATGGTCGAACCAAATCTCCTACCGGCAATGGGAGTTCTCCTTTTTGTTCCAGTTTGTCAATCAGCGGCAAAAAAACTACATCAGCATGATGCCCCGCCCGGGGAGTATGTACAACCAGCCGGTTGAAGTTCTGGATGTCTGGTCGGAAGAAAATCCCGAAGGAAAGTACATGCCCTACTCCTCGGGAACCAACTCTCAAATCAACCGACTCCATGGCTATTTAAGTAACAGTAATGCAGCAGTGAGTGACGCTTCGTTTATCCGACTCAAAAACATTCAACTTGCCTACCAGCTGCAGGTTAATAAGTATCTGCAAAGTGCACGATTTTATGTACAGGGGCAAAATCTGTTAACCATTAGCGACTATTTTGGTCTGGATCCGGAATTCTCTCTGTCCGGCTATTTGCCGCCATTAAAAACATGGTCATTCGGAATTCAGCTTAACTTTTAAAAACGTATCCAATGAAAAAAATATCATTTCTATTTTGTCTGGGAGTATTACTCCTGATTTCCTGCGAAGAACTGGTTGAAGTAGATAATCCTACCAATCAACTGGGAACTGAACAGGTATTTGAAACTATACAGACTGCAAATGCAGCAATGGCAGGTCTCTATGCCGATTTGCGCGATCGGTCACTAATTTCCGGGGCCGGATATTATTCGGTCAGCACACTTACTGCATCATACGCCGATGACCTGGATTGCTACAACAATGACCAGAACGGTAATATGGATATCTACCACAACCAACAACAGGTAAGCAACAGGATTATTGCAAGCCTGTGGAATACAACTTATACGCAGGTTTATTATACTAATTCCATCATTCACGGAGCTGAACTTTCCACATCCATTTCCACGGAAGAAAAAAATCAACTAAAAGGAGAAGCTTTACTGATACGCTCCCTGCTTTATTTTTACCTGCACAGGCTATTTGGAGCTATTCCATATACAAGCAGTATTGATTATGAATATAACAGAAGTCTGACAAAAACTGAATCGGCCGTTCTGCTTGAACAACTGGAATCGGACCTGAACGAAGCCATTTCACTGTTGAATGACAATTACCGCAATACACAACGTATCTATCCAAATCGTAAAGTTGCGGAAATGGTACTAGCCAATGTATACTTAACGGAACAAAAGTATCAGTTGGCAGAGCAAATGGCCTCCGGAATATTGCAATCGTCCTTATACGATTTCCAGCCAGACCTGGCAGAAGTATTTCATAACACAGGAAACCATATTCTTTGGCAACTAAGCCCGCAAAATAGTGGCGATGCCACAAAGGAAGCATCGTTCTATTATTTCTCTGATGCAGCACCGCATGCTTATGCACTATCAGAAGATCTGGTCAGCAGTTTTGCAGAAAATGATTTGCGCAAGCAGAGCTGGATGACACAGGTCAGTTTTAACGGTGATTCCTGGTACAGACCTTACAAATACAAAAACTTATCCGGTACCAATAACAATGAATATTCCGTTGTTTTCCGGCTGGAAGAGGTTTATTTTATACTTGCTGAGGCACTGGCCAAACAAAACCGGCAGGATGAAGCCTTGCCCTACCTAAATGCGACCCGCGAACGGGCAGGTTTAGCACTTCTCACCAATCTTTCCACAGAGGACTTTCTAACAGAATTGCTGGCCGAAAAAAGACGAGAGTTCTTTACCGAATTCGGACACCGCTTTTTTGATCTAAAACGCCTGGGACGCCTGAATGAATTAAACAGTACAAAACCCAACTGGGAAGACTATAAAGCCTGGTGGCCTTTGCCCCAGAGTGAGTTATTACTCAACGCCAATTTATATCCACAAAATGAAGGTTATTAGTTATGAAGCGCCTATATCCTTTATTGTTACTATTCCTGTTCCTGCTGCTTGCAGCAGGACAGGAATTAACAGCGCAAGATCATTCGGAACTAAAGAATGAACTTAGCAGTTACTATCGATTGGCCACACTTAAGATGAGTGAAAACGGCAGATGGTTAACTGCGTGGAAAGCATACGACCAAAACAGAGATACGCTGCTGGTATTTGACATTACTGGGCCGGGGAAACCGGTGGAGCACCGGATAAAAGTTAAAAGTGTTGCCTTTGTGGGTACGAACCTTTTACTTACATCCAGGTTGGGCCAGGCAGAACTACTGGAGTTACCCGAATTTAAAAGCACACACTATGCCGGCGTAAACAATGCACAGGTATTAGAAAACAAGAAACAGTTTTTGCTACACTATAATAAACAAAAACAAAACAAACTTGAACTGCGCCAAAGTGATGGCCACCTTTTGAATGTTGTTAACCGGGTGGTCCGGTTCTTTGTCACAAAGGACAATCAGATTTATGCATTTGCTGAAAATCCGGATCAAGGATATGATGTTTTTCGTATCATGGAAAATACCATCGAAAAGGTATATCATACAAGTAACAGGATTTCATATCTGGATGTTGCCAAAGACGGACAAGAGATAATAATTCATGAACAAAACCAGCAAGATTCTGTGTCAAATCTGGTTTTTCTGGATGTCCAGGCTAAAAAAAGCTATCCTTTGAATGAAATTCTGCCAACCACTTTCCAACGGGCATTTACGGATGAAATCGGGGATGGTGTTCATTTTTTGAAACTGATAGTACCTAAAAAACAACAGCAGAATGAAATGGTGGATATCTGGCGGGGTAATGATAAAAGATTGGTAGAAAAGTTTTATCCTCCAATTACAGTTATGACTTACATTTGGAGACCCCGTGAACATTTTATCCGAAAAGCAGGGACAGATAAGCAGCCAAAAGCGCTTAATATAAGGAACAATAGATACTTTTTAAGCATTGATCCATGGAAGCTACAGGACTACCTGTCGGACCAACCACCTATACAATTGTTTTTATATGATCTGGAAGATGACAATTATGTAGTGTTGGACACCATTGCTCCTCAATATTATCTCTCCGGAAATGGGAATTATGCCCTTTCTCCTGTTGAAAATGGATGGAAGCTCTATCATCTTCCTTCGAAAGGCATAAAGTTTATTGAAGGAAAACATTTAAGCATGCCATGGTTTTCAACCGATTGCAAGTTCATTATTTTTCAAGGAGAAGGCGCTGTATGGCAATGGGACCTAAAAACAGAAACACTAACCTGTCTGGCAAAATTTGATGAATACATTACCAAAATAGCAAACTGCAAGCGTGAGGCCATTAAATCTACTTATGGTCGATTTTCCATGCGACAGGTAAATCTGTCCAATCCCCTGTTAATTGAATTATACGATCCTGAAACAAACCAGACCGGTTACAGCCTTTGGCATAAAGGGAAAACAGAAATAATTATTCCTCCAACGTCCCATTACATCAGCTCTCTGACTTACAATCAATCACTAAACTGCTTCTCCTGGTTGGAAGAAAATTACAATCAACCTTCTCAGTTGGTTTGTAGAAAAACTGATAAAATTCCGATAGCCATTTATCAAAGCAATAAGCAGGATGACAACATTTCTTCACTGAAACAGGAAATAATTTCCTATACCAATAGTAAAGAAACTCCGCTAAAAGGGATTTTGTACTATCCATTGAAATACAAGCCGTCTCAGAAATATCCAATGGTCGTACATATTTATGAAAAACAAAACCGGCTTGCCAATCGCTATCCTTTCCCCTCTTTTTATGAAAGCATCGGTTTTAACATTAGATTACTACTTGAAAGAGGATATTTTGTGTATTTACCCGACATTGAGATCACTGGTAAAAATGGGCCTGGGATGGATGCACTGGATTGTGTTAATCATGCACTCGATGCATTGGCATATAATCCAACGATTAACAAGGAAAGAATAGGACTAATTGGGCACTCTTTTGGAGGATATGAGACCGATTATATCGCAACCCGATCCGATCGGTTTGCCACTTTCGTTTCCGGTTCCGGTCATAGCGACATTGTCTGGGATAGCCATTCTTTTAATTACGGTTTTCAGATACCTGATTATGTCAGGATTGAAGCTAATATGTATAAAATGGGTGTCCCTTTTTCATCCGACAAAGGTCTCTACTTTAAAAACAACCCTGCCTATCACGCCGAAAAAGTGAATGCACCGGTATTACTTTGGACAGGTACAGAGGATAAAAATGTGACGCCGGATCACACCATGGCTTTCTACAACGCCTTATGCAGAAATGAAAAAGATGTCATTGCTCTGTTTTATAAAAATGAAGGGCATGTATTGTTTCAACAACAAACACAAAATGACCTGACAAACAGAATTATGGATTGGTTTAATTACTTTTTAAAGGACAGTGTTGAATGTGAATGGATAAGTGAGGGGATGAACAAAAAGGATGCTCAGTAGAGCATCCTTTCTTTTTGCTACTGTTTGTACAATGGGGCACCGCACATTGTCTCGCCAAAACGGCTCAGGTTGTGTGTAATGTTACTCTCATCAGTCCAGGTACAGGCCTGTCCTGGGATGGTACTACAATCTACACCTGCGGAAACACACTGACTGGTTGAGCTATCAAAATAATAGCCGGGTTCTGATGAATCCAAACTTTTTGCCGCATGACTGGCAAGTGCTGCACCAACTGCAAAAAGTACAATCGCAACTGGCAGAAACATTCTTTTTAACTTTTTCATGTTTGTAGAATTTAAATTTATTGCCTACTCTCTTCATGGTTTTCGGCTTCCCCCATTTGATAATTGAGTGTCACAGCCTGCGCAAAACTGTAACGCACTATTTCATTGCCGGACAAAATGAATAAGTATTTGTCCGTTGCAAATAGCCGGGACATTCTTTCTTCTCCCCTGTTATAGACATAAAAGCTGCCCAGGTATTCCTGAACACTGGTTCTATACATATCGACAACCACTGCTTGTTTCCACTGCTCTCTGGATTCAAATTTTCCCCTGAGCATGGAGATATTAAACAGCAATCTTCCATGAACTACTGATGTTTTATTAACGAGCAATGGCGGCGCATCCATTTTATAACTTCCATTAGAAAGTATGCGCACCTGCACTTTTGCTCTGGATGTTGTATCAATCGTATTCAACTCATGCAGCAGGTTTAATTCCTGGTCCATCACCAGGTACTGATTACGATAAGAATAAATATAGATGAGTTCCTTGCCCGCATCATCCCAAAGCAATTGTCCGTCGGTGTCGAATATCCCATCAACCTGTTTTTTGAGTAAGCTATGATTGAGTTGTATTCTGGGACTATCCTGGAGATTCAGCGTGCCAAGCACCCACGATTTTGTCTGGCTGCTTTGCGCCCGAAAGGCAACCCGAACAGAATCAATCACCTGTAGCTGTGAAAAATAACAATCATCAGCACTGATGGTATAAGCCAGTGAATCGCCCAGTTGTCCCTGATAGATAACCGGAACGGCACCATCAAAAAGGTAGAAATGAGGCGGTTTTACTTGTACCTGGATGAAACGAAAAGGGTGTTTATCATCATCCAGTTCTATTTTAACGCTCTCCATTCGTCTCAAGGCAGTATCAATACTGGTAAGCACCAAAGGGGCTGTTATATTACCCAGGTAAATTTTCCCATCGGCTATGCCGGCAAAATAGTAGGAGTTTACCCCCAAATCAAATGCCTTTTCATCACGAATCGGGTGCAGACCAAACCGCCGAATAAAATTGTTTTCTTTTTTTATGATGCGCTCAGATGATAAATATAGCCCCACTACAATTCCAACCGCGAGCAACGACGGAATTAACAGTTTTTGAATCACAGTTCGTTTTTTAGTCAGCTTCTCTTTTTCTGAAAGGACAATTGAAAGAAGTGCCAATAACGCAAAGACTATATTAAAAATCAGATGTTGGGTCCAGGTCATTTTCTCAATAAGACCTCCACAGGAACAGGGAATGAAATCACTGTAGTTCAAGATCAGATAAATATAGACGGTAAAGGCAATCATTAGAAAAAAAGAGCCATACAGGCCCGGAAGTCGGGAGTTCTTTTGAACCAACAAGAGAGACAATACTAATTCTATTCCTATTACAGCCGGGGCAATTATACCGGCATAGGCACTGAGTAACGGAGACTGGGCAAGCTGCACAGTAAACGTCTCATAGTCCAGCAATTTACTGAATCCTGAATACACAAAAAGCAGGATATACAAATATGCTGTAACTGGAACTAAGATTGAAAAGTGTTTTGTCAGGAGCTTCTTCATCGCTAATTATAGTTTGTTTTTAAAGATCCGTCTACAGGAGAACATAATTCGTAAAACAGTTGACAACTTTGTTGTGAATGCATACTTACTTTTACGGTAAATAATAAAGGCCACTTTTGAGCATGAACACATTTTCAAAGGTACGGGTGTGTCTGGCCAATCCTCTGAACCTGAATTAAGAAGTGGAAGAATCGAGATTAAGTAAATTCTGAAGGGAATGAAGATTAGCTATCCTAAGAAATCAGAATGCGAAAAGGGAATTATTGCATGTAATTATTAAAATATATTGGAATCAAATCTGCCGATCAATCAGGGATGTCCTTTCTCCCGAAGCATTTTACTAAGCGTCTGCGGGGCTATATTCAAATAGGATGCTATAATTTCCTTTGATACTTTTAATTCGATATCCGGATGTGATGTCAATAAATGCAGGTATCTCTCCCAGGGCGAGTTCATGGCTAATTGCCGGGATCTCTGCGCAAAATAATACACATATTGCAATGAAACACAACGTTCAAAAACGCCCGTCTCAGGGAAAGCCTTATAAATTTCCTGAAGCTGGCGGTAGGATATGGAAAGTAACAAACTTCCTGACATCACTTCGATATTAAACTCTGAAGTCTTACGCTGGAAGAAACTCACAGGATCACACACTATACTCTGCTCCTTCCAGAGTATCGAGGTCAGGTCTCTGCCGGAACGATCATCAAAATAAAAACAACGGGCAAGCCCTTTTTCCACAAAATACATATAATCTGATGTGTGCCCGGCATTGAGTAACAATGACCGATACCTGTGTTCTGTCATAGTCAGCCTTTCGTCAATAGCTGCAATAAGTGCATCCACATAAGACCGTTCTGTAAGCTTTTTAGGCAATGGTCTCATTTTAAAAATGACATCATACAAGCTGTGTTTTTCCATAGTTAACGTTTAAGGAGTTCGGATTAAAATAATAAGGTTTAAATGTTTTCTCTAAAAGGACTAATGTAATTATTATGAGTATAATCATGTCGCTTAAGTCAGCGGACTCCAATTTTTTGATGTGTCGCTTTTAAAGCTTCTCAAGGTCTGATTGGCTGATATCGATAAATACGGAGTGGCTGATTGCTTTCAGTCGAATACCAAAACGGCTTTTATTTCGTCGTTTTACCAGAATTCCTTCATGTCCTTTTAATGGGCCGGAAACAATTCGCACATGTTCACCGCTGCAAAATTGTTTTTCTACTGTAATCACGTTACCAATTTCCAACATTTTCCGTATTGCTTCTACCTCCTTTTCAGTTATTGTGGATGGTTTGCCTGCAAAAGAAACGAAGTTTACCACCTGAGAAATTCTTCGAATGGTATATATTTCATGGTGATAAGTAAAGACAAATAAGTAATTAGGGAATAGCGGGTACCAGATCTTTTTTCGTTGTCTGTTTTTCCACTGTCTTGTTATGGAGATTGCAGGACAGAACACGTCATATCCATGATTAGCGAGAATCTGTGTCGCAATTCTTTCATTGCGTGGGCGAAGATAAAAAACATGCCAGGCTCTTTTCACAAAAGAACGATGTTCTTCCTTTGGCAGCATTCCATCACCTTTCTTATTACTAATTCTGTTTGCCATTGCTTAGTATTTTATGGTTAATTTTATTCTCTCTCTCTGAAACAATCATTACAGACTAGGAGATAGAGCCTATTAATCTCGAATTTTGATGGAGGTTCTTTTGTTTCTTTTTATATGATTATATTCAAGAGGATAGATGATCTTATCAGGCGGACTATTTTTCCCATTATCCCAGCCCTGCTTTAACAGACTGACGGTCTGCGTAGACCGGGAACCACTAAATTATTTCAAGGTCATTTGCGGTTAAATTGCATGCCAAAGGCAGGTCACTTAGCACAAATAAAATAAGTAAAAGGTTCATATTCATACCTAACATACGGTATGTAAATATATAAAAAAATTATACAAACAAAAAAATGAGTATCCATAACAGATGATAATTGATACCATAAAAAAGGATTGTTTTTCTAGATTTATCAACCTTTTTAAGTAAGTTTGTTCGTAATAGAACAACACTATCATGACAACTAAAGAACGAATCACTGAAGAAGCTTTTAAATTATTCCTGAATAACAATTATGAAAAAGTTAGTATTTCTGATATAGAGGAAGCGGTTGGTAAAACAAGAGGGGCAATATTCTATTTTTTTAAAAATAAGGAAGAAATATTTAACGAAGTGATAGACACCTACATGATAAAAACACAGGATCCTTCTGTGAAATTTAAATTCGACAACAACACCTCTCTTGAGCAGTTTATAAAACTATATATCAGCGGAATAAACACAACAATGTCCAGGATGTTATCCATCTCTGTTGTCAATATTTACAAGCAGTATTTTTCCTTATATCTCCAGGCGTCTAAAATCTATCCCAACTTCTCTGAGATTATGACACGCAACTCACTTGAGGAGATTAACCTGTGGGAAAAAGTAATATCAAGGGCAATTGAGAATAAAGAAATAAAGCCCATAGATACTAAACATTATGCAACACTTTTTCGAAGTTGTTTTCTGGGGCTTGCATTCGACAGATGCCTTTTGTACGGGCTCAATACAGAGGAATTGTTCACACTTTATCAAACCATCTACCAGCAAATAAAATTAAAATCCTAAGCCATTCATAACAGTTGTATGTAAATATTTACTTATTTTTACATACCAACCATTATAATTTATTGTTATGAATAAAAATGTTTACATCTCATCCATCAGCAAATTTTTGCCCAATTCACCCGTCGAAAACGAAGATATGGAACAATATCTTGGTTTGATCAATTCAAAACCGTCAAGGGTACGGCGTATAGTATTAAAACAAAACGGAATAAAATCCAGGTACTATGCTTTGGATAAAAAACAAAAAATTACCCATACCAATGCAGAGCTGGCATTCCGTTCCATACAGAGATTGTTTCCTGATGAAAAAATTCCGGAGGATATTGATGTACTGGCATGTGCCACTGGTAATCCTGATCAGTTATTGCCTTCCCATGCATCAATGGTTCACGGACTAATGAAAAACAGGCCTATGGAACTGTATTCCGCTTCGGGAGTATGCCTTACGTGCCTGCAGGCATTTAAAACGGCTTACCTATCTGTTTTGTCCGGAGTTTCTTTAAAGGCAATTTGTTCCACTTCAGAACTTGCCTCTCCTACGCTGTTGTCGAAAAACTATGAAGAAGAATATGAGCATTGCTCGCAGGTCGGCAAAGATCCATACATGGCTTTTGAAAAGGATTTTCTGCGCTTTATGCTGAGTGATGGTGCCAGCTCAGTATTACTCTCAGATAAAAAGAGCGAGGATGGAATTTCATTTAAAGTTGAATGGGTTGAAATGACTTCATATGCCAGTGAACTGCCCACCTGTATGTTTATGGGAGCAGAACTTCGTGAAGATGGAGAACTGACAAGCTGGAAGGAATTTGAAAGCCGCGAACTTATCAATCGTTCGGTAATGACCGTTAAGCAGGACATTCGCTTGCTTAAACCTAATATCATTCGTTACTGGGTAGACCACCTGAAATATTGTCTGGACAAATACAACCTTGATCCGAAGGATGTCGACTATGTGATCCCTCATGTTTCATCTATGTTCTTTTATGGGAAGCTTGCCGAGGGAATAGAGGCCAGAGGTTTAGATTTAGGGACGAACAAGTGGTTCACCAATCTTACTGAAATTGGAAATATAGCATCTGCCTCTATTTTTGCAGCACTTGATGATTTATCAAACTCAGGGAGACTTAAAGAAAATGACAAGATCTTACTTTTAGTCCCTGAAAGTGGCCGGTTTTCTTATGGAACGGTTTTATTGACCGTAAAATAATTGCAGAATATAAAAGACGAACATTATTTGAAATTAAAGTTAGAAACACAAAAACATTAATAGTTTTATTCAATAGTTGTTTTCCATACGTTCCTGTAAAAACATATTGAAGTAAAAGTGTCACAATGGAATTTTTAGAACAATTAAAGACACATAAGGCCTCAGACGGACATAAAAGCACAGCTCTTTAAGACTTGTGCGAAATTGTATACGTTTGATATGACTCAATAACCATGATGTTAAATGGTCATATTAAACTATGCAGGAAAACGAAAATAGAAGTATTGAAGAAGCCACAGAAAGAGTTAAAAAGAGACTCTCATTGGAGAAAATGCGTTCTATTCCTAAATACAGAGATTTGACATTTTCCGATTATGAAAAGCTTATTAAAGATTCGGAAACGATGGCATTGCTAATACTGAAATCCTTTATGTTGAAAAAATAACTGCATCAGTATTGGGTATTTTCGTAATTTCCAAGGATTATCATCCCGGTCCAATAAAATTCTTCAAGCCATGAATGATTTAAGCCTGTTCAAACAATTTGCTCCACAAATTCCTGAGAAATTTCAGGAGGGAAACAATGCCGTAATTTACACCCGGGTTTCATCAGCTGACCAAGAGGATAATACCAGCCTTGCTTCACAAAAAAGATATTGCGAGATGTACGCGAGCAAACGAGGTTTAAATGTGGTTGGTTATTTTGGTGGTACGTACGAATCGGCAAAAACGGATGACAGGAAAGAATTCAATAGGATGCTAACCTTCGTAAAGAGGTCAAAAAATATCAGCTATGTAATTGTTTATTCCTACGAAAGATTCTCTCGTTCAGGAATCAATGGTGCATCGATTGCTGATGAACTACTAAAAAAATACGGAGTAATAACTTTGGCAACCACACAGGAGCTTGATCCAACAACACCATCTGGCTCTTTCCAACAAAAAATACTTTTCCTGTTTGGGCAAATGGATAATGAACTTAGGCGAGATAAAGTTGTGACAGGAATGAAGGAGCTATTGATGAAAGGCTACTGGTTATGGGCTGTACCGCGTGGATATGAGAATTTAAACAAGGGGAGGGCGATCGAAAGAAAACTAGTTATAAGTGAAGAAGGAAAGATTCTTAAGAAAGCTTTCGAATGGAAAGCATATACGGAAATGACGAATGTCGAGATTACAAAACGTGTGAACCAGATGGGGGTTAGTATCTCAGAAAAACGTTTATGTAGCATGTTTTCGAATCCATTTTATTGCGGACTTATTGTTAGTAAAATGATTCCGGGGCAAGTTATAAAAGGACAGCATCAGCCTTTAATCTCACAGGATTTATTTCTCGCAATTCATGATATTAGAAGTGAAAGTACGAGGTACGGTTTTGTACACGATAAAGACAATGAAAATCTTCCGTTGAAAGTGTTTACTAAATGCGACAAATGTGGTTTGGCACTGACTGGATATTTGGTTCAGAAAAAAGGTTTGTACTATTATAAGTGCCGAACAAAAGGATGTAAAGTTAACCGGAGTGCAAAGATCATACATGAATTATTTAGGAACACTCTAGAAATCTTCCAAATTGGGAGAGAGGAGCTTGAGATAATTAAAGTTCAGTTGGAGGAACAGATGGCTGGTTTTTTTAAAACGGAGCTGCAGGATGCAAAAAACTTGAAAGTGAAGCTAAGTGAAACTAGAAAGAAGCTTGAAACGATAGAGGAGCGTTTTGTTATTGGAGAAATTAATAGACAGTTATATGACAAATTTAGATCAAAATATGAAAAAGAATGTTTTGAAATTGAAACAGAATTGAGCAAAGTTGGTGGCTATAGTTCGAACCTCAAAAAAGTTATAAACTATGCTGTCGATTTATGTCAAAATCCCTTGAAAATATGGGATTCTAGTGATTTAACCGGGAAACGGGCCTTTCAGAAGTTGTTATTTCCCGAGGGGATTTATTATAACCGAGAATGTGACCGAGTTCGAACCACAAGAATAAATTCGTTTTTTTCTCCAATCCCTGGAATGGCAGCGGTTCTAGGAGGGAATAAAAAAGGGGATTCTATCATTTCTGATAAAATCCCCGCTTTGGTGATCCCACCGGGACTCGAACCCAGATCGCAAGAACCGGAATCTTGTATTCTATCCATTGAACTATGGGACCTTTGTGTGGCTGCAAAAATAGTAAAATTCCCCAATCATCAGGTATATTTTCTTTTGCAACTTAAAACGTTTATTGTTGATAAAAATCTTGGTTGAAGTTCTGTTGCCACTTGTTTATATAATTACATTTGTCACACTAAAAATTGAGGATTTATGGAAGAGTGGGTTAACCTGTCAAAAAAGAAGTTTAGTGGATACATTGACTTATTTCATGGGCTTTCTGAGGAGCAACAAAATAACTTTACAATAAAAAAGGAACATTCCATTCGTGTGGCCGAAACGGCATTTTCGTTGGCCGAAAAAATGCATTTAAGCGATAGCGAGAAAGGTTTGGCGTTTTTTATTGGAATGTTTCATGATATTGGAAGGTTTAAACAGCTGATTGAATTCAACACCTTTGATGATTCAAAATCTGTTGATCATGCGGATTATTCTGTGCAGGTATTAAAAGAAAATAACTTTTTTGGATTGTTAGAAGAAGGGCAGGAGGAATTGGTGCTTCCAGCCATTTTAAATCACAATAAACGCGAGTTGCCCAAAAATTTGTCAAAAGAAGAGTTGTTATTTTCGCAACTAATCCGCGATGCCGACAAACTGGATATCTTAAAAGTGCTTAGCGATTATTATTCCAATCCGCGTGCTATTGCCAACCACACTTTAACCTGGGAGAAACCGTCGGGTGGAGCAATTTCAAAAGAAGTTGCAAAACAAGTGCTCAGCGGAGTAATTGTATCGAAAGATAAAATTGAAAATCAACTCGATATTAAGGTGATGCAATTATCGTGGGTATACGATATTAATTTTAAACCTTCGTTTGAGTTGGTTATGAAAAATCGTTTTCTTGAAAAAATCTACAATTCGCTGCCTAAAAACGATAAGGTGATCGAGATATACCGAAAAGTGAAGGTGTACGCTGAAAATAAATTTTTGGTAAGTTAAATCCCTCAATCATTTATATGAACTATTTCTAATCAACTTGGTTGAAGGAGGTAACAAAATAGTATTATGGCGAACAGACTGGTGTGTTTATGTAACTTTGTTGACGAAAAAGAAATTCGTCTAGTATTAAAAAAAGGTGCTGAATCAACAGCCGACATTCAACGTTTTACACGGGCCGGAACTTCATGCGGGCGGTGTTTGCCTGAAATTGATGAGTTGGTTTTAAATCATAAAAAAAATAAACCCGAGGACCAACAAAGAAAGTTGGAACTCGGGCAATAAACACAACATCAATAAATATTCTAGAAGTATCTTGGCGATACTACTTTTTCTTTCTTGAATTTTAATTCGTACGAAACCATTACTTCGTGTGTGCCGTTGTTGTAATTTTTCAGGTTTGAGGTTGAAAAATCAATGGCATAACCAATTCTCAATTTCTCAGCAAATAAGAACTGTGCAATAAATCCATACGAATCACCTGAACGCCACATGGCTCCAAGCCAAAGCTTTTCTTTAATCAGGAAGTTTCCTGTTAAATCGAGTTGTAGTGGAGTACCGGTTTCACTGGTGAACGACGCTTTGGTAAGTGCTGTTGGCTTAAACTTAATGTTCTCGCCTAAGTCGAATACAGCACCTGCTGTAAGAAAATAGTGTCGTAATTCACCTTCTACAGAGAAGTTCTTGTAATCGTTTTCGTATTTGCTATTTACCACTTTAGGGATAGAAAAACCAACATAAGCACGCTTTCCGTACAAGAATGCGCCTACCCCAAAGTTGGGTTTAAACGCTGAGTTAATTTCTCCAACAAAAGATGGATCGTTTGGATCGATAATATTATGATCTTGCAAATTGTGCGAATAATTTGTAAATCCACCTTTTAGTCCAAAACGTAAATTCGTTTTTTCGCTTAATGGAACCAGGTACGAATAGTCGGCAAACATGTAAAAGCGTTTTTCGTAACCAACTTTATCGCTAATCACATTTAAACCCAAAGCTACGCGTTCGCTTTTTAATGGCGCCTGCACGGTAAATGTGTAGGTTTGTGGTGCATCATCTATTCCTGTCCACTGATTTCTACCCAACACCATAAAACCCAGTGATTCCCACGATCCGGTATACGCCGGGTTAATGGTTTGTTGGTTAAACATGTATTGTGTATACATCGGATCTTGTTGAGCATTTGATGTAAATGCAGCCATTACTATTGCCAGTATCCCTAAACCTTTGATTATATTTAATTTTGCTTTCATCGTTCTAATTTTTTCAGATTTAACATTCATTAATTTCTAATCAACTAATTATTTAGGAATATTGATCCTGTAGTAACCTCACCATCGCCAAGGTAAAGAATGTAGAAGTAGGTACCCGCAGGCAACTTATCGTTACCAACTTGTAAATCATTGGTCGATCGTCCATCCCACCAGGCTTCATAATTGCCCCAGCTTTGCGTATTACCATACCGTTCTTTTTCAAATACAAGGTTACCCCATCTGTTGAAGATCTCAATCTTAGCATTTGAATATACTTCTTCAAAAATTTGATCTCCTTCGGCACATACAAACTCTATTTCGAAGTAGTCGTTGTAATTGTCATCATTTGGAGAGAATCCATCCGGGATATTCAATTCACAACCTTCGGTCTGGAAATCGTCTCCTTCAATAGGTGGTACATAAATATCACGCCAGTCGCGAATGTTATTGATAGTATCGCCAGCCATATCTTGTAACGGAGCATCACTTCCAATTGCATTTTTACCATGTAACCATTCTTCGCTTGTATCATAAGTATCGTAGGCATCATCTAAACCATCACCATCACTATCAGTTCCACTAAAATCAGTGTCAGCGATTGTATCGTGAACATTTGCATCCCATCCTTCAATGTAATCAGGAATATCATCACCGTCGGAATCTGTATCCTGAAAGTCTGGGGTACCATCCAAGTCCATATCAAATGGAAGATAGAAGATGTTTTGACCACCATTTTCGTTATCATCGTAACGATCATCCCAACCATCACCATCGGAGTCTACACCAAGAGGTGGATAATAATCAAATCCTAAGTCAACTCCACCAAACTCGCTCTCATGGTATTGCCCTTCCGGAATGTTTTGCTGCCACTCAATGTTGTCAACTATACCATCGTTGTCCGAGTCAATGTCTAAACGGTCAACAATACCGTCATTATCCGTATCAATGTCTCCATCAGCTGGATCAGTGTTAGTGTATGGATTTTCCTGTTCAAAAATGTCAAGGATACCATCGTCATCGTCATCGATATCATCTCTATCCGGAACGCCGTCACAGTCAGAATCAAGCAATACATGTATTGTAACATCTGCTGTATCGCATTCAGCTGTATAAACATTGTGGCATACCGAGTAAGTTAAAGTAATAACGGCTTCATTGGCTTCTTCGTTCACATAATTTAAAGCTCCATCGGTAATTGAAACACCTTCCGGTAAATCTGTTAACAGATTGAAGTTTACAGTGCTTTGTGTGAATCCTTCATCGTTGGCGAAAAGATCAATGTCGCCTGATACATATCCACCCGGGCAATAAATTAATGTAAGTACATCCGGAGCAGCAAGTACCCGAACATTATTACAGTTGGCATCACCTTCTTCAACGGTAACAGTTGCAGTACAGGTTGAAGTATTGCCACATTGGTCAACAATAGTTAATGTAACTTCGTTTTCACCAAGGTTTCCACAATAGAATGTTTCGGTATCAATAAACATGGTGTCGATTCCACAATTGTCAGATGAACCTCCGTCAATGTCGGCTACTGTAATTGTAGCGGTACCATTTGCATCCAGTTGAACAGTAAGATCGTTGCATACCGCAGTTGGTGCAGTATTGTCCATAACTGTTATTACCTGAATTTGAGGATCAGCTTCATTTTCACAACCGTCAACCAAAGTCCAGGTACGGGTAATAATCCATTCTCCTACACAAGCTCCCTGCTCAACTACATCTGTATATTCTGCATTCAAATCGGTACAGCAAATATCCGATTCGTCGGTAACATCACCGGTTACTTCAATACTTGCATCATACTGACAATCGTCACCAGAGTAAATGGTAATATCAGCAGGTGCAGTGAATGTTGGTGCTACAGTGTCAATCGTTGTAAATGTAGCAGTTGTTGAAACAGAATTGCCACAGTCATCGGTTGCAGTAAATGTTACAGTAGTGTAACCTGTATTGCAACAGCCAGGTGTCAGTGCTTCGAAATCATTACTCCAGGTAATCGTTCCGAATCCAGCCTCAGCCAATCCTGTGGTTCCATGTGTTGCCAACCAGTTTTCAAGAGCTTCAGTGTTACCACTTCCGTCACATTCAACAGTCAAATCGCTTGCTTCACTAATCAGTTCAATTGGGTCTTCGTTTAATATTGTAACCACAACGTACAACGAACTATCACAACCTGCAGCATTGGTTAACCTTTGAATGTATCTACCACTTTCAGTGTAAGTTTTACCATTGAGGAATACTGTATCACAAGCAGTTCTGTAAATTGTTTCTTGAGTACTTCTATTAATAGTAAGCACTAATGTTAATGTTCCGGTACAGCCGTCTTCACTTTCAATAACCTGAGAGTAAGTTCCACTGGAGGTATAGACTACACCATTTAATTGATATTGATCACATTCTGTTATTGTAATCGTCTCATCCGGGCTATTCAGAACTATCAAGTTAATAGTCAGAGTACTGTCGCATCCGTTGCTGGCAGTTAAAACCTGAGTATAAGTATCACTTGCAGTAAATGTTTCATTATTTAATACAAGACTGTCGCAAACAATTGTGTCGATTGTGGCAGTAATTGCATCGGGTTGTATAATAGTCAGGGTGTCTGAATCGATACAAACGATCTCTCCATTACTGTCAGTTGCACTAGCAACAACAATATATTGTCCAGGAGCATACAATGAATCCTGTACATATTCACCACCATTAACCGTTATAGATGCACCACAATTCGCATAAGCAGTAATCGTTCCATCATTTGCGTCATAACAATTAACATTGGTAGCATTTGCTTCAAGTATAACCTTGTTTGCATAGTTAATTATTTGCACAAAATTTTCACTTGTATTGCCACATTCATCAGTTGCAACCCATGTTCTGGTTATGGTAAAATAGCCATTACATTCACCTTGTAATGTGTCATTCGATATCATTTCATAATTCACTTCAGAAGTACAATTGTCAGAAGCGATAGGTGCCAAAGCCAAAGCAGTTCTTAACCCAGTTGTATCTGAGCAGTAAAGTTCTACATCCAATGCACCATCCTGAGTATCCCATTTTGGAGCTATTGTATCCTGAACTGTTACCAGTTGTGTATGCTCGGTAGTGTTTCCACATTCGTCTTCGGCTACCCATGTTCTTGTAATCATGTAGCTTGAAGCACACAACTCACTGAAAGTAGTATCTGCAGAAGGCGTAACCAGGGCAGTACCACAGTTGTCTTCAGCAGTTAATGTTGCCATTTCCGGTACATCGTCGCAATCAACAGTTGTATCAGCAGGTGCAGCTTCTAGTTCCGGAGGAGTAGTGTCTTGAACAGTAAATACTGCTGTGTCAGAAACTGATTTGCCACACTCATCGGTTGCAGTAAATACTACTTCCGCATATTTAATAACCGGACATTCTTCAGAATAAGTATATCCGCTAAAGTTATTGGTCCAGTTTTTATTAGGAATTGTATTGCCACATGCGTCAACAGCATTTGCATAACCATGGTTCTCTAACCATAATGTAAATGGATCGGCAACTATGCTGGCAGATTTTTCTTGGTTATCTCCTATTATTATATGGTTCTCGCCAGTACAATCTATCGTTGTATCCATTGCCATAACTTTTATGGTAGGAGCATCTTGTTCTTCAACCACGAAGTAGGCTGTGTCGTGTACATCATTCTGGCAGTAATTTGTTGCAGTCCAGATAACCATCACAGAGTCGCCACAAGAGTTGATGACTTCAACTTCTTCAGAATTGTTCCAAACTTCAATGTTGCACACGTCATCGTAACTCACTTTGTTGAGCCATTCTCCAAACATGCTATCTATTTCATTTGTGGAAGTACATGCACTTATAGTTGTGTCGTTTGGTGCATTTAGAACAATTGGCAAGGCATCTTTAATAATAAAGTATGCGGTATCGTTCACACCTTCTTCACACAAGTCTGTTGCAGTCCAAATCACTTGAATTGAGTCTCCGCACATATTAAATTGTGGTTCTCCAGCAGTATTATTTACCTGAGGATCGCAACCACCTGAAACAGTAT
Source organism: uncultured Draconibacterium sp. (assembly GCF_963675585.1). NCBI lineage: Bacteria > Pseudomonadati > Bacteroidota > Bacteroidia > Marinilabiliales > Prolixibacteraceae > Draconibacterium > uncultured Draconibacterium sp. The sequence goes on from NZ_OY776414.1 coordinate 141,936, forward strand.
AGTTGTTTACCCAATTATAGTACATGCTGTAAACCTCTTCTCCTGCACAGGCTTCAATCATTGTGTCGGCCGGAGCTTCAAGAGCAACAGGCGCCGGAGCATTTAATGTGAATATTGCAGAAACAGTATCGGAAGTACAGTTGTTTCCAAGTCCAAATACCACGGTTACTTTGCCACCATCGCAAAGCGTAGGTGCATTGTAGTCAAGTGTTGAAGGTACTGCTTTGCATTCATTTGAAATTACGTTAAATGAATCTAACCATGTGTTGAAAGCAGCATCCAAAGTTGTTTGATCTGTGTAGTCGCATGAGTTGACAGTCATATTCCCTGGTCCTTTCACCTCAATTGTGTCAGCAGGAATAATTGTAAATATGGCCGTAACACTGTCGTTTGAGCAATGATCAGCAGCACCAAACTTAACAGTTGTTGTTCCTCCTGTACATAGAGTAGGAGCTGAATATTGTGTTAAGTCGCTTTCAGTAACACCACAGCCACTATCTACAACACTAAACATTTCAATCCATTCGGTAAATGCTCTGTCAAGAGAATCCTGATCAGGATAATCACAACTGATTGCCCTGAAATCATCGGGTCCCTGAACTTCAATTTCAGAAGCTGGCATTATTGTAAATGTAGATGAGCAGTTGTCACTTTGGTCACAATCACCAGAAGCCATAGCATATAATGTAATTGATCCTCCACATACATCAGGAGCAACAATTGTATCTAAACTAACTTCAATCTGATTGATCATATAAGTAACGTCTGCATTACATCCGCCTTGCAATCCAAATGCTGCAATCCAGTTGTCAAAACTAGCGTTGATAGCCGTTTCATCCTGACAAGCTATTTCAGTTGTATCGGCAGGGCAGGTAAGTACAAGCTCAGGGCTTTCTTCAACTACAAAGTATGCAGTATCGTTAATTGACTCTTGGCAATTACTAATAGCAGTCCAAATTACCTGGATGGTATCGCCGCAGGTTTTAATTTTCATGTCGTCACCGTTGTGGTCTGCTTCCAGTCCGCAACCGCCACTGTATGTTGCCCTTGCCAGCCAGTCGTCGTATAAAGTATAGACTTCTTCGCCTAAGCAGGCATCAACTATGGTGTCTTGCGGAGCATTTAGAACAACCGCAGGAGCCGGGTTGATGGTGAAAGTAGCTGAAACGGTATCGGAAGTACAGTTGTTTCCAAGACCGAATACTACGGTAACCGAACCACCTTCGCACCATGTCGGAGTTTTGTAGTCGAGACTTGACGGTTCAGCGTCACATTCGTTGGAAAGTACCTGGAATTCATTCAGCCAGATTTCAAATGCTTTATCAACTTCGGCCTGAGAAATGAATTTGCAGCTTTCGGCAGTATAATCTTCAGGGCCTTTAACATCAACTGTGTCGGCAGCATTAATTGTAAATGCGGCTCTTACCGTATCGTTTGTGCAGTTGTTGCCGATACCGAAAGTAACGTTAACCGTACCACCTTCACAAAGATCAGGAGCAGTAAGGTTGCTGATATCAGAAGCAGTGGCACCACAAGCATTTGTAACTACGTTGAAAGAATCAACCCATGTTTGGAATGCAGCATCCAGTGCCGCCTGGTTATCGAAGTCACACGAACTAGCCGAGAAGTCTTGGGGACCTTCCACGTCAAGCGGATCGGCAGCATTAATTGTAAATGCGGCTCTTACCGTATCGTTTGTGCAGTTGTTGCCGATACCGAAAGTAACGTTAACCGTACCACCTTCACAAAGATCAGGAGCAGTAAGGTTGCTGATATCAGAAGCAGTGGCACCACAAGCATTTGTAACTACGTTGAAAGAATCAACCCATGTTTGGAATGCAGCATCCAGTGCCGCCTGGTTATCGAAGTCACACGAACTAGCCGAGAAGTCTTGGGGACCTTCCACGTCAAGCGGATCGGCAGCATTAATTGTAAATGCGGCTCTTACCGTATCGTTTGTGCAGTTGTTGCCGATACCGAAAGTAACGTTAACCGTACCACCTTCACAAAGATCAGGAGCAGTAAGGTTGCTGATATCAGAAGCAGTGGCACCGCAAGCATTTGTAACTACGTTGAAAGAATCAACCCATGTTTGGAATGCAGCATCCAGTGCCGCCTGGTTATCGAAGTCACACGAACTAGCCGAGAAGTCTTGGGGACCTTCCACGTCAAGCGGATCGGCAGCATTAATTGTAAATGCGGCTCTTACCGTATCGTTTGTGCAGTTGTTGCCGATACCGAAAGTAACGTTAACCGTACCACCTTCACAAAGATCAGGAGCAGTAAGGTTGCTGATATCAGAAGCAGTGGCACCACAAGCATTTGTAACTACGTTGAAAGAATCAACCCATGTTTGGAATGCAGCATCCAGTGCCGCCTGGTTATCGAAGTCACACGAACTAGCCGAGAAGTCTTGGGGACCTTCCACGTCAAGCGGATCGGCAGCATTAATTGTAAATGCGGCTCTTACCGTATCGTTTGTGCAGTTGTTGCCGATACCGAAAGTAACGTTAACCGTACCACCTTCACAAAGATCAGGAGCAGTAAGGTTGCTGATATCAGAAGCAGTGGCACCGCAAGCATTTGTAACTACGTTGAAAGAATCAACCCATGTTTGGAATGCAGCATCCAGTGCCGCCTGGTTATCGAAGTCACACGAACTAGCCGAGAAGTCTTGGGGACCTTCCACGTCAAGCGGATCGGCAGCATTAATTGTAAATGCGGCTCTTACCGTATCGTTTGTGCAGTTGTTGCCGATACCGAAAGTAACGTTAACCGTACCACCTTCACAAAGATCAGGAGCAGTAAGGTTGCTGATATCAGAAGCAGTGGCACCACAAGCATTTGTAACTACGTTGAAAGAATCAACCCATGTTTGGAATGCAGCATCCAGTGCCGCCTGGTTATCGAAGTCACACGAACTAGCCGAGAAGTCTTGGGGACCTTCCACGTCAAGCGGATCGGCAGCATTAATTGTAAATGCGGCTCTTACCGTATCGTTTGTGCAGTTGTTGCCGATACCGAAAGTAACGTTAACCGTACCACCTTCACAAAGATCAGGAGCAGTAAGGTTGCTGATATCAGAAGCAGTGGCACCACAAGCATTTGTAACTACGTTGAAAGAATCAGCCCATGTTTGGAATGCAGCATCCAGTGCCGCCTGGTTATCGAAGTCACACGAACTAGCCGAGAAGTCTTGGGGACCTTCCACGTCAAGCGGATCGGCAGCATTAATTGTAAATGCGGCTCTTACCGTATCGTTTGTGCAGTTGTTGCCGATACCGAAAGTAACGTTAACCGTACCACCTTCACAAAGATCAGGAGCAGTAAGGTTGCTGATATCAGAAGCAGTGGCACCGCAAGCATTTGTAACTACGTTGAAAGAATCAACCCATGTTTGGAATGCAGCATCCAGTGCCGCCTGGTTATCGAAGTCACACGAACTAGCCGAGAAGTCTTGGGGACCTTCCACGTCAAGCGGATCGGCAGCATTAATTGTAAATGCGGCTCTTACCGTATCGTTTGTGCAGTTGTTGCCGATACCGAAAGTAACGTTAACCGTACCACCTTCACAAAGATCAGGAGCAGTAAGGTTGCTGATATCAGAAGCAGTGGCACCACAAGCATTTGTAACTACGTTGAAAGAATCAACCCATGTTTGGAATGCAGCATCCAGTGCCGCCTGGTTATCGAAGTCACAGGAACTTGCGGTGAAGTCTTTCGGACCTGACACGTCAAGTTGAATAGCATCCGGCACCGTGAATGTGGCAGTATCTTTTACATCCTCAGGGCACGCACTGGTGACAGTCCAAATAACATCTATGTATCCTCCACAAGCATTGGGAGCTTTAATATTTAATGTATCATAACTAATTTGAACATCCTTGCCTCCAATTACCTTAACTCTGGCCAACCACTCTGTAAATTCAGTATTAACCTCTTGTTGGGTAAGACAAGTACTTACCAAAGTGTCTTTTGGTGCTGTAATGATAATCGAGTCAGGTTGGTCAATCTGAATGTCACAAGTTGTTTTTGCCCCATTTTTGTCAGTAACGGTTACAGTATGTTTTCCTGCATTTAATTGAGATGCAGTTTGTGTAGTTTCGTTATTATCCCATAAATAAGTATATGGCAGAACACCTCCGGTTGCAGTAACTTTTGCAGAACCGTTTGATCCACCGTAGCAGTCAACATCAAAAACCAGATCAATATCACATGTAAGTTGATTTGGTTCTCCAATCGTAACGTTGCAAGTAGTTTCACAACCATTAGCATCAGTAACTGTTACTTCGTGGTAACCAGCTTCTAAAGTATCAGCAGTTGCTCTTTCATCACCATTGTCCCACAAATAGGTGTATGGAGCAGTTCCACCCGAAGGAGTAACAGTGGCAACACCATCCTTATGGCCATAAATAGTAACTGGAGAATCCTGATCTGCATCGCAGGTTAGTGCCGAGGCAGGTTGAGTGATGGTAACCGAAGCAGTATCTGAACAACCGTTGGCATCAGTTACAGTGACAATATATTTTCCGGCAGCCAGTCCTGTTGCCGTAGCAGCAGTCTGAACCGGAGAAGTGTTCCATGAGTAGGTGAAAGAACCCACACCTCCGGAACCTGAAGCAGTGGCAGAACCGGTTACTTCACCGAAGCAAAGCACTTCCGTTTTGCTGTCCACAGAGGCAGAAACCTCTGAATCAGGTTGAGTGATGGTAACCGAAGCAGTGTCTGAACAACCGTTGGCATCAGTTACAGTAACAATATATTTTCCGGCAGCCAGTCCTGTTGCCGTAGCAGCAGTCTGAACCGGAGAAGTGTTCCATGAATAAGTGTACGGACCCACACCACCAGAACCGGAAGCCGTAGCTGAGCCGGTTGCTTCATCAAAGCAAAGCACATCCGTTTTGCTGTCCACAGAGGCAGCTACCTCTGAATCAGGTTGAGTGATTGTAACCGAAGCAGTGTCTGAACAACCGTTGGCATCAGTTACAGTAACAATATATTTTCCGGCAGCCAGTCCTGTTGCCGTAGCAGCAGTCTGAACCGGAGAAGTGTTCCATGAGTAGGTAAAAGAACCCACACCTCCGGAACCTGAAGCAGTGGCAGAACCGGTTGCTTCATCAAAGCAAAGCACATCCGTTTTGCTGTCCACAGAGGCAGCTACCTCTGAATCAGGTTGAGTGATTGTAACCGAAGCAGTGTCTGAACAACCGTTGGCATCAGTTACAGTAACAATATATTTTCCGGCAGCCAGTCCTGTTGCCGTAGCAGCAGTCTGAACCGGAGAAGTGTTCCATGAATAAGTGTACGGACCCACACCACCAGAACCGGAAGCCGTAGCTGAGCCGGTTGCTTCACCGTAGCAAAGCACATCCGTATTGCTGTCCACAGAGGCAGAAACCTCTGAATCAGGTTGAGTGATGGTAACCGAAGCAGTGTCTGAACAACCGTTGGCATCAGTTACAGTAACAATATATTTTCCGGCAGCCAGTCCTGTTGCCGTAGCAGCAGTCTGAACCGGAGAAGTGTTCCAAGAGTAGGTAAAAGAACCCACACCTCCGGAACCTGAAGCAGTGGCAGAACCGGTTGCTTCATCAAAGCAAAGCACATCCGTTTTGCTGTCCACAGAGGCAGCTACCTCTGAATCAGGTTGAGTGATTGTAACCGAAGCAGTGTCTGAACAACCGTTGGCATCAGTTACAGTAACAATATATTTTCCGGCAGCCAGTCCTGTTGCCGTAGCAGCAGTCTGAACCGGAGAAGTGTTCCATGAATAAGTGTACGGACCCACACCACCAGAACCGGAAGCCGTAGCTGAGCCGGTTGCTTCATCAAAGCAAAGCACATCCGTTTTGCTGTCCACAGAGGCAGCTACCTCTGAATCAGGTTGAGTGATTGTAACCGAAGCAGTGTCTGAACAACCGTTGGCATCAGTTACAGTAACAATATATTTTCCGGCAGCCAGTCCTGTTGCCGTAGCAGCAGTCTGAACCGGAGAAGTGTTCCAAGAGTAGGTAAAAGAACCCACACCTCCGGAACCTGAAGCAGTGGCAGAACCGGTTGCTTCACCGTAGCAAAGCACATCCGTATTGCTGTCCACAGAGGCAGAAACCTCTGAATCAGATTGAGTGATGGTAACCGAAGCAGTGTCTGAACAACCGTTGGCATCAGTTACAGTAACAATATATTTTCCGGCAGCCAGTCCTGTTGCCGTAGCAGCAGTCTGAACCGGAGAAGTGTTCCAAGAGTAGGTAAAAGAACCCACACCTCCGGAACCTGAAGCAGTGGCAGAACCGGTTGCTTCATCAAAGCAAAGCACATCCGTTTTGCTGTCCACAGAGGCAGCTACCTCTGAATCAGGTTGAGTGATTGTAACCGAAGCAGTGTCTGAACAACCGTTGGCATCAGTTACAGTGACAATATATTTTCCGGCAGCCAGTCCTGTTGCCGTAGCAGCAGTCTGAACCGGAGAAGTGTTCCAAGAGTAGGTAAAAGAACCCACACCTCCGGAACCTGAAGCAGTGGCAGAACCGGTTGCTTCATCAAAGCAAAGCACATCCGTTTTGCTGTCCACAGAGGCAGCTACCTCTGAATCAGGTTGAGTGATTGTAACCGAAGCAGTGTCTGAACAACCGTTGGCATCAGTTACAGTGACAATATATTTTCCGGCAGCCAGTCCTGTTGCCGTAGCAGCAGTCTGAACCGGAGAAGTGTTCCAAGAGTAGGTAAAAGAACCCACACCTCCGGAACCTGAAGCAGTGGCAGAACCGGTTGCTTCATCAAAGCAAAGCACATCCGTTTTGCTGTCCACAGAGGCAGCTACCTCTGAATCAGGTTGAGTGATTGTAACCGAAGCAGTGTCTGAACAACCGTTGGCATCAGTTACAGTAACAATATATTTTCCGGCAGCCAGTCCTGTTGCCGTAGCAGCAGTCTGAACCGGAGAAGTGTTCCATGAATAAGTGTACGGACCCACACCACCAGAACCGGAAGCCGTAGCTGAGCCGGTTACTTCACCGAAGCAAAGCACATCCGTTTTGCTGTCCACAGAGGCAGAAACCTCTGAATCAGGTTGAGTGATGGTAACCGAAGCAGTGTCTGAACAACCGTTGGCATCAGTTACAGTAACAATATATTTTCCGGCAGCCAGTCCTGTTGCCGTAGCAGCAGTCTGAACCGGAGAAGTGTTCCATGAATAAGTGTACGGACCCACACCACCAGAACCGGAAGCCGTAGCTGAGCCGGTTGCTTCACCGTAGCAAAGCACATCCGTATTGCTGTCCACAGAGGCAGAAACCTCTGAATCAGGTTGAGTGATGGTAACCGAAGCAGTGTCTGAACAACCGTTGGCATCAGTTACAGTAACAATATATTTTCCGGCAGCCAGTCCTGTTGCCGTAGCAGCAGTCTGAACCGGAGAAGTGTTCCAAGAGTAGGTAAAAGAACCCACACCTCCGGAACCTGAAGCAGTGGCAGAACCGGTTGCTTCATCAAAGCAAAGCACATCCGTATTGCTGTCCACAGAGGCAGCTACCTCTGAATCAGGTTGAGTGATTGTAACCGAAGCAGTGTCTGAACAACCGTTGGCATCAGTTACAGTAACAATATATTTTCCGGCAGCCAGTCCTGTTGCCGTAGCAGCAGTCTGAACCGGAGAAGTGTTCCATGAATAAGTGTACGGACCCACACCACCAGAACCGGAAGCCGTAGCTGAGCCGGTTGCTTCATCAAAGCAAAGCACATCCGTTTTGCTGTCCACAGAGGCAGCTACCTCTGAATCAGGTTGAGTGATTGTAACCGAAGCAGTGTCTGAACAACCGTTGGCATCAGTTACAGTAACAATATATTTTCCGGCAGCCAGTCCTGTTGCCGTAGCAGCAGTCTGAACCGGAGAAGTGTTCCATGAATAAGTGTACGGACCCACACCACCAGAACCGGAAGCCGTAGCTGAGCCGGTTGCTTCATCAAAGCAAAGCACATCCGTTTTGCTGTCCACAGAGGCAGCTACCTCTGAATCAGGTTGAGTGATTGTAACGGATTCAGTATCAGAACAACCATTTGCATCGGTCACAGTAACTATGTAAGTGCCTGCAGTTAAGCCGGTTAAATCATGAGGTGTTGTTCCTCCATCCAAACTATAGGAATAAGGAGTGGTTCCTCCTGAGACAGTCATAGTAATAGTACCATCGGTATCTCCAAAACAGTTAAGTTGGCTTCCGACTCCGCTTGCCACAATTTGAGTTGGCTCGTTTATTACGATTCCTGTAAGTTCAATTACACAACCATTCCCGTCAATAATTGTAACACTATGTGTTCCTTCAGGAATATTTGTTAAAGTGTATGGATTTGAATTGATGTTCGCACTGTGTGGATTTCCATCTACTTTAAAAGAATAAGGAGTAGCGCCATCAGATATAGAAACTTCAATTGTACCGTCGTTTGCCCCATAACAGTTAGCATCGGTGGTTCCAGTTACAGAAGCCTGAATATATGTTGGCATAGTCAGGTCCTTGGCATCAAAATTAATGTTTGCGTACCACCATGTATTCATCGTACTTAAGTTTCCTATTTGAGGACTGTTGTTATTTCCATTAAAAGTCCATGTGTGGCAATCGCTGGAAATTGGATTGCAACCATTGGTCTCGGTTGTTCCACTTCCGAAGTTTGAATCATCCCAGTAGAATTTGAGTTCAAAGCCAGAGGGTGCAGTTGGACGTATACTTGATGCACTGAAACCATTTGTATTATATTCAACATCGTACACAGGAAAATGGAAAGCAGATTGTCCAAAATTTACAACTGCATGAATAGTGGTTCCCACATTTATTGAATTACCGAGTCCATCTTTTCCATCCCATGGAACACTGACAGTATAGGGAGGTTGTGCACCGGGAGCCGGAGATACGTTTGCTGATATAATACGGTCTGCAGTACCTGCTGTGAATACTTCATCACTTCCATGAAAATCTAAAAGTATATCAACGTTACCTGTTGTATTTACTGTAATACTAATATTGCTCTCGGTTTCGCCACAACGAGAAATACCTCCAATGGAAATATTACCGTCATAAGCCCCGTCTTGCCAAATCGAATGGTCAGGATCAGTTAAGAATACTCCGTATTCAGGAGATAATGCAAACTGATCGTACTTGCTTTTTCTATCTTCAATTGCATTCCCAGTATTAGCAGTTCCTGTACTATTGAACGCTACATTAAAATACCAAGGTTGAAATCCAGCCCCGTCAAAATCAATTTTCGTTACAAATCCTTTTTGTGTAGCATCATCAGGCGTGTAACCAGGTTCTGGTGCATATACGTAAAAAGCACCATTAAAAGGATTGTTAACCGATGGCATCGCAAATGCCCAAGCTTTCGACCAAATACGGCCAGGAATAGCATTTCCACCAGCACCATCAGCAACGGTAATGTCCCAGTATTTGTAATATACTTCTGAGCCCCTTCCACTTTCCCTGTCGAATTCAATATAATAATCTCCAACACCTTGATTGGGTATGCACACAGTAGCATTGTATCCATTAGTGTTACCTAACTGAGTAGGACCTGCAACTGTTTTATTATATCTGGTTTGATCGTTGCTTCCAGTGATGAAATTAGTATAGTCATTCCATTCTGCGGCTACGGTTCCATTTGGCCCAACTATTCTTATTTTTGAATCAACGTACGAACCATCTGGAGAACTTTGACCTTCAGTAAAACCAAAATAAATCCGTTCGTTCGTGTTTTTAATTCTTATATATAACCTTTTAGTATCTGTTGAACCATAATTTGCAAAGTCATTATAAGAACCATTGTTGGTGCACAAATATACTTTCCCATTCGAAGTACTATTGTAAGATGGCTCAAGTTGCTTGGTCCCTTCAGCATAAGAATTATTGAAAAACACAAAAAACACCAAACTTTGGATGAGCGAAACTCTGAATATTTTTGTAAAATTTTTCATATCAGATAGAATTTAATTAGAGGTCAGCTTTTATATATAATGAAGAAGCCAGTGCAAAATATTGTTTAGAATACTTAGACTTTTCAGAATTTTTGAATGGTACTACATAACCCCATCCTTCAGGAACTGATGTAAAAGTATGAAGAAGAGCACTTTTGCTTATGCCAATACATGAATTGCTTGAAACATTTACTTTTGTTCCATTCCATTTCCCAGGTTCCATATCAGGTGATGCAGTTAATTTAACCATAAATTGCAGAGTGGCTTCACTCTCAACAGTAACCTGATTAGGAATTGAATTGTGATCTGCATCTTCAAGAGAATTATTTAAGAGAATATTTGAATCGGTAGAACTTCCGCCTGGATTTTCAGGAAAATCACTAAAATTCTGAACGGAAATCGAAAACGTAATCGATTCTGAACTGTTGTTTTGAAGTTCAATTAAATAATAAACAGGACTTTGATCATTCATATCCTGTTGATTTTGACCTTTAACAATTAATTCAAAATTGCATTCAGTTTGTTGACTCTGATATTTGGAATCTTTAATGAAATTTGTAGCATTTACTTCAAATGTTGTAAAAACAATAAGAAGTAAAATTGTTAAAAAAGAAACGAATGGAGTTCCTTTTTCTTTTCTAACGTTGCGAAGACCTAATTCATCCTGATGGATTGAATTAATTTGGTTTGAGTAGAAGTGTTTCATATTGTCAGATGTTAAGTGTTTACAAATTTTGTTTTACAAAACTTGAAGCGCCATTGTGTATGGATTCAAAATATCGAATGCTGCTTTTCATCATTCGATTGGTTTGTTAATAATAAGTCTCTGATATGAAATTTTCGGAAAGATGTAAATAACCCCTTATTCTTTATCCTCGTTAAATTTCAGAATCAATAAATTACGTTATGCAAATTATGACTTAAAATACTAAAATCCAAATTTTATTATGTTTTGCGCTTCGTCCATATCGCTAAAAAAAAATGTTTAGTACGTTCGCGTAGAAATAAACAATTGTTGTGCCTTGTTTTGTAAATATCAGATAATCAGCAGAATGTGTACTTGTGTTCTTTCCTGTCCTTGTTTCATATTGGGACAAATATCCCGAAAAGACAAAAAGAGGACATGAAAGTATTTTTATTGAGAGTGAAATTTATCGTAACTTTTTGCTTAACATTTGTTAGTTATAAGGCTGCTTTGGTTCTAAAATGAAAAACAGTTAATTGCTTCTGATTCGTTTTCAGGATCATTAATTAAATGCTCCAATTTATATTGGCGTATTGGTTAACATAAATGGTTAGTAGTATTTACGAAGAAAATGGATTTAATATAAAATTTGTACTTCCATTCAAAAACAAAGAACATTTTCAGCAGACTTATTCGATCTTTTTAATATTTTTAAAATCACATTTAAATAATCAGAAATAATTTTAAATAAAATCGCTATTAACGATGAAAAAATCTCAATTGCTGTTAATTCTTGTTGTCTTATTTTCTTGTACCCAAGTTACACCACCCGAGCCTGTTTTACCGCTTCCATCAGAACGTCAATTAAAATGGCACGAACTGGAGTATTATGCCTTTGTCCATTTTAATATGAATACTTTTTCCGATATGGAATGGGGAATGGGCGACGAAGATCCAAATTTGTTTAATCCTACTCAATTGGATTGCGGTCAGTGGGCTAGAGTGTGCAAAGAAGCCGGTATGAAGGGAATAATTTTGACAGCAAAACATCACGATGGATTTTGCTTGTGGCCAACAGAAACTACAAATCATTCGGTTAAAAGTTCGTCGTGGAAGGATGGAAAAGGAGATGTAGTTCGCGAATTGGCCGATGCCTGTAAGGAGTATGGTTTAGAACTTGGTATTTATCTTTCTCCCTGGGATCGCAATAATCCGGAATATGGAACCGATAAATACATTGAAATATTTCGAGCTCAATTACGCGAATTATTGACAAATTATGGCGAAGTATTCGAAGTATGGTTCGACGGAGCAAATGGTGGTACAGGCTATTACGGCGGCGCTAATGAGGAGCGGCGAATCGATAGAAAAACATATTATGATTGGGAAAATACCCGACAGATAGTTCGCGATCTTCAGCCAATGGCATGTATGTTTAGTGATGCAGGGCCCGATGTTCGCTGGGTAGGTAACGAAGAAGGTTGGGCAATGGAAACAAACTGGGCTCCCATTCGACGAGACGAGTTTTATCCGGGATCGCCAAATTACAAAGAACTCCGATCTGGACACGAAGATGGTACTCATTGGGTGCCTGCCGAAGTTGATGTTTCCATCCGTCCGGGATGGTATTATCACAAATACGAGGATCATAAAGTTAAAACCCTGACGCAACTTTTAGATATATATTATAATAGTATAGGAAGGAACGCATCGTTGCTGATTAACTTTCCGGTTGATCAACGAGGACTCATTCACGAAAGAGATGAAGAACAGGTTTTGAAATTCGGAGAAGCGATAAAAGCTGATTTTGAGAAAAACCTGGCTGCCGGTAAAAAATCAGAAGCAACGAATGTGCGTGGAAACTCAAAAAAATACCAGGCCGCGAATGTTACTGACGGACAAGTAGAAACCTCGTGGGCAACAGATGATGGCGTAATTCAGGCGTCACTGACGATTGATTTAGGTGAAGAAACGGAATTTAATAGGTTTCTTGTTCAGGAAGATATTCAGTTGGGACAACGTGTAAAGAAATTTACTGTTGAAACTTTTACTGATAATAACTGGAAAGAAGTTGCTTCGCAAACCACCATCGGAAGAAAACGAATTTTACGTTTGCCTAACACGGTTGCTTCCAGGGTCCGTCTAACAATTGTTGATTCAAAAGCATGTCCGGTTATATCAAATATTGAACTTTACAAAGCTCCAAAGGTTTTGGTTGAGCCCAAAATTTCAAGAACTAAAAATGGTTTGGTTTCAATTGAAGGTGCCGATAATGGTGTAGATATATATTATACTCTTGATGGAACATTGCCAACACTTCAATCTGATAAGTACGAGAATCCATTTATGTTACCAAATAAAGCAGTTGTAAAAGCAATTGTTGTTGATTCCGAAGAACACAAGGAGAGTCCTGTTGCATTGGGCGAATTCGATGTGGTAAAATCGAAATGGCAAGTTGCAGGTGAATATAAAAACACAGAGAATGCCGAATTAATTTTTGATGGAAATGATAACACCACATGGGTTGAACCAGGTGCTGCTCCGTTTGATGTAATAATTGATTTGGGCGAAACATTAAATATAAGTGGATTTAAGTATTTGCCCGATCAGAGACGTGCGAACCAGGGAATAATCTTCAATTACGAATTTTATGTGAGCCAAAATGGGAAAAGTTGGGGGGCGCCGGTTTCGAAAGGTGAATTCTCGAACATAAAAAATAGTCCTGTTTGGCAGAAAAAAGAATTCGAAGCAACTGCCGGGAGGTATATAAAATTAAGAGCTTTATCAACTGTTGATGAAAAGAACAATATTGGAATTGCTGAATTTGATATTATCACAAAATAAGTAGTATGCGACTGTTGTCAATAATTTTTATTGTGCTTTTTCTTCAAGCTTGTGTTAGTACCAATAATCAAAAGGATGCAGGTATTACATATAATAATATAGAAAAGCACATTGCCGAACTGGCTTCGGATAAATACAAAGGGCGGGCACCAATGTCTGATTCAGAACCGCTGGTTTTGGATTACATTTCTTCACAGATGAAAGAAATTGGATTGGAAGGTGCAAACAACGGCAGTTATTTTCAGGAAGTGCCGATTCTGGCTATCAGCTCAAAACTTTCAAGTACCTTGGATTTTAACACACCGGAAGGAAAGCTTAGTTTTAATAAACTAACCGAATATGTGGCTTTCTCTCAAAAAGTGGAACCAGAGATGACCCTCCTTAATTCGGAGGTCGTATTTGCCGGTTTCGGAATAAATGCCCCAGAGTTCGGCCGAAACGATTTTGAAGGAATTGATGTAAAAGGAAAAACCATCGTCGTTTTTGTAAACGATCCGGGTTATGGAACCGACAATCCATATTTTAAAGGAAATACCATGACGTATTACGGGCGCTGGACCTATAAGTTTGAAGAAGCAGCGCGACAGGGAGCCAAAGCATGCTTTATTGTGCACGAAACCGGGCCGGCCGGATATCCCTGGGCAGTTGTTCGAAACAATGGCGAAAGCACCAAGCTGTTTCTCGATTCAGAAGATGGTTATAAAGATAGATGCGAATTTGAAGGATGGATTACAACACAGTCGGCCGAAAAACTTTTTGCGTCTTGTGGAACTTCTCTTCACGAATTAAAAGGAAAAGCCATTTCAAAAGATTTTAAACCTTTTGTTTTGCCACTAACGGCAACGGCAAAAATAACAAGTTCGTTTGAGCGAGGTGTTTCGAAAAATGTATGCGGTTTGGTAAAAGGAAGTTCCCGAGCCGATGAAGTTGTTGTTTACACCGCGCACTGGGATCATTTGGGCATTGGAACTGTTTTGAATGGCGACAGTATATATAATGGTGCCACCGATAATGCAAGTGCTGTGTCGTGGATGTTGGAAATTGCACGGGCATTTAAAAACGGAGAACGTCCTGAACGTTCGGCTTTGTTCCTGGCAGTTACTTCCGAAGAATCAGGATTACTTGGTTCAGTATATTATGTGCAACATCCATTCTTTCCGATGAATAAAACAGTAGCCTGTATAAATACCGATGTGATTTTATTTCTTGGGAATTTTAACGATGTTACTGTAACTGGTTATGGGCAATCTGAATTAGACAACTGGCTGTTGGCTGAAGCCGAAAAACAGGGCAGGTACCTGGCTCCCGATCCAAATCCGGAAAACGGTATGTTTTTTCGTTCCGATCAATTTCCATTTGTAAAAGAAGGTGTTCCTGCCATTTTTGCAAAAGGGTACATCGATGCCGAAAATTATGGGAAAGAAGAAACTCTGAATCTGATAAATGCGTATTGGAAAAACACCTACCATAAACCATCCGATGAATATGATCCCAAAAGGGATGATTTAAATGGTTTGGTACAAGATGCTATACTATTATATAATGTAGGGTATAATTTGGCCGATTCAAATGAGTGGCCGGCATGGAACGATGACTCCGAGTTTAAAGCAAAACGTAACGCCGGTATATAATATATATATGTATAAACTTAAACCTAATAAGCTAAAATGAAAAATCTACTTATCTCATTATTTCTGATTGTTTGTATCAGTCAAAATGGATTTTCGCAAAAGAAAATTTGGGACGAAACAGCAAATGAAAAAACAGAACGACTTGCATGGTGGACGGAAGCACGTTTTGGTATGTTCATTCACTGGGGATTGTACGCACAGGCAGCCCGTCACGAATGGGTGAAAAAGAACGAACGTATTTCTGATGCAGATTACCAAAAGTATTTTGAAATTTTTAATCCTGATTTGTTCGATCCTGCGGAATGGGCAAAAAAAGCAAAAGCTGCCGGAATGAAATACGCAGTAATCACCACCAAGCATCACGAAGGATTTAACATGTTTGCATCGGAATACACCGATTATAATATAATGAACACTCCATACGGAAAAGACATTATTAAACAGTGGGTAGATGCTTTTCGTGCTGAAGGACTTGGAATTGGATTCTATTATTCATTAATAGACTGGCACCACCCGGAGTACACCATCGATCGAGTTCATCCGCAAAGTGCATCTACAACAGAAGAGTATGATGCCTTAAATAAAGATCGTGACATGGGGATTTATCGCGCATATTTAAAAAATCAGGTACGCGAGATTTTAACCAATTACGGGAAAATAGATATTCTTTGGCTCGATTATTCATTTCCCGGTGAGTTTGGAAAAGATCATAACGATTGGGGATCGGTTGAATTATTGAAGATGGTGAGAGAATTACAACCTGAAATTATTGTAAACGACCGTGCTGATTTAAAAGATTACCAGGGAGGATGGGATTTTACCACTCCCGAGCAATTCAAAGTTAAAAAGTGGCCCGAAGAAAATGGCCTTCGGATTCCATGGGAAACTTGTCAGACTTTTTCAGGTTCGTGGGGATATTACCGCGACGAACATACCTGGAAAGACAATAAACAACTACTCGTATTATTAATTGAGTCGGTGAGTAAAGGCGGTAACTTATTATTGAATGTTGGTCCAACCGCCCGTGGTACATTTGACGAACGTGCCGATAAAGCTTTGGCAGAAATGGGAGAGTGGATGAAAGTCAACGGTCGTTCTGTTTATGGATGTACCCAGGCTCCCGATATTTTCGAAGCTCCTGATAATACATTATTAACGTACAATCCTAAAACCAATCGTCTGTATATTCATCTTTTAGATTATCCCATGCAAAACTTTCTGATACGTGGCATGGGCGATAAAATAAAGTATGCCCAGTTTTTGCACGATGCTTCTGAAATTAAAATGGGAAAACCATATGGGCACTGGATTGCTCAGGAGACAGAGGAGAACGATATTAACCTGTTATTACCAGTAACTAAGCCTAATGTTGAAATTCCCGTCATCGAGTTGTATTTAAAGTAGCAAAGCAGGGAGTTCAGAAATTACCCAGGATTGTTAAAAGCTCCGGGGTATTTTTTTGCTTTGTTTAGGGCTGATTTTTCGAAGATGAACCACAACTTAACATTGGTGTTAATATACTGGGTGTTTTTCTTTGGATGAAGAGTGCTGTAACACAGTGTTTTGTAAAAAAATGCTGTTTTTGGGTTTAAAAAATGTGTTGTAAAGTTTGGAAAGCAGAAAGACTTGCTTACATTTGCAGCCGCTTAAGGAAGCAAAGTTCATTTAAGAAATGATGTGATAACCGTTATCTGGCGGGGTTTTTGGGAGTTTTTGAAGGATGTATTTTCGTGTCAGAAAATAAATTTAAAAAAACCTCAAAAAAGTTTTGGCAGATAAAAATAAGCTATTACTTTTGCAGCCGCTTTAACAGCGAAGTTCATTCGAAAGATTGAGGGGTAATAGTGAAGGGATTGAGTTTGAGTTGCGAGACAAAAACGAGATACCGGGAGCTGAAAAAAACTTTAAAATTTAGTTTAAAAATTTTGGCAGAATCAAAAGAGTTATTACCTTTGTCGCCCCGAAAGAGGGAAAAGCGATAGTGGCCGAAGCGAGGATGAGAATAGGAGAAGAGGTCACGAGAAAATAAAGAAACATAGTTTATCAGCATTAAAGGATTAACGGAGGTGCTGATTTTTTATGGGAAGTTCTTTCACATTTTGAAGCACAAAAATTTAGAAATAAAAAAAAGCAAGGTGTACCAACTTTGTTGATTTCTGAGAGATGAAACTGAGAGCAAAGGATATTTAAACTTTTTATATTTACAACGGAGAGTTTGATCCTGGCTCAGGATGAACGCTAGCGGGAGGCTTAACACATGCAAGTCGAGGGGCAGCACGTCTTCGGATGGTGGCGACCGGCGCACGGGTGCGTAACGCGTATGCAACCTGCCTTATACAGGAGGATAGCCCATGGAAACGTGGATTAACACTCCATAGTACTGTTTTTTCGCATGAAAGGATAGTTAAAACTTCGGTGGTATAAGATGGGCATGCGTAAGATTAGGTAGTTGGTGAGGTAATGGCTCACCAAGCCGACGATCTTTAGGGGTTCTGAGAGGATTATCCCCCACACTGGTACTGAGACACGGACCAGACTCCTACGGGAGGCAGCAGTGAGGAATATTGGTCAATGGACGCAAGTCTGAACCAGCCATCCCGCGTGCAGGATGACGGCCCTATGGGTTGTAAACTGCTTTTGTTTGCCAAGAATGGTTACTACGTGTAGTGATTTGACGGTAGCAAATGAATAAGGACCGGCTAACTCCGTGCCAGCAGCCGCGGTAATACGGAGGGTCCAAGCGTTATCCGGATTCATTGGGTTTAAAGGGTGCGCAGGCGGGCTTGTAAGTCAGTGGTGAAATTCTGCAGCTTAACTGTAGAACTGCCATTGATACTGCAAGTCTTGAATATGGTTGAGGTAGGCGGAATGTGTTGTGTAGCGGTGAAATGCATAGATATGACACAGAACGCCGATTGCGAAGGCAGCTTACTAAGCCATGATTGACGCTGAGGCACGAAAGCGTGGGGAGCGAACAGGATTAGATACCCTGGTAGTCCACGCCGTAAACGATGATCACTCGCTGTCTGCGATACACAGTAGGCGGCTGAGCGAAAGCATTAAGTGATCCACCTGGGGAGTACGATCGCAAGGTTGAAACTCAAAGGAATTGACGGGGGCCCGCACAAGCGGAGGAACATGTGGTTTAATTCGATGATACGCGAGGAACCTTACCTGGGCTTAAATGTAGATTGCATAACTTAGAGATAGGTTTTCCCTTCGGGGCTATTTACAAGGTGCTGCATGGTTGTCGTCAGCTCGTGCCGTGAGGTGTCGGGTTAAGTCCCATAACGAGCGCAACCCCTATCGTTAGTTGCCAGCGGATAATGCCGGGGACTCTAGCGAGACTGCCACCGTAAGGTGAGAGGAAGGTGGGGATGACGTCAAATCAGCACGGCCCTTATGTCCAGGGCTACACACGTGTTACAATGGCAGGTACAAAGGGCAGCTACACGGCGACGTGATGCTAATCTCTAAAGCCTGTCCCAGTTCGGATTGGAGTCTGCAACCCGACTCCATGAAGTTGGATTCGCTAGTAATCGGATATCAGCCATGATCCGGTGAATACGTTCCCGGGCCTTGTACACACCGCCCGTCAAACCATGGAAGCTGGGGGTGCCTGAAGTCTGTGACCGCAAGGAGCGGCCTAGGGTAAAACTAGTAACTAGGGTTAAGTCGTAACAAGGTAGCCGTACCGGAAGGTGTGGCTGGAACACCTCCTTTCTGGAGCCTTGGTTTCAATTTCGGAGACGAAATTAACAAATTGGCCCTTGCTTTTTTTATAAAATATAAGAGTTACAAGCGGGAGCTGTCGCGAAAAGCTAAGAGCTCGGAAGCTTGCAGCCGCAAAACAGTCCCGTAGCTCAGCTGGTTAGAGTACTACACTGATAATGTAGGGGTCCCCAGTTCAAGTCTGGGCGGGACTACAGCCCAGTCAACAGTATACAGTCGCAGTAGTCAGTGAAAACTGAACACTGAAACTGAACACTGCGAACTGATAAGTCGGGGGATTAGCTCAGTTGGCTAGAGCGCTAGATTTGCATTCTAGAGGTCAAGGGTTCGACTCCCTTATTCTCCACGCAAACAGAGTTCAGAGATCAGAGTTTAGTGTTTAGAGATAAGCTGAAACCTGAGACCTGTAACTAGACACCAAAAGAAGTTGCTTCAAAATAGAAAAAAAGCCGCAAGGCATTCGTTCATTACAAAATGATGGAACACAGAAGATAAAGCAGAAAAGGCTGCAAATTAAGGTTCAATTCCTTTCTTATCTACTCACTTGAGGCTTGAAGCGAATTGCTTGAAGCCAGAAAGTTAAAGTTCTTTGGCATGTTGGGAAAAATTTTAATGATTCAAATCATTAAGAGTCAAATCACAAGTGATTAAAGATTAACAATTTTACAAAAGAGATACAAACGAATCAATACGAGGATTCTCTAAAGAAAGTTACTAAGGGCGTACGGAGGATGCCTTGGCTCTCAGAGGCGATGAAGGGCGTGACAAGCTGCGATAAGTTGCGGGGATTGGCAAATACGAATCGATCCGCAAATACCCGAATGGGACAACCCATCTATAATGGATATTCCGTGTAAACGGAAGGCTAACCCGGGGAACTGAAACATCTAAGTACCCGGAGGAAAAGAAAATAATAATGATTCCCGTAGTAGTGGCGAGCGAAGTGGGAACAGCCTAAACCAATTTTGTTTCGGCAAAGTTGGGGTTGTAGGGTTACGATATGAAGAAGTGTTTTAAAGTGGAACTGTTTTGGAAAAGCAGACCGTAGAAGGTGACAGTCCAGTACACGTAAGGAACATGATTCTAGTAGTACCCTGAGTAGGGCGGGACACGTGAAATCCTGTCTGAATCTGCCGGGACCATCCGGTAAGGCTAAATACTCCTGAGAGACCGATAGCGAACAAGTACCGTGAGGGAAAGGTGAAAAGCACCCCGAACAGGGGAGTGAAATAGTACCTGAAACCGTGCGCTTACAAGCGGTAGGAGTCCCGATTTATCGGGATGACTGCGTGCCTTTTGCATAATGAGCCTACGAGTTAGTCGTCACTGGCGAGGCTAAGCCTTTAAGAGGTGTACCCGAAGCGAAAGCGAGTCTGAATAGGGCGAAAGAGTCAGTGGCGCTAGACGCGAAACCCTGTGATCTACCCATGGTCAGGTTGAAGTGTTGGTAACACAACATGGAGGACCGAACCAGGAGACGTTGAAAAGTCTTTGGATGAACTGTGGGTAGGGGTGAAAGGCCAATCAAACTGGGAAATAGCTCGTACTCCTCGAAATGCATTTAGGTGCAGCCTTGTGATAGTTTTGCAGAGGTAGAGCTACTGATTGGATGCGAGGGCTTCGCCGCCTATCAAATCCAGACAAACTCCGAATGCTGCAAAATGTTTCACAGGAGTGAGGGCATGGGTGCTAAGGTCCATGTCCGAAAGGGAAAG
>NZ_OY776414.1:4065000-4283612 GCF_963675585.1 uncultured Draconibacterium sp.
GATGCTTTTATCGTAAGTCAACACATTCTCGAAGTTCCAACGTGTGTATAAACTATGGCTTTTACCCACTTCATCATCAACCGTAAAATGCATGGCATCCAAGTAATAATGAGGAGTATAACCTCTCCAGTCAACCGATGCATATTCGCCGCTAATCGATGATTTAAAGGTTAATCCTTTCAGATCGTCCAGAATTTTTCCGAAATCAATTTCACCGGTTAAACCGCCAATAAATTTGCTGGTTGTTGTTTCCGAATTTATCTGATCTAACAGCGCCACAGGGTTAGTAATTTCCTGTAAACCAATTCCAAATTGTTCGGGAGTAGCCCACGAACCATCTTCGTTTTTTACCGGAATAATCGGAGGCATGTTAATTGCCTGTGCCAAACCGTTTCCGAAATGACTGTTGGTATCGATACCTTTACTTATAACACGTACAAGGTTTAAGTTGGTACCCATTTTGAAAAATCCAAATTCAGAAACTGTATTTAAGCGGTACGTAAAACGTTCGTACTGCGATTTACCTTTTGCAACAATACCTTCCTGGTTAAAATAATTTAACGACGAAGAATAAGCTGTAGTTTCTGTTCCACCATTAAACGAAAGCGAATGGTTTTGCTTTGGAGCATCGTAGTTAAACATTTCATCTTGCCAATCGGTATTTGCCGAAAATCCGGCGATGTCTTCATTGCTGAAAAACAAACTTCCGTTTCCGTTTAGCGAAGCTTCATTGGTTAACATTACGTATTCCTGAGCATCTAAAAGATTCACTTTTTTCCATGGATTCTGAACACCATAATATCCATCGTAGCTTACTGTAAATTTTTCGTTTGTTTTTCCGCTTTTGGTAGTAATAAGTATTACACCATTTGCACCACGCGCACCATAAATAGCACATGAAGCGGCATCTTTAAGTACCTCAATCGATTCAACATCGCTTGATGAAAGGAAATCAGTACCGGCACTGCTCATTGGCAGACCGTCGATAATATAAAGTGGTTCTGCATCGCCGTTGGTACCAATACCCCTGATACGCACAGAAACCTGGTCGCCAGGCTGACCCGAGTTACCGGAAATAACAACACCGGCCGTTTTTCCCTGCAGGGCCTGTGTAACCCTCATATCCGACGATTTTTTTAAATCATCGCCACCTACTTTTGAAATTGCTCCAGTAACAAGGCTCTTTTTCTGAACACCGTATCCCACTACAACAACTTCATCCACATCAAATGCTGCACTTTCTAATACAACATTAATCTCCGATTGTCCATTTACAGGAAACTCCTGTGTTTTCATTCCAACAAATGAATAAACCAATACGGCATTACTTTCAGCCTTCAGCTCATAAATTCCATCTAAATTGGTTACGGTTCCATTTGTGGTACCTTTTACAACTACTGTCACTCCCGGAAGCGGCCCTCCATCATCGGCAGAAGTTACTACACCTTTTACGGTAGTTACTTGTGCAAATGCGCCAAGAGTTAAAACAGTACAAAAAATCATTAAGAGTAATTTTTTCATAAGATTTGATTTAACGTTTTATAACATTGTGCTATTAGAATCTGACCCGAATTAATCGTCATTAAATCTATTCTCCTAAAAAAAGAACCCTTCTAAAATACTACAACACCACAGATGTATTACATCAATAATACATCATGCATTTATTATTTGCCTGATTTACTGTTTTTTAGAAATTGTAAAAATGAATTTTAACTACTACTTGCAAAAACATGCTATACAACACATAAGTGTTAAAAAATCTAAATGCCTGCTAAAAATGTAGATAAGTTAATTTCGCGGGTAAGATCCATTTTTTTCCGTAAACGATAACGGCTGATTTCTACTCCGCGGTCTGTAATGTTTAAAAGTGTGGCTATTTCTTTTGTCGAAATGTTCATTCTGATGTAAGCACACAACTTTAAATCTTTTGGCGACAATTGTGGAAATTGTTCTTTTAAGCGTTCGAAAAAATCGGTATGAACCTCATCAAAATAGGTTTCAAAAAGTTTATTTTGCTGTTCGTTATCCAATTCTTTATCCACTCTTTTTTTCAGAATTACCATTTTCGATTTTACGGTACCATCATCGGTAGTGGACTGAATTTTCTGAAACTCCTGGTTAAGTTTCATCAGGAATTTATTCTTTTGAATGATACTGTTGGTTTGATTGGCGAGCTCTTTGTCGCGATAAATCATATCGGCACGTAACTTATCGTTTCGAAGCTTAATAATTTCCTTTTCGGCAACCACTGCCTGGTGCTGAAACATTTCTTCCTTCGCCTGTAATTCCTTTTTGTGTTTTTGCTTTTCCAGCTCTTTCGCACGCTCATGCCTGTTTCGAACAACAATTATAGTTATAACCGTTGCCGTAAGCAGAAATAAGATGTAAAAAGCATAGGCAATTGAGGTTTGGTACCATGGAGGTAAAACTGTAAAACGAAACTCGCTCACCTCGCTCTCGATCCCGTAATAATTTAAAGCCTTAATTTTAAAGCTGTATTTTCCAAAGGGGAGGTTAGTAAAATCCTTGTAAATATTGGTAGTCCAGACCGACCAATCGTCCGTGAAATTTTCGAGATAATAGCTAAATTTTAAATCATCGAGATTTTCGAAAAACGGCGCGGTATAATGAAAACGAAAGGAGTTTTTACGGTATGGAAACGTGTACGAGAGTCCTTCGTTTTTATAAGGATAAATTACCGAATCCAAATAGCTCATTTCAACACGGGTGATAAACGATCGAAATTCCTGGGTAAACGACTTGGGGAATTTTGAAGAATAATGCGCAAAACCATTGTCGATACCCAAAAAAATATGGTCGTTGTTGTATGGATAAATAAACTCGAATTCGCTTACGTAATGTTCGTTTAACGATTCAAACGGACTTGTAATTTTAGTATAAGTTAAATCCTCGTTTTTTCTTAAAACGCCCGATTCATGATCAGAAATGTACCAAATGTTTTCATCATCGTCGCTAACTACTTTTTTAATTCGGCCATCCAGATCAAACCTCCGGTTTAGTTCATCGGCCGGTTTAAACGAATCAACACTTGCATCGTATTCGTAAACCCCACTTATGGTTGATATGTACTTTTCATCGGCCAGCTGAAACAAAATGTTTTGGGCGTCGGAAGGAAGGCCTTGTTCTTTTCCGTACAATTTAACACGGCTAACACTCTCAAGCGATTCGTCTAAAGTCATACGGTAAATTCCCTTTCCTCCGTGACTCATCCAAACCTCTCCCAATTTATCCTGAAATAAAAATCGCGAAGATTCTGAGAAACCTTTTAGACGGTGACTAAATTCCCATCCCGATTCTCCCTTTTTCAGAAGTATTAAACCATCGTAATGACCTCCGAGCAGAAATTCGGGATTGTTTCTTAAACGAATGTAGCCCCAGCTCCCCACCACATTGCTTATTTTTCGGGCTGTATTATTTTCGATTACAAATGTTCCAAAATTGTGTCCGCAAATCAGCTGTCCGTCAAACTCATCAAGCGACCAAACCTGGCCTTCCGAATTTTCGACCAAGGTAAAATCACCTGTACTCTTTCCAAAATTACTAAAGGGTTTTACAAACAATCCCTGATTCGTCCCGACGTACAGTTTCTCATCGAAAATTTTACAACAATATCCGGTTCCTATCCCGCCTTTAGCCGTTATATAACTTACCGGCGAATTAATTTCAACATATCCAATCCCGTTATCAAGTCCCAGCCACAGATTTTTATGGTTGTCGGCATACACACTTAAAATGGTGTTGTTTTGCAACTCATTGCTTCGATTAATTTTCTGAATCACTTGTCCGTTTTCATCCGATATCAGCAGGCCGTCCAGAATGGTTCCAAAAGCCAGGTGATTTCCCATAATTGTAGTCGCACTAAACAGTTTACTGTCTCGCACAAGCGTGTTCACCTCGGTATTCCAAACGTCCAGCTTCCCGTGGTCGTAGTAGTACATTCCATTTTGAGCTGTACCAATCAATAAATGGTTTTCGCTAATTTCAAGAATTGATAAGATCTGGAAATCTTTCAGCGGATCGGCCCAGGGCACTTTTTCAATAAAACCATTAAACATTTCGAACAAACCAACACCCGGCTCCTGAATTAAAAGCCGACCGTTTACATTAAACGAGAAATGATACTTATTAACCGGATTGTAGGTTTTAATCGTTTTGCCATTGTACACAAATAGTTTTTCGTACGACTGGAAAATAATATTCCCGTTAATTTCGTGAATTTTCCAAACATCGTTAAAATTCCTGCTTTCTTCAGGAACCAGATCAATCATACTTTTATAAACATACTTCCCTGCTGCATCTTTTACCAACATCCCGAATTCGTACAAAAGCCCAACAAATATCCTGTCTTGCGAGTCGATGTAAATGGTACGAACCAACGATAGCGGCACTTCAATAAGTTGCCAGCGAAAACCATCGAACTGAAGTATGCCGTCGTTATTGGCAAAATACATAAAACCATTTTTGTCCTCTGCAATATCCCAGTTTTGCGTACCTGCTTTATATACCGTTTTGGGATAATTTTTAATGCTTGGCGTACCAATTATTTTTACTTGCGCGAACAAGTAAACGGGGAGAAAAAACAGAAGTATAAAAATAGGTTTACGCATTCTATTGGTTTAATTGTAGAACGAAAATAATATTAATTTTACTGAATACCCATTTTGTATCACATCATTAATCGGGATGTCATGCTGTCCGTCAGCTGACGGATTCAGCATCTCAAATTCCTTGATAATAGTTCGATTGAAAAACAGACCCTGAAATGAATTCAGGGTGACGAACAGAATTATGTGTAACTACCGACAATCAAATTAATTTTTGCCCGCAGAAAAAGAACCTAAACCACATTTACTTTTTCTAGCTCAGCTTCCCAAAAAACGGTCTATCGCAGTTTTAACATCTTCCAAAACCGAATATTCTGAAAGAGTTAAGGCATCACAACCCGAAATCATGGCCGAAAGATTTTTACCCGAATCAGGACGAAACAAACAAAGTACTTTTTTTCCCGATTCCACTGCCCGACCAATTTCGTACCCCACTCCCATTGAAACAGTAGTTACTTCGGCAACAATTACATCCGAGGCATTTAACCAATCCAAATCACGATCGTGTATGAATTTATCACTTGGCCCATCATCGCCGGCACTTGTTAATGAAGGGTCGCCAACATGCTCAGTAAGAACTTCGCCAAACAATTTTAAATGGTCGATTATTTTGAAATAGAGCGCTGCGTCCTCCCTTCCTCCACGAATTGATCCTGCAAAATAGATTTTCATATTGTAAACTCGTTATTTTTTAAAGCTAGCATCAAAAATACCGTTTGATGCGCTTCCATTCTTTTCTTTTCCTTCAATTGAAATGCGGGTACGCGGCAAACTTTCAGGATAATTCTTTTGCAAAAAGTCGATCAGCTTTTCCCTCACATACACGCGCAAATCCCAGGCAGTTGGCGAATCTTTAGCACTCATTAAAGCCCTTACTTCCACACCATTTTGTTTGGCATCGGTTACCTGTAAAACATTCACTTTTTTGTCCCATAAAGGAGAGGCTTCCAAAAGTCGTGTAAGCTCTGCCCGTAAGGCATCGAAAGATACATGGTAATCGGTGTAAATAAAAACAGTTCCTAAAATATCCGCCGAGTTTCGAGTCCAGTTTTGAAACGGTTTTTCGAAAAAGTAAGTAGATGGAACAATTAACCTGCGTAAATCCCAGATTTTTACAACCACATAGGTTAATGTTATTTCTTCAATCCGGCCCCACTCATTTTCAATTATCACCACATCGTCGATTCGAATAGGCTGTGTAATGGCAATTTGCAAACCAGCTATTACTGTGGCAATTATTCGTTGCGCCGCAAAACCAATAATAATACCTGCAATACCTGCCGATGCGAATAAACTTATTCCAATTCGTTTTACATCGTCAAACAACATCAGAATCAAACCAATTGAAACGATAATAACCATAAAAACAATTATTCGTTCCAGAATATTAAATTGTGTTTGAAATTTACGCGATTTTAGGTTGTCTTCTTTGCTGATATCAAAACGTAGCACTAAAATGCGTTTTAATGTACGAATACCGGCCAATACCATCCAGGCCAGACTTATAATAAACAGAACGGAACCTGTAGTTTCGAAATAGGCAACTGAGTGTTCACTTAAAAGATTGAAATCGTCGATAAAATACCGAAAAAAGAGTGCTGTTGCGAACAAAAAAAAGGGTAAAACAAATCGTTTTAAATGATGCATTGTTTCTGTTTTAGTGTAGTTCCTAAACTTGTATCTATTCGTTTAACAGATGGGCAACATGTATGTTTAAAAATAAAAAAGGGAGGCTCGTTGAACCTCCCTTATATCTATGTTTTATAAAAATCAATTCATCGAAATAACTGTTCCGGGAGTAAAATATCCTGCATATGCCATTTCCGAATCCAATTCTTCAATGGCTTTTTTAATTCCTTTGTCGTCGTTTAACGAAGAACGTATGGCGCCTTTTTGATAGTAGTAGCGCGATACAATTTCATCTTCCAACATCTCACTTACTTCACTTCTAAACTCACCTAAATCTTTGTCCAGGTTTGGTTCAAGTTTCGATTTTAAAGCTTCAAATTCTGCTTCGGCAAGGCCAAAATATTTTTCCTGCTTTGCTGTATTCATCAACTTGTCAAAATCGTCTTGCGATTGCGATTTGTATTTGAAGTCGCTGTTTTTTACAAATTCCTTAAACTGTGCATAAATATCATCGGTAATTTCAAACTCTTCAGGCTGAGGAATGCTTTCGTTTTGGTTCGAGTATAAAGTGGCAAAATCGAATACCATAAAACGGGTAACCAGTTCAATACTTAAAGTACTTAGTTTGTCTGCATCAATTTTCACATCAGGAACAACTCCACCGCCGTCGTACACTTTACGTCCTTTTTTGGTGGTAAATTCCGAAATTAATGAATCAGGAACATGCCCAACACTTCCATCTTCATTTCGGTGTGAGTAATCCAGTGCCTGAATACATCTTCCGCTCGGAATGTAATATTTTGCTGTTGTTACTTTTAACTTGGTATTGTAGCTCAAATCGCGGGTGGTTTGTACCAGTCCTTTTCCAAAAGTACGCGCACCAACTACAATTCCCCGGTCCAAATCCTGAATGGCACCCGCAACAATTTCGGAAGCCGAAGCCGAACCTCTGTTTACCAAAACCGCAATTTTAATGGTTGTATCCATTGGCGCCGCAGTAGCTTTATACACTTTATCCCATTGTTTTACTTTACCTCGCGTGCTAACAATTTCTTCGCCCTGTGGTACAAAAAAGTTAACAATCTTCACCGCTTCCATCAATAATCCTCCAGGATTTCCACGCAAATCAAGTACCAGCGATTCCGGATTTTTATCTTTCATTTCAAGATAAGCTTTTTGTACTTCCTGGCTACAATTGGCTGTAAACTGCGACAAACGAATGTAAGCAGTTTTATTATCGAGCATGCCGTAATAAGGCACTGCATTAATCGAAATTTTTTCGCGAATCACATTAAAAGTAATCGGTTTTTTGCTGCCCATTCGTTGAACTTTAATTTCAACGGGTTTGTTTGCAGGCCCTTTTAAAAGATTACTAACATCTTCGGTACTCATGTCTTTGGTGTCTTTTCCCGAAACCTCAAGAATTTCGTCACCTGCTTTCAATCCGAATTTTTGAGCCGGAAAACCTTCATAAGGTTCAGCTATCAAAATTTTATCGTTTTGCTTGCTGATTAAAGCTCCAATTCCGGCATATTCTCCGGTAGTCATAAACCGGAAGTCTTCCATCTGGTCTTCCGAAATATAATTGGTATACGGATCAAGCGACTCAAGCATTTGATCGATACTGGTTTTCACCAATTTGTTCGGGCTGACTTCATCCACGTAAAACATGTTCAATTCTCTGAACAGTGTATGATAAATATCCAGATTTTTGGCTACTTCAAAATTTTTCTCATCGCGTGTAAAGCTGATTGAAGTAATTCCAACTACAGCGACTATAACTATTCCAATCCAAATTTTCCTCTTCATCATTGTCTTGTTTTCTGTATTAATAATCTGACAATTTTCTTTTTCGAATTGCCAAAAGTATAAAAACTTACCTGATATATGTCAATAACTCAGTAATTCCATTACGTTAATTTATATTAAAACCAGTATTTTATGAAGGTTTAGCTGAACGAATTGTTCAAAGTACAATTGCAAAGAGTTAATTGAAGTTAATTTATAAAATCGGTTAAACCATCAAAATCTCAGGCAGTCAAAACCTCAGTTTAGAAACAAATTTTAAAATTAGAAAACATGAAAACAAGAGTTTTGAGTATGGTACTGATTGCAGTTTTTGCAATTTCGTTAACAACAATGGCACAAAATCCAAAAACACAAAAAAAGAATTTGGAGCAAAAAGAAATGATGATGAAACATCGGGACGGCGACATGAATAAGCGTTTCGATACATTTTTCACCGAGGAACAACAAGCCAAAGTAAAGGAACTGCGACTGGAATCGGCCAAGAAAATTAAGCCTTTAAAAAATGAATTGAATGAATTGCAGGCCAAACAACAAACCTTAAGTACTGCCGACAAAGCAGATTTAAGTGCAATTAACAGCAACATTGACAAAATGAGCAAAGTTAAAGCTGACATTGCAAAAATAATGGCCAAACAACACCAGGAAATCCGTTCGATGTTAAGTGAAGAGCAATTGATGAAATTTGATGAAATGAAAGCCAGAAGAGGCGATAGAAAACCTGGTTTTGAAAGAAATGAAAGAGACCACAACAGCCGAAGTCCTCGTGGTGAGAGATCATAGGAACGAAAAAAACGGAAAAACGGAAAGCTTGCAATGTGTTTGCAGGCTTTTTTTATGCCTGTTTTACCGAGTAAAAATGGCCGTTCAACGAAATAATTTTTAATACCACCGATGTTTACAATACTTTGTACCTGCAATTTGAGCCAAACAAAAACAACAAAAATAAATCGTATGAAACAGAAAGTTCTATTCTTATCTGCCATTCTAATTTCATTAATTACCTCCTCGTGTATTTTTTCCCCATCGATAAAAGGGAACGGTAATGTTGAGAAACAGACAAGAAACGTCAGGGAATTTGATGAAATAAAAGTAAGCCGCGGAATGAATGTATATATTACGCAGGGCGATGAAACAAAGGTAGTGGTTGAAGCCGATGAAAATCTGTTGAGCCACATTGAAACGGAAAACGATGGTGGAGTTTTGGAGATATCAGCCCGGAGTAATATTCGACACGCCAAAGCCAAAAAAGTACATGTAACAACTCCAAACCTGTTAGCTTTAAAAGCCTTTGCCGGAAGTAATGCGTATTCTGAAGGCACAATAAGTACCGGGCAAATTGAAATTTCGGCCTCAGCCGGAAGCAACATTAAACTCGAATTACAGGCACAAAAAACAAAAGCCAGTGCCAGTGCCGGATCGAATGTGACATTAAAAGGTACTGCCAACAGTTTTGAGGGCAAAGCCAGTTCAGGCTCGAATATAAAAGCGAAAGATTTAACGGTAGAAAGTTGCGAAGCAAAAACAAGCAGCGGAGCAAACATTTGGATTACAACCGAAAAAAGCCTGAGTGGAAGTGCCAACAGCGGAGGTAATATTTTCTATTACGGCAATCCACAAAACAAAGACATTAACCGATCATCGGGAGGTAATGTAATAGAAAAGGAAGATTAATTAAACGAAGTTGTAACTTCTTAATTTTTTGAGCGTCATTACGAATGAATGAAAATTTAAACACAAAAATATGAAAACACTTAAAAGTCTGTTTATTCTTACCCTGGCCGTATTTATGGGAATAAGTACTGCAATTGCCGGGAACAGCGACGAAACACAAATCAGAAAAGTTGAAAATTTTAATGCAATTAAAGTTTCAACCGGAATTGATTTGTACCTGACTATGGGAACATCGGAAGAAGTAAAAATTGTTGCTGACGATGACATTATTGACGATTTAAAAACCGAAGTAAAAGACGGAACGCTACACATTTATGTGAAACAAAACAACTGGTTTAACTGGGGTGGCAATAAAACGCGAAAAGCCTATGTAACAGTTACCGAATTGGTAGCTCTGCACGCCTCTTCCGGTTCGGATGTGAGAAGCGAAAATACAATAAAAGGAACAAGTCTGGAAGTGAAAGCCAGTAGCGGCAGCGATGTGGTTCTTGATGTATTCTACAAAAATTTATCGGTAGATACCAGCAGTGGTTCGGATGCCAAAATAAGTGGAAGAGTAAAAACGCTTGAAGCCGAAAGCAGCAGCGGCTCCGACATTAAAGCAGAAGGTTTGGAAGCACAAATTGGCAAACTAAAAGCCAGCAGCGGTTCGGATATTACAGTTACAGTTACCGACGAACTATATGCCAGAGCCAGCAGTGGTTCGGACATAAAATATTATGGCAATCCACAAATTCGCGACACCGACGAATCGAGCGGTGGCGATGTTCGACACAAATAAGTTGATTTAAATATTCTGAAAGGCGGCTTTGTCCGCCTTTTTTTATGCCCTTTTTCCTCAGTTAAAAATAAAATGTAATTAGCAGCCTGTTTATAAAGACTTTTGGAATAATTATTGTTAAATTTATAAGGTTAACCGATTCAAAAGAAAACTTGCCATAACTAGCAGAAATCCAATGAATCATAAATTTAAACAGAATGAAAACCTTTAAAAATTTACTTTTTCTAGCACTAATAATTTTTGTTGGAACAAACACGGTATTTGCAGGAAACATGGATCAATCAGAAGTAAGAACGATTGAAAGTTTTAATTCAATTAATGTTTCAGATGGCATCGACTTGTTTCTATCGATGGGAGAAACAGAAAAGCTTAGTGTTACTGCAAACGGTACAGCAATTGACGACGTAAAAACCGAGATAAAAGATGGAACATTGTACATTTATCTTGAAAAAAATGATCGCTTTAAAAAGAACAAGAAAAAAGCGTTAAAAGTATATGTAACTGCTACCGAACTAAATGCCATTGAGGCAACTTCAGGAGCTGACATAAGAACAGAAACTTCGCTTCAGGGAGAAAGTCTTACAGTGAAATCGAGAAGTGGCAGTTATCTTGAACTGAGTGTTTTTTACACCGATTTAATTGTTGCGAACAGTGGTTCTGATATTAAACTAAGTGGTAAAGTAAAAAATTTTAAAGCCGAGAGCAACAATGGTTCTGAGCTGGATGCATACAATCTGGAAGCCCAAATTGGTAAACTTAAAGCCGGAAGTGGATCTAATATTGCGGCAATGGTTACCGACGAATTATACACTCGGGCAAGCAATGGGTCAAATATCGATTATTTGGGCGATCCACGAATTCTCAACAACGGTTTTAGATAAGCCACTACAAGGCTAAAAAATAATTTCAAAGGCGGTATCTTCCGCCTTTTTTTATTCCCTTTTTGAAACGAATTCAATATAAACCGTAATTTTGTGTTTATTGTATATGAAGGATTCTTTCGCAAAGAAAAAAATAAGCTTTCTACTGGTTTTTATCAGCTTGTGCTTCCCGGCATTTTCGCAGGATGGAAACCCCTTGCAGTTTTTAAGGAATGTTAGCCAGGCTTCCCGACTTAATCCTTCGTATCAAAATTCAAGCGACAAATTTATTGTTGGTCTCCCCTTGTTGGCGGGCACCACTTTAAATTGGGAATCAAATTTTGAGCTTCAAAACATTGCCACCGATAATATCACTTCGGAGTTTTACAAGGCATTAAAAGAGCCCGGGCAAACATACACTACTGCAAATCTTCCGGCCCTGTTTTTAAGTTTAAAAAGAAAATCGGCGACCTTAAGTTTTTCCATCTCCGAAAAAATTATTGGAAGTACCAATTTTGATGAAGAAGCAATCAACTTTATCGCGAAAGGACTTTTGCCTTATTATGGCAAAAACGAAAACTTTGGGCCCTTTTATTTTTCATCGCAGTACTACCGCGAAATTGCCTTTACCTATTCCACCGAAATAGTTCAGAAATTATACATTGGTGCGCGTCCTAAAATCCTTTTCAGCAAATTTTATGTTGATTTCGACAATGCTTATTTTCAGGTTGAAACCATGCAAGAATCGGAAACGCTCGTTATTCACCCCGAAGGAAACTACAGTGTTTCGGGGCCGTTAAAAGTAATTACCAACGAAGAAAAACAGTACGAAGCCTTAAAACCCGACGTTCGTCCGGGTGACTATTTTTTTGGATTCAGAAACATGGGAGCCGGAATTGATCTGGGTTTAAGCTATCATCCAACAAAAGAAAGTGAACTTAGCCTGTCGGTTCTCGACATTGGTTTTACACGGCTAAAACACAGAACATACAAGGTTGAATTTTCGAAAAGTCTGTATTACCAAAAGGAGGATTTATACCAGTCAAACGATCCACAGGCGCCAAACTACTGGACTCCCACAGAAGCGCTTACTGCTTTTACCGATTCGCTGCCCTATATTTCTTCGGTAAACAATACACATAACGGACTTACCGAAATGCTTCCGGTTCAGATAAATGCAAGCTTTAAATATCAACTTCCCAATAAAGTCCAGTTGGGTTTTTCAAATCATTTTACCCATACCAAAAGTCACTCAGAGAATTTTTTGAGTGGATTTATTCATACAACTATCGGATTGAATTTTGAGTTGGTCGGCACACTAAATGTTTACAATTTCGAACGCCTCTTCCCGGGAATTGGGGCCAGTTACACGGGTCAGTCGGTTCAATATTTTATTTCTACCAATAATTTTCTTGAGCTTGTACAACCATCTACCGCAAAAAATTTAAATTTGTGCTTTGGTGTGAATTTTTTATTTTCCACCGATTAAAACAATTTTACAATGACATTATTTATAGTACTTTATATCGTAAATTTTGTAAAAACGCTATTTATTATAGCAGTTATTTATTATGGTATCCGCTTTATTAGCCGCTATATTTTACCCATGCTGATTGATAAAGGTGTAAAAAACATGCAACAGAAAATGCAAAATCAGCAACAACAAAATCAGCCGAAACGTCCGGAAGGTGAAGTAACCATTGAAAAAAATCCCACGAACAAAAACAGGAATTCGCAAAACAATTCCGAATACGTTGATTTTGAAGAAGTGGATTAAAGAAAGTTGGCAGTCGCAGTCGCAGTGAGCACTTTATTTTCCGAAATCACCCCATAACTCATTTACCCATTCACTTTTTTTCCGGTAATACAGATCTCTTAACTCGTTCGGGAAAACAAGCTGAGATTAATTCACAAAAAGATCCTGAACTAAATTCAGGATGACGACTGTTCACAACTACTCACTACTCACTACTTTCTTCACTCATTCACTCATTCACTCATTCACTCAATTACTCAAATCCTCTCCTTTTTAACCGCAAAGTCACAATGACACCAAGATGGTTTTCACTGATCATTGCGACTGAACACTGAACACTTTCTTCACACCATAACTCATTTACCCATTCACTTTTTTCCGGTAATACAAATCTCTTACCTCGTTCGGGAAAACAAGCTGAGATTAATTCACAAAAAGATCCTGAACTAAATTCAGGATGACGACTGTTCACAACTACTCACTACTTTCTTCACTCATTCACTCTTTCACTCAATCACTCAATCACTCAAATCCTCTCCTTTTTAACCACAAAGACACAATAACGCCAAGATGGTTTTCACTGAACACTGCGACTGAACACTGAACACTTTCTTCACACCATAACTCATTTACCCATTCACTTTTTTCCCGGAAATACAGATCTCTTAACGCGTTCGTGAAAACAAGCTGAGATTAATTCACAAAAAGATCCTGAACTAAATTCAGGATGACGTCGGTCAACCACTACTCACTACTTTCTTCACTCAATTACTCATTCACTCAATTACTCAAATCCTCTCCTTTTTAACCGCAAAGTCACAATAACGCCAAGATGGTTTTTACTGAACACTGCGACTGAACACTGAACACTTTCTTCACCCCATAACTCATTTACCCATTCACTTTTTTTCCGGGAATACAAATCTCTTACCTCGTTCGGGAAAACAAGCTGAGATTAATTCACAAAAAGATCCTGAACTAAATTCAGGATGACGACTGTTCACAACTACTCACTACTTTCTTCACTCATTCACTCTTTCACTCAATCACTCAATCACTCAAATCCTCTCCTTTTTAACCACAAAGACACAATAACGCCAAGATGGTTTTCACTGAACACTGCGACTGAACACTGAACACTTTCTACACACCATAACTCATTTACCCATTCACTTTTTT
The DNA here is from genome assembly GCF_963675585.1 of uncultured Draconibacterium sp. Lineage (NCBI taxonomy): Bacteria > Pseudomonadati > Bacteroidota > Bacteroidia > Marinilabiliales > Prolixibacteraceae > Draconibacterium > uncultured Draconibacterium sp. The sequence continues at coordinate 4,079,314 of NZ_OY776414.1, forward strand.
CCCGGAAATACAGATCTCTTAACTCGTTCGGGAAAACAAGCTGAGATTAATTCACAAAAAGATCCTGAACTAAATTCAGGATGACGTCGGTCAACCACTACTCACTACTTTCTTCACTCATTCACTCATTCACTCAATTACTCATTCACTCAATTACTCATTCACTCAATTACTCAAATGCTCTCCTTTTTAACCGCAAAGTCACAATAACGCCATGATGGTTTTCACTGATCACTGCGACTGAACACTGAACACTGAATACTTTCTTCACTCAATAACTCATTTACCTGTTTACCAAATTACGTTGAGCTAAACCTTAAACTTTGAACCCTGAACTTTAAACTTTAAACTCCAATTCCTGAACTTTAGATTTTTATCCTATTTTTTTAACTTGGTTGAACAAATTTCACGAATATATAAGTTGTGAAATTTTATTCAAAAGTTAAGAACCGCTGCGCTTTCCCATGATTTTCTTTTATTTCAAAACCTTAAATTTCAAATAAAAAAAAATCATGTACATTTGTGCTTCAATTCAGAAAATTATTATAGATGGCACAAGAAGATATTTTCAAGAAACTGGTTGCACATTGCAAAGAATATGGTTTTGTTTTTCAATCGAGCGAGATTTACGACGGGCTGGGAGCAGTGTACGACTATGGTCAAATGGGTGTTGAACTCAAAAACAACATAAAAAAATACTGGTGGGATAGCATGGTTCTTCTTCACGAAAATGTAGTTGGACTGGATTCAGCAATTTTTATGCACCCAACCATTTGGAAAGCTTCGGGCCACGTTGATGCTTTTAACGATCCGTTAATCGACAACAAAGACTCTAAAAAACGATACAGGGCCGATGTACTTATTGAAGAGCAGCTGGCTAAATTCGAGGAAAAAATGAACAAGGAAGTGGCCAAAGCTCAAAAACGTTTTGGCGATGCTTTCGACGAACAACAATTCAGAGACACAAATCCTCGTGTTTTGGCCAACAAACAAAAATACGACGAGTTACATGCCCGCTTTGCCAAGGCATTAAACGACAACGATCTTGAAGAATTAAAACAAATAATAATCGATCAGGAAATTGTTTGCCCCATTTCGGGCTCGCGCAACTGGACCGATGTACGCCAGTTTAACCTGATGTTTTCAACCGAAATGGGATCGACTGCCGATGGTGCTTCTAAGATTTTCCTTCGTCCGGAAACTGCACAAGGTATTTTTGTAAACTACCTGAACGTGCAAAAAACCGGTCGTATGAAAATTCCTTTTGGAATTGCCCAGATTGGTAAAGCCTTTCGTAACGAAATTGTAGCACGCCAGTTTATTTTCCGCATGCGCGAATTTGAGCAAATGGAAATGCAGTTTTTTGTTCGTCCCGGCACCGAATTAGACTGGTTCGACAAATGGAGAAACACCCGTATTGCCTGGCACCGTGCACTTGGTTTTGGCGACGACAATTACCGTTTCCACGAGCACGAAAAATTAGCACACTACGCCAACGCTGCCGTTGATGTGGAATACAAATTCCCATTTGGTTTTAAAGAAGTGGAAGGAATTCACTCGCGTACCAATTTCGACCTTTCGCAACACGAAGAATACTCAGGCAAAAAAATCCGTTACTTCGATCCGGAGTTAAACGAATCGTACGTGCCTTATGTAGTTGAAACTTCGATCGGCGTAGACCGTATGTTTTTACAAGTGATTTCGGCCTCGTATTGCGAGGAACAACTTGAAAAAGATACACGTGTTGTCTTGAAAATACCTGCACCTCTGGCTCCAATAAAACTGGCTGTTCTTCCATTGGTTAAAAAGGATGGATTACCTGAAAAAGCCCGTGAAATTATCGATAGTCTGAAATTTGATTTCAACTGCCAGTACGACGAAAAAGATTCGATTGGTAAACGCTACCGCCGTCAGGATGCCATTGGTACTCCTTTCTGTGTAACTGTCGATCACCAAAGTGCCGAAGACAATACAGTAACCATTCGTTACCGCGATACCATGAAACAGGAACGTGTGGCAATTTCGGAACTGGGAGATATTATTGGAAAACAGGTGAATTATAAAGGATTGTTTGCAAAATTGTAAAAGCCTCTCTCAACCTCTCCAAAGGAGGGGAACCATAGGAAAAACATTACAGGGCAGTATAAATTGCAGAAAGTGACAGGTGAGCAAATAATACATAGTATAAAACAAGGCGAAAGCGAAACTGTTGAATTTAAACAATCCTTCAGTAAAGCAGTTTTCGAAACTATTGTTGCTTTTTCCAACAATAAAGGAGGGAAACTATTCATTGGAGTTGACAACAATGGAAATGTTATTGGAATAACTCCCACCGAAGAAACGATTCAAAAATGGCTTAACGAAATAAAACAAAATACAGAACCTTCCATTATTCCGGACGTAGAGATTGTTAGCATCAACAACAAGAAAGTTCTAATTGTATCGGTTAATGAATTCCCAGTAAAACCGGTTTCCTATAAAGACCGGTATTTTATTCGTAAAGTTAATTCCAACCATAAACTTTCTGCTGATGAAATTGCAGAACTAAGGTTTGTTAGTTTGAATTATTCCTTTGATGCTTTTGAAGTAGAAACAACCTTTGATGAACTGGATCAAAATGCCATTCATACTTTTCAAAAGAAAATTGAAAATAGTGGCAGATACAGATCCTCCGGTGATATCGAAAACGACTTCAGAAAACTGGGATTTATAAAAAACGGCAACTTAACAAGAGCCTGCGAATTATTATTTGGCAATCACCATACAAACATTCATATGGGAAGATTCAAATCGCAAACAACAATTATTGACGATTTGATGATACGCAGCCCACTGATTATTGCGGTAGAAGAGGCGCTCGATTTTATAAAGAAAAACATCAGGCTTGGGTTTGAGTTTGGCAGCGACGGTTTGCAACGAACAGAACGCTGGCAATACCCCATTCCTGCTTTACGCGAATTGTTGCTAAATGCAATAGTACACCGCGATTATTCGAACCCAACGGATGTGATTGTGAAAATTTTTGATGATAGTATCGAAATCACGAATCCGGGGAAATTGATGGGCGGATTAAAAGTAGAAGATTTATATTCCGATAATTATATTTCCAGACATAGAAATAAATTAACAACCGAAGCCTTTTATTTAACAGGCGATATTGAAAAATACGGTACAGGTTTTAAACGATTAAGAGAATGGTTTTCGGCCTATTCCGATTTAATTTTTAAAGTGGTAGATTTGAATGGTTTTATGCAGGTAAAACTATCATTTAAATCCAATGTCCCTATAAATGACCCTGTAAATGACCCCGTAAATGACCCTGTAAATGACCCTGTAAATAAACGCCAAAAACGCATAGTAAAGCTAATTACTGAAAATAAACACATCACCAGAGAAATATTGGCTGAAGAATGCAATATTAGTGTAGAAACGATTAAAAGAGATATTAGAAAGTTAAGAAAGTTAAATATTATCAAACGAATTGGAAGCTCCAAATCAGGACATTGGGAAATCATAAAAAACGAAACAAAATGACCAAGGGAAAGCCGGGAAAAAGAAAAATAACCATTCGTTACCGCGATACCATGAAACAGGAACGTGTGGCGATATCTGAATTGGGAAGTATTATTGGCGGACAGGTAAATTATAAAGGATTGTTTGCAAAATTGTAAGAACAATCGTAAGAAACGAGCATGAATTTTTATTCTTCAAATTACATCTTTGGAAGAATAAAAATTCAGAGCGAGTTACATGGAATATCACTAAACTACTAATTTTAATGAGATGAAATATTCAATAATAGTTCCTGTTTACAATCGTACAAACGAGGTTGCAGAACTATTACAATCAGCTGAGCAGCTAAATTTCAACAGAGATAATTTTGAAATTCTTTTTTTGGATGATGGCTCCTCTGATGAGTTAGGAAAGTTTATTCATTCTTACAGATCTGAATCGAATCTGGCAATCCGATATATTTACCAGGAAAACACAGGACCTGCCGAAGCACGTAACAATGGAATGGCAAATTCGTCGGGCGACTATTTTCTGTTTTTAGATTCCGATTGTTTGTTGCCCCCACAATGGTTAAACAAAATTGACGGTGCTTTGGCTGAGCATCATTATGATGCTTTTGGAGGCCCCGACACTTTTCACGAATCGTTTAGCCCGGTTTTAAAAGCGGTAAATTATTCCATGACTTCATTTATTGGAACCGGTGGTATACGTGGTAACAAAAACAGTTTTGAACGGTTTTATCCACGAAGCTTCAACATGGGTATTTCAAAAAAGATATTTGAAAATATTGGTGGAATGCGATTACGGTATTATGGCGAGGACACCGATTTTTCGGCTCGTATTTACGAAGCAGGCTATAAAGTTGGTCTAATTCCGGAAGCCTTTGTTTACCATAAGCGCAGAACCAGTTTACCTCGCTTCTTTAAACAGATTACACGGATTGGTATGTCGAGAATAGTAATCGGGAAATTGCATAAACACATGTTAAAACCTGTTCACTTATTACCGGCTTTTCTAATTCTAGGGCTTGTTGCACTACTGCTATTAACATTATTGCTTCCAGCCGTTTTTGCACCACTTTGGTACCTGGTGGCACTAGGGTTTGTGCTTATTTGTTTGCTGGCTTTTGTACAATCATTTCAGATGTACAAAAGGATAAAAGTGAGTTTGCTTTCAATAATGGCTTTAAACATACAGGTTTTTGGCTATGGCTATGGACTTTTAAAAGGAATCTGGAAATTTCATGTTCTAAAAGAAAATATTGAAAACAAATAAAAACACGTTTGTAATGCTTGGCCACAAAATCAGTAGGCTGAAAAACCAATGATTTTATATCTTTACACCTCATCCAAAATAATACAATCAAGATGAAACGAGCATTTACAAGTTCTAACACGAAATAGAATGGTTATTTGTAAGTTCCATATGATACCAAAAAACAAACAATTAGAATCGTATGAAATCCTTATTAAAACAAGCCTTACCTCATATTATAAGTATTCTGGCATTTGTAATCGTTTCTTCAGTCTATTTTCATCCTGCATGGGAAGGAAAATCGTTGCAAGGAGAAGACGTTGTTGGAAGCTATGGCTCAAACCGGGAGATCAAGGACTTTGCAAAATATGAAGAAGAAACAGTACTTTGGAATGGAGCCATATTTAGCGGAATGCCAAATGTAATTTTCTCCGAATTCAAAGGAGCCACTGCACTTCAAAAACTATACAATTTCCCAAGAAGGATGGGATTTCCACATGAAATTTCTTCTCTGCTTTGGTATATGCTTGGTTTTTACATCCTTCTTGTTTCACTTGGCATTAAACCGCTTATCTCAGCTGGAGGTTCCATCGCCTTTTCGTTGTCATCCTACTACATTATAATTATACTGGCCGGCCATTATATGAAAGTGGACACACTGGCTTTAATACCGCCTACACTGGCAGGAGTCTTTCTTTGTTTTAATCGAAAATATTTATGGGGATTTATACTAACTGCATTTTTCCTTGCTTTCCAGATCAATATGGCTCACATTCAAATGATTTATTATTTTATGATATCACTTATCATACTTGGTATCATTGAATTCTATTTCCATTTAAAAAAGAAAGAACTAAAACAATTTGCCATTACTGTGGCTGTACTAGTTGGTGCCGCCCTCATGGGTATCGCGCCCAATTCAGCAAAGCTAATTACCTACTATAAATACAACGATTATTCGATACGGGGAAGCAGTGAACTTACCATTGGCAACGAAGGAGTAAAAACAGAAAAAGGCCTCGACAAAGACTATATCAATGCATGGAGCAGTGGAGTGGATGAAGCCATGATGGTGATTGTACCCAATGTAAAGGGAGGTTCAACAGGTGTAATAAAACAAGACCGCAATTTACTAAATAAAGTACCTCGTCAGTACCGTGAAACCATTGGCAACATGAATCAATACTGGGGAAATCAACCCTTTAGCGGAGGCCCCAATTACCTGGGCATTGTATTTGTTTTTCTATTTATATTAGGCGCTTTTCTTATTCCAGGCCGGTTTAAACTTGCCGCGTTATTGCCTGTAATTCTATTCTTTTTATTGTCGATGGGTGGAAACTTAACTTTTTTTACCGACCTATTCATCGATTATTTCCCGATGTACAATAAGTTTCGAACTCCTGTATCAATACTTGCTGTTGCAGCTATTTGGGTAGGATTATTAGCCATATTCTCACTTTATCAGATCTATATAAATCCATCTCTTTTGGAAAAAAAGAGTAGGGTTCCCGGGCTAAAAAAGGAACAACCTGTTTATTTGTTGGTATCAGCAGTATTTTTATTGTTCTTACTGATAAATATTGCCATGCCAAACCTCTTCAACAGTTATATAAGCGATACAGAATACAATCAGTTTGCGTCTATTCGAAATCAGCAAAATGTAGGCAGCCAACTTGATACCATTGTTGCTGCCTTAGTTGATTTCCGTATTAGTGTGTTCCGGGCAGAACTATTACGAACACTCCTTTTTGTTGCAGGAATTACTGTTCTGCTATTTTTATATGCAAAAGGCAAGCTAAAACAAAATATTTTTGTTGCTGTAATTATTCTTCTTGCTGTAATCGATTTTTGGGGAACAAGTCGTCGTTATGTTCCGCTAAGCCAATTTCACAAAACGGGTAATGCGGTAAAACAAGCCTACCTGTTAACTGATATCGACCGACAAATTTATCAACTGGAACAAAATGCCAATCCAGCCCTTCCCGGAAAAATTGAAGAGCTAAAAGCACAATTTAAGCCGGCAACAAAAGAAGAAGAAGAACATCTGATTACATACGCCACAAACAAGTACAATCACTACCGTGTATTTAATCTTACCCAATCGCCATTTCAGGAAAATATTACAACTAATGCGCACAGCTCAATAGGGGGTTATCACGCCGTAAAATTGCGACGTTACCAGGACATGATTGAACACCATCTTACAAAAATGGATATGCCCGTGTTAAATATGCTCGATACAAAATATTTTATCACACAAAACGGATTACAACGCAATCCGGGAGCAATGGGAGCTGCCTGGTTTGTCGACTCAGTGAAATGGGTAGATAATGCCAACGATGAAATTCTGGCGCTGAATGACATTGATGTAACTAAAACCGCAGTAATAAGAGATGAGAATAAAGACAAAATTACACTGAATGGATCAGGAAAAGCAGAAATTGAACTGACTGAATATTCTCCGGATTATCTGGTGTACAACACTAAAACATCAGCAGATAGATTAGCCGTTTTTTCTGAAGTATATTTCCCCGACTGGGAAGTTTATGTTGATGGCAAAAAATCTGAATTATTTACTGCGAATTACATTCTGCGAAGTATGATGATTCCTGTTGGCGAACATAAAATTGAGTTTAAATTCAATCCTGAATATTATTACAGATCGAATAGTTTTGCCCAGCTAGCTTACTACCTGTTACTTTTCGTACTGGTTGGAGCCATTGCTTTTGAGATCTACAAGAACAGAAATAAATTAAAAGAGTTGTAAGCAAATAAGAAATAAACTACTTGATAGATAAAAGCTACTGAAAACGCTCTATGCGATATTTTCAGTAGCTTTTCTTTTTTAAAGGTAATTTTTACGAAACTGATTTTTCAATCCCAGTTTAATCATCAATTCATTTACAATAAACACGATATGTTTCCAAACGGTTAACGTTAAACCAAAATACTGTTTCATAATCGAAAAACGTTCTTTCAGACTTTCACCGTGCCGTTGTTTAGAAGCTCCTCCTTCTAAAAAGCGCGATATAATTGTACCCGTAAAAACAATCTGATCCGATTTTTTCAGGCACTTTAATACCCACTCAACATCCGACGATAATGTATAATCCATATTGTATTCCGGTGCCAATTCTCGTTTAACTAAAATTGATTGATGACAAACAACCATCCCGTTTCTGAAATGTCTCCAGTTTAAATTATGCGGTAATCTCTTGGGACGTAATCCCAGTTCATTTCCCTTGTCATCAACACTTAATGTTTCGCCATAAAACACATCAGCAGTTGGATATTTAATAAAAGGAACTTGTTGAAGCGTATTTCTATCATACAAAATATCGCCGGCATTTAAAAATAAGACATACACACCGGTGGACATTTTTAGCCCTTTGTTCATGGCATCGTAAATTCCTTTATCAGGTTCACTCACCCATTTACTAAGGTCTTTTTCGTATTTTTTAATTACGTCGAGCGAACCGTCTGTTGAACCTCCGTCAACAATAATGTATTCAATGTCTTTAAACGTTTGCTCAACAACAGACCTAATTGTTTTATCCAGATCTTTTGTGCAGTTGTAGGCTATTGTGATTATCGATAGTTTATTCGACTTTCCGTTCATCTAATATAGTTTGATAAAATTCAATATACTTTTGGGCAATAACTTCAATACTGTACTCCTGAAGTACTTTTATCCTTCCGGCTTTGCCAAGATAATTATCCTGATTGTTTTCCAACACCCATTTAATACCCATCTTTAAATCTTCGGCGTCGAATGATTTTGCTTTGTATCCATTTTTTCTATGGTCTACAATATCTTTGGGGCCAGTGGCATCAAAACAAACGACCGGAGTTTCACAGGCCATTGCTTCACCCAGTGTTTTTCCAAAAGGCTCCATAATACTTGGGGCTACAAACACATCGGCTGCACTATACAATAATCGCAAGGCAATATTATCATGTAAATAACCAAAATTAAGATATTCAAAGCCTAAATCTTTTATTGTCTCATCATCTAGTTTACCAAAAAATGCCAATATATATTTTTCCCTTTCAAGCATTTTTAATGCTTCCAGGTATTTGTTAAATCCTTTGTAAGTTAACTGAACGCTTGTTGCTCCGCAAAGAATAATTTTTTTTGTTGTACTTATATTTAGAAGGTTTCTGGCTAAAAGTTTATCAATTGGAGCAAATTCACGGGTATCTATATTATTGGGAATAGTTATGGTATTCAAGTCTTTAAACAGCTCACTCTCGTTCGCTTTTTGTGTTATCCATTTACTAATTCCAACGGGTTTAATATTTGTATTGAAAATCTTTTTTTTCCTACGAAATACGATCGTAGATAAATCCAACGCCCGATGGCTACCAAGCTGTTTACAATTTCCGCAGGCATCTTTGTAGTTTTGACAATCCAGCGCTTCTGCAATATGACAACCACCTGTCATAGGCCACAAATCACGAATGGTCCACACAATAGGAACCGAAATTTTTTTGAAGTGTTTAATATTTACAAATCCACTATTTATCCAATGCAAATGAACGATGTCTGCATTTTTAACAAGTTCGTTTTTGGCTAAATTCTCTCCAAAAAATCCTGTACTAAAAATATCTTTGTTTCGTTTCCGATAAAAGAGAGTCAGTAAATAGTCGAGATTTTCATGTACAACTTTTTTTAGCTTATCTTTTTTGGTTTTAGTAATGGTAATTACACTTGTATCTCCAAAAGTAATTTCACTATTGGTAAAAACTTTCGAATCAACACCCAGATTTATAAGTCCCCGATGCAACCAATAAGCTCCACGGGCTGCGCCACCATCTAAATTTCCAGCTATTATGTGTACTATTTTCATTCGTTTAACTCTTCAAACAACCAATACAAACCATCAAATTAAGATTGGTACCTTCTCTAAATTACACAAAGCACATCGATTAATTATCTGTTTTTCGTTAATCTCAGCTTCTTTTTTATCTCATATTTATTAATAAAGCTAACTCTATCAACAAATTTTCTTACGGATGAATATTTGGTCGTATACTTTCTAGATCTTTTATCTTCCAAACAATTTTCGATGGACTGAAGTGGACAATCATAGAAATAGTGTGTTACAATCTCTTTCTGTTTTTTCAATAATTGATTGTATTTTAATTCATCCTGTTCCAATTCATTAATAAGCCTTAACACCTCCTCCATCGTTGTAACATGGCATTCATCTATTATGAGTTCTTTATGGATCACTTCATTGCGATTCATAATAGCAAGAGCTCCACAGGAAATAGCTTCGGCGGCCGAATTACCTCTGATTGTTCGTCCACCCATTTTTACAAAATATTTTGAACGACACAGGTTCTTTAAATTATCAAAAATAAGATCCTGATGCAAAATCACTTCAAATCCATGTTCTTCCAGCACTTTAAAATGATCAGGAACTTTTGTGACCGGACGCTCTTTGGTCGAGTTGATTTCCATGAATACGCCTTTCCTTTTATAATCAGCCGGCATATATGGCTGCATCATAGCCTGCAGAGTATCTCCCTTTAAAAATGTGTACGGAAAATCAATAATCCCACATTTTTGTTGAACAATACCCCTTGCATTCTGATTCAGATAAGCATCGTAACCAAAACAGGGCCAGAAAGTCGCCATATTTGCTTCCCCAATCATATAAGCAAACAGCGTTTGCGGATATTTGAGAATTGTATGAGTTGGCAAACTAATATTTATGGAAATTACAATATCATACTGGCCCCAATCTATATCTGAACCATTTACAGCTAACTCTCCCTGCGACAGAATACTACCAATCTTTCTTCTTTCCCATCCAGGCACCTTATTTAATGGAAGCGTTTTCAGAAGCTTAACTTTATCTGCCAAATGAGGAATAACCTTACGATAAATCTGAGTTTCCTTTTCATTTTCTTCTTTTACTATAAAAAAATCGGCACCTAATTCAGCCATTAATCCAATCGGACCAACTCTCATATTCGACGAGAAGAGTATTCTGGCCGCATCTCGTTCCGTTACCGGACAAACATATAAGTCTTGATATATTTCTTGCTTTACAAGGGCTATTTTCATTGTTAAATTTTTCTATTTGTAACTTATTTTCATTTTAGACTATTCAATACGCATTCACAAAATTCAGGATGATTGAGCACCAAAGATCATTCAGACTAAACTATGATAAAGTTCAATAAACTTTTGTTGCACATTATTAGATCCGTAACCTTTTTTTACGACCTCGTACATTTTGGCACCCCAATCATTGAAAATCTCACTGTTATCTTTTTTAGCTTCAATAGCCTTTAGTACTTGTTGCTTTAAATTCTTAAAATGTTCTTCCTCATCATTGTATTTGTACGAAAATAGGTAACTTTTATCTTCAATGTCACTAACCGTACCAATTTCAGGAGCAATTATGGTTTTGGCATAAGAAAAACAAAGTATAATAGTTCCAGAATTTAAACTGCTCCTAATGTCGTATGGAAGTATTGCCAAATCATACTCCGAAAGCAATTGAATCATTCGATTATTTTCGACAAATTCCAATTCAAAACTAATGTTATTGTTCCCTATAGCACGGCCAATAAGTTCATTTTTGTATTCTTCGGTTATAGGATTTCCAGCAATATGCAATTCAACCTCATTCTCAAACTGAGTGACAACATCAATTAATAATTCAATATTTTTATATGGGCGTACCGCTCCTAAAAACAGTAAGCGCAGTTTATCCGCAATCTTCTTTGAAGATCCAGGGATACTTCCATAAACATTAATGTAATTTGGATGAGGAATATGGACTATCTTATCTTTTCTAATTTTATACTTATTATTAAGTAGCTCTTCCGATAATTTGCTGTGAATAACAATACGTTTCGAAGCTTTTACCAAAATATACTGAAGTACTTTTTGCAAGCCCAGCACCTTTTGGGTATGTGGGGTTTTATTATGCATGGTCCAAACAATTTTTTTCCCAAAAGCAAGCAACAACAACAACTTGGTCAACTTCAAAATAAAACTAGGTAATGTTCCTACACTTTCATACCAGTTTAAATGCACAATTTTTACTGAAAAAAACTTTTGTGGACTCTTAAACAATTCGTCTAAAGAATAAACGGTACAACCGTTTTCTCTTAGATAGCCGGTTATTATATTGGCGTATTCATTAGCACTTGAGTAAGATGGATTAAATACTAGTTTCATTTTTGTATCAATCAATTAATATCGCAATAAATTAAAAATTGTCTTGTAAATTTTAGATTGTTTTATCCACACTTGCCACTTAATAAAAAACATATTCTTAACCTGATAAACCTCTCGCTGAAAATAATAACTCAATCTTTCTCTTTCTGATTTTTCAATAATCTTTCTTGAATTATAAAGGCGACTGTAAAACCAATAAATTACTATCTTTCTAATTCTCTTCTCATCTATTTTTGCAATATCAGCGAATTTAGTTCGTAACCATTTTAAATAGGAAATATCAGACTTTAACTTTCTCTCAGCAATTTCTTTGTTATCTTTAATTCTCGATATATTTACTCCACTCGCCCTCCAATAAACTTTTGCATTCGGAACTGTATTTATTGAAGAATTTTGAGCCATCTGAAACCACATGGCATCATCGGTATTCCATGCCAAATCAAACTTAGGGAACCCTTTTAGCTCCTCATATCGCTTCCTTGAAAAAACATATTCCACCACATAACTTCTATATTTAGAAGTAAACTTTCCTAGTAAAAATTCTAAAGAGGTAAGTCGATTCGGGAAAGGTGTATCGCGCTCTATTTCCCGACCTTCCATATCGATTACAGAAACGTCAAAATGATATAGATCTGATATTGCCGAAGAATTGAGATTTTGATAAAACTCCTCTACACAGTTAGGAGCCAGAATATCGTCGTCGGAAAAAAGCCAAATCCATTCTTCTTCCTTGCTTAAGGCAATACATCTTTCCCACTGTGCTACCAATTCTTTTCCACCTAGATTTTCAGCAAATCTAACATATGTTAAGGTTATTCGATCCTTAAAACCATCGATTATTGATTCAAGATTCTCAGGCGAATTATCATCTCCGATATATAAATGAAAATTCTTGTTCGTTTGACTCGCAATCGACTCTAAAGCCTCGCTAAAAAATTTGGCTTTATAGGCAGGTATGATGATGCCAAGTTTAGCCATATTTACAAAATAGAAATATTAGCCCTCATTTTGTGACTTTTGAAATATATCATCCTCTCAACTTTTTAATCCTATCCTTCATTTTCCACGGCAACACGAATCTTATTTGTAACAAAAAGAAACTAATTCTAGAATGTGCACCTAAAAAATTTAAAAACCTTTCAAAGTTCTGATACTCCTTAGGAAAAAAAAACTGAAATTCCTTTGACAATTCGTCTCGGAAATTGGAATAAAAAAAACGGACGAATTGAAACTTTATACTATCAATCGTATTTTTTTTAATGATTTTGCTCAAATCATTAACCTCCATAAAACCCATGAGACAACCTAATAATTGAATTCGTGTAAGAATCCTTAATCTCTCATTTTCAAAACTCCATATCCCTCCTCGATGAACTCTATACACAGCCATAATTTGAGGTAATTTCTTAATTTTTCCATATTGAGCATTCATCATGTGCAGAAAATAATCCGCAACTCGTGACTTATTCTTTAATAGTGAACTGTAATCAAAAAGATTATTTCGATACATTACCGATGGAGTATGAATATAATTTCCAAGTATCAAATCATTAATATACGTAGTTTCATTAACCTCTTTTGTGATATAATCATCAACCAATTTTTGTTCTTCTTCTAGCCATATTTTTACAGGGTGAAAGCAAATTGAGTAACTTGGATTTGCCTCCATAAAATTAACCTGCTTTTGTAATTTGTATGGATCAATCCAATAATCATCGCCTTCACAAATTGCAATGTACTTGCCCCTTGAATACTTCAGATTCCATAGTAAATTAAAACGTCCTGTTGGTTTCTCATCAAATTCAAGAACATTAGATCTTGAGTGTAGAAATAGCCGAATCTTATCAGGATACTTTTTTGCATACTGTAGACAAATCTCGCGCGTCCCATCTATTGATTCATCTTCTCCTAATAAAATCTCATAGGAGAAATCCGTTTTTTGCATTGTAATTCCATCTAGACACGCTGAGATATAATCAACATGTTGATAGGTCTGCACAATTACAGAAACAACTGGATTTTTGGGTACTGAATTAGGATAAATCTTGACAGGAACTTTTTGGTATTTTTTTAAAAAATCACTCATAAAATTAGCAAAATGCTTTATTTTTTAGACAAGACAAAATTTTAATATATGAAATTTTACAACTTCATAAGCTATAATCATATTCAATCAAGACTTCTTTAGCTATTTTATTAAACCTTAGAATCTGTTCTTCCGTTAGAATTGTTTTATATTTATCAACAGGCTCATTTTGAATAGGGAGAGTATTCTTTTTTTTCCATTGGAGGTAATCCTTTGGAATCGACTTGATAATTTTCGATTCTTTATAGTATTCCAACATCGAAGGCTCAAAATCTTCTCCCAAGAAAGACATTATCTTTGAAATTTCGGTTTTTGGAGAAGCAGTTAAATCTTCCATCCGAACCTCCAATACATTATCGTAGTTAAAACTTTCAAAACTCTTTTTTATTTTTTGAATATTGGATTTCCATTCTGAGGCAATACTTTCAATTTTATCAGGAAGATTGGGAGCATCAGCTGACTGTATTTGTTTCTTGTTTAACTTTTTATACGAACAGGCAACATTCCTGCCATCTCTTACAATATGAATAAATTGTACACAAGGGAACACTTCCTTAATATCTTCAATATGATTTAAATAAAAGTTATTTTTATCTCCCCAGCGTTTAATTTTCATTCCCTTAGAATCTCCATAGAATGAATAAATATCATTTATCAATTCTCCGTATTTGTTCGGCTGCTTTTTGAAAAGAAATTTTCTCAATTCAATCCAATCCAGATTCCAATTGTTAATCTTTTTCGTGCTTTTCATGTCATCAAGAAAAGTATCCAAATCTCTATATCTAAAATTCTTGTATTGAGAATATAACCAAAAAGCAAATCCTGCTTCTGGTGGAATAACGAACTTACTGTGTGCATTTAATATTAGCCTAAGAAGAGTAGTTCCCGACCGAGGATTACCGATGATGAAAATGGGTTTCAGTTGTTTTGACATTCTTATAAATAATTGGTCAGGTTTCTATTTCTTGGTTTAATAAATTTTGAGGGAATACCACTATTGATACTCCAATCATCCAAATCTCTTTTCACTAGCGACATAGCACCTAAAACAGCACCTTCTGCAATGGTTACGTTTGGCATAACTACACAGTTGGCTCCAATTTGACTATATTTTTTCAGCCAAACTTTTCCCCCCTGAACATTAGTATATCTAGAGTCTGCCATAGGTCCAATTAAATAATCACCTGAGAAATCGTCCGTTGCGCTAAAAACTGTACATCTTGGCGATAAACCTGAATAATCTTCCATTTCTATCCCATTTCTTCCAAATAGGACACAATAAGCTCCAATATGTATATTATTGTGTAATTTAATTTCACCAGATAAGATACAAAAATCATCAATTCTGACGTTATCCCCAATCTCGATCTTCTCGCAACCATAAAACTGAGCAAATCTGCTTATCAGAACATTCCTCCCGACCGATTTGAAGCCGAAATTAACTAACTCGTTTTGCTCAAAAAAGGATGTTACCATATATGTTTTATTTGTTCAAAATGATATCTAAGATACGTTTCAGGTCATCCCTGGTTAAATCAGGATAAATTGGCAAACAAATCACACTATCTGTTATCATTTCAGCAACAGGCAGGTTTTCCGGTCTCGCAGATTCCAAACCTCTATAAGTTGGAAATTGAGAAATAAGAGGATAAAAATACCTACGACCAAAAATATTATTGGCTTTGAGTTTTTCATATAAGGCGTCTCGAGTCATACCGTATTTTTGCTCATCGATAAAAACCGGGAAATAGCCATAATTATAATGTAGATTTTCCGGCACCACAATCCTTTCTATTCCATCGATATTATCCAAATGTTTGCAATAAAAATCAGCTATTTCTTTACGCGCCAGAATATTTTTATCAATAGTTTTCAGCTGAAGAAGGCCGAAGGCCGACTGCACCTCATTCATTTTTGCATTAATACCCGGAGCAATCACCTCTGTTTCTCCTGCAAATCCGAAATTCTTTAAATAATCAATACGTTTTTTAGTCTTCTCATCATGACAAACGATGGCTCCCCCTTCAATGGTATTAAATACTTTTGTAGCGTGGAAGCTCAAAATGGAAAGATCTCCAAAATTGAGAATACTTTGACCGTTCTGCTTTACTCCAAAGGCATGTGCCGCATCGTAAATTACTTTTAATCCGTAGCGATCGGCAATCTCCTGAATGGCTTCTGTATCACACGGATTTCCGTAAACATGTACAGGTAATATGGCTGTTGTTTTGGGAGTAATAGCTGCTTCAATTTTTTTGGAATCGAGATTACAGAATTCTGGTTCTACATCCACAAAGACCGGTTTTATATTATTCCACCATAATGCATGAGTGGTAGCCACAAAACTATAGGGTGTTGTAATTACTTCACCCGTAATATTTAAAACCTGCAAGGCTGAAATAAGGGCTAATGTTCCATTTGAGAATAATGATATATATGGAACTCCCAAATAATCAGCCAACGCTTTCTCAAAATCCTGATGGTATTTACCATTGTTGGTTAACCATTTCCTACCCCATATATCCTTAAGTAAATCGGTAAACTCATCCAAAGCCGGAAGTACAGGTTGGGTTACAAATATTTTCTGATCAGTTTTTTTCAATTTCTATATTTTACGCCCCAAAAGTAATATTTATCACTGATTTTTATTGTCCAAACTACGAGCTTCTTTTTTGAATCCATTGCTCCATTACTATTCTTTTCAAATATTGATAATCACCAAAATTTAGAAGTTCACCAAAAATAAAAACAATCAAAGCTCCTAAACCAAGTTGAGCAATTAGGATAATCCAGTTACTGTATGGGATAAAAGTTCCAACCATAAAGACAATAATAGCCATTAGTGAACTAAACAAAAACGATGGAAGAATATCAATAATTTGTTGTTTTGTGGAATAGCCAATCAGTTTACCCGAGTAAAAACTATTCAGGCCATACGCAAAAACACTGTTAATTATCATTCCTATAATCATTGCTTTAATGCCAATAAAAATACCTACTAAAATAACAGGAATTGCAATTATCTTTTTTATAATCTCTAAACGGAGAAAAAGATCTGACCTGCCTTTTACATTAAGCATATTCAGATTTAATGCCTGTAAAGGATAAAACATGCCGACAAAACAAAGCAATTGAAGATAGGGAACTGAAGGGAGCCACTTTTCACCAACTAATGCAATTACCATAGGTTTTGCAATCGCTGCCATGCCGAGCATCATTACAAAAGTAATAAACATAGTACTTCTTATTAATTTCTTATAGTTGCTTTTTAAACGTTCCTTTTCGTCTTGTATACTCGACAATACTGGATAACTTACGCGTTGAATTACTCCCATAATATTTTTAGAAGGAAGGTTTCTAAATTGATCTGCACGTGTATAAAATCCTAACTCCATTGCCGAAAAATATTTACCAATAATCAGGTAATATACATTCTGATATATGGTTTCTATTAGAGCACTAATCAGCAACTTACTGCCAAAACCAAACAATTCGAAAAAAGATTCCTTACTAAATATTCGGATGGGACGCCACACAGACCAAATCCACAAAAAAAGTGTATTCAGACAAGCACGGCTCAGGTTAAGTATTACAAGGCTCCATACACCAAGTCCCATCAAAGCTGTTGTTATAGCTAAAACTCCCGACCCCACAGATGCCACAAGCGTAACATAAGTCTGAACCTTAAAGTTAATCTCCTTGCTGAATATTGTTTGCTGAATGATACCCAGTGCATTTATAATTAGGATGATTCCAAAAACCTTAAGCATATTTTCGAGTTCAGGTTCTTCAAAAAACCTACCTATTAATCCTGAAGAAAAAAACAAGAAGATATAAAGCGCAGCAGAAACAAGAAGATTAAAATAAAATACGGTTGAATAATCGGCCAAACTACATTCTCTTTTACGAATAAGAGCCGTACTAAATCCACTTTCAACAATTGTCTGAGATATGGCTATAAAAATGGTTAGCATTCCGATCAATCCAAATTCTCGAGGAGATAAGATTCGAGCTAAAATAATTCCAACTATAAACTGGATGCCTAGCTTTGCGAAATTATCGATAAAACTCCAAAAAAGCCCACCAATGGTTTTTTGTTTTAAATTACTTGTCATTACCTAATATAAGCCCACAAAATTAGTTTTTTTGATTCCCCAATAAATGAAATCAGAATTATTTTTTTTTGTAAAGGACTTTATTCCATTACAGAGACATAATTTCTTCCATAACTACCATTCCCCGGATTAAGTTTTAAAGCTCGCCTTAACTCATCAGGCTTCATTATCATTCTTTCATTTGCTGTCGCCAGGTCATGAATACGATTTATTAAATCGATATTTCTCGCCAAACGAGTTCTGTTAACATCGAAATAAATATTATCCTCTAATCCTACGCGAACGCCTCCCCCTGAAGCAATTGCGATGGAATTCATCATTAGCTGATTATTGCCAATTCCTCCAAAGCTCCACAATGATAGTTCTGGTAAATCATTAACCATTATTCCTGAATGAAGCAAATCAGCCTGAGCACAGGCTATATTTCCTAATAACAAGTTAAAATAATATGGAGGCTCCAACAAACCCTTTCGTTCTAGATATTTTGCATAATTAATCATTCCTACATCGAAGGCTTCTAATTCTGCTACAATCCCTTTCTTTTGCATTTCCAAGGCCAGCATCTGTATCATGTCCGGGGAATTCAGACTTTCAGTTTTGTTAAAATTCAAGGAGCTTAAAGTTAAACTACCCATATCAGGTTTAAGGTTTCCTCCCAATTGAAGCGGCGAAGCCCTACATTCAAATTCCTTTATACCTCTTCCACTAAGAGACACACATATAACTAGGTCGTTTGAGAATTTCCTAATCCCTTCTATAATTTTTCCATAAACTTCCTGTTTATAGGTCGGTTTTCCGGAGTCCTCTTCTCTGGCATGCAAATGTACCATTGTTATCCCAGCTTCAACCGCTTGGTGAACATCTTCAATAATTTCGGAAACTGTAATTGGAACATAAGGAGTCATCTCCTTTGTTGGGATCATGCCAGTAGGTGTAAAATTTATAATCAAATTCATTGTAATAAGTTAAAAAGATTAAATAAAATGCTTTGTAATAGAAGCTGGAACTCCAACAACCTGAACGTTGTCAGGAACATTTTTTGTTACTACTGCTCCAGCTCCAACCACAGCGTTCGCTCCAATCTTAACACCATCAATAATTATTGCTCCCATACCAATGTATGATCCATCACCAATTTCACATCTACCTGCAATATTAGCTCCTGGCGAAATCGTCACATAATTCCCAATTTCTACATGGTGCCCAACGAGACAACCTCTGTTTACGATAACATGCTTACCTATTCTTGTTTTTGCGGCAATAATACTGCCTGCTCCAATCAAAGATCCTTCACTAATTTTAACAGAAGGAAATATTTGTGTTGAAGGGTGGATTAGAGTTGTAAAATTGTATCCTCTATTTTCAATAACTTTAATTATATGTTCTCTTTGAGGAGAACCTATTGCACAGAAGAATTCAACATTACGGTTTATTTTCTCAAGTTCATCAATCCAAATAATTGGAATTCCATTTAGCAAATATTCACATCTTTCTTTATTGACCCCTTCAATAAAAGCTTCAATTTTAAGATTACCAATTATCTGTATTATATCCTGAACTTCTTCTGCAAATATACCGGCACCAATAATGACCATAGCTTTTATCCTTTATTCGTAATTTAATTTTAATTGTACCTAAATTAGGTAAATGTATTCTACTATTGGCTAAGATAATATTTTCGTCTGGAACTATACATAGAACCTTCCGGCGCGAGTCTCCAGACTCGTGCACTTACCATATAGAAAACAGACTTAGTCTGAACAGAATTAAACCGGACAAATAGTTACAAAACTTTTCCCCTCGTAGCCATACGATTGCCGCGGTATAACTTTTCTCACAAATGTGGATACAATAGCACCATAGCATGTGGTACAAAATTATACAGCAGATGGAAAAGCCGGATCACATGAAATTTCAGGTGGAGTAATTTTTCGAAGTTTGTATAATCCTGCAACAATAGATATTATAATGCGCCTTTGCCTTATCAGGCCGATTCTACTCTTTGGTTTGGCCCAAAGAGTAGACAGAAAACCCAAGGCTGCGCCCGCTTCACTCGGAAAAGCTACGCGATGCCGGCTAAAATTCCTGAAACTCGTCGTACCTCCTCAAACAGCAGTAATTTTTTAACGCCGACACCACTTGTTTTCCGGCTCACCGAACGAGGCCGAAGCTTCGAATAAGGTCTTTGGTTTGCCATCCCCAGATCAGAGGATCAGCCTCTTTTGGTCTTTATGATAGCGGAAGGCAAGGATCAAAAGCAGCCTGGATTTTTCTGCTTCGTCCCAATTGAATCGGGATGAAGGCCTGCGGCAGCAATTTTAAAATCGACTAAAGGTCAAATTGACGTTTAGTGTGCCCATGTACTTTTGATATATAAATATTCAAATCCACCTAATTTTACGGGTGAGCCCAAAAGCCTTTAACCGAAAAAGCAGACTTAGTCTGCTAATTTATTCGTTAGCGCTCAAGTCAGAAGACATGCACCAGGATTGAAAAATACCTATAACACATATAACTTTTTTTTCTAAAATCCGCTAGCCCTTTATTCATCGTACTTTCAGGATTTGAAAAGCAAGGAGCATAAAACCATCCCCCGGGGGCACACGATTATCCCCTGTTTTGGCAGGCCTTGCCCCTTGGGGCATAGAATTATCCCCTTGGGGCGCAAGCCATGCCCTTGTTTTCCCAATGCCGGCCCCTTGGGGCACACTTTAATCCCCTTGGGGCGCAAAGCAAATAAATAGGGGGGCAAGCTTTGCCCTCGGGGCACGTTCTGAACAAATGGGGGGAAATAGGAATTTATAGGGGGAGAAAGGCAAAAATCACTTTCAAAAAGTGAAAAACAAACAAGCCATCTTGAAAAACAAGATGGCTTCTTTAAAAAGACGGTGATTAAGCTTCGCCGGACGGTTTCACCGGCTTGCCATTTGACTTGCGCAGTTTCCGGAGCTCCTGAACCAATGGATGGTCTTTGCCCAGAAAACCGGCAACGATTTCTACGGTAGCCGAACCATCGTTGTAAGCCGTTTTTAGCGTTTGCATTGCTTCGCGGGTAGCAATTTTCGCAGCGGCTTTTGCATCGATTTGGCGACCTTCGGCATCGTCGGCAGCAGTTAGTTCAGTCTGTAGCTGAGTAACTTTTGCCGCCGGATCAAAACCTGCATCGGTAAGAAGCGTAGCATTTTGTTGCAGAATTGTAATCATCTGCGAAACAAAATCGCGTTTTCCCGATTCATTCATTTTTGCCATATTGCAAAAGGGTTTAAGTTGAAAGATTTAAACTTTGGGTCACCTGTAAGCTTCTCACGGCGCAGGTGGCCTTTTTACCACACAAACCTTCGGGTTTGCTATACATACACACCTTGTGCATGTGAACAGTTTGGGATTAAAATGTAAAAACGTTTAAAACAGCGTTAGACGGGTTTTATGTGTTTTTGGTTTTTAACCTATCTGCAAATTATGAAAAATAGGAGTTCAAGTCAATTTGTTATTGAGCATATTTTACTTTTATTCACCAGCTGAGCGACCAGGATTGAGCTGGTGATTTAACATCACCTGCTCAATGGATCCTATTTCTATTCACCAGCTGAACTTTAGTCAGCGGGTGAACAGATAGGAGGTTGAGCTGAGCCCAAGTCAACAGGCGAACAAGTAGAATGTTGAGCTGGTGACTAAAGATCACCTGCTCAATGGACCCTATTTCTATTCACCAGCTGAGCTTTAGTCAGCAGGTGAACAGGCAGGAGGTTGAGCTGAGCCGAAGTCAGCGGGTGAACAGCCAGGAGGTTGAGCCGAACCTAAGTCGGCAGGTGAACTTCTCCTGCTCAACAATAGGCTGCAACTCTTTAAACAAATAAAAGAAAGCCGTATTTTTATAAAAAATACCTGTAACATGCAATTCGAACCCAACAACATTTACCACATTTACAACCGGGGAAACAATTCCCAAAGAATATTTTTCATACGGGATAACTACTTATTTTTTCTGAAAAAGCTTCAGACATATATTACCCCATTTGCCGATATTCTGGCATGGTGTTTAATGCCCAATCATTTTCATTTAATGGTATATGTCAACCAAATTACAGTTTCAGTGAATTCACCCGGTTCTAGTAAGCAGGTGAGCGTAAGTCACCAGCTCACCGGGCACGGTTCAAGTGAGCAGGTAAGCTATAGTCACCAGCTCACTAAGCTCACTAAAGAGCGGTCGATAAATGATTCCATTTCCATTTTACTTCGTTCGTATACAAGGGCAATAAACAACCAAGAGTCAAGAACAGGAAGTCTTTTTCAGCATCGAACCAAAGCCATTTGTATAAGCGATACCTCAGGAGTAACACCTGCATGGTTTCAAACAAATTATGGAACCATAATTAATGTGGATGATCCGGACAAGGCTTATCCTCAGAGCTGTTTTAACTACATCCATATGAATCCTGTAAATGCAGGATTATCAAACAATCCGATAAATT
Source organism: uncultured Draconibacterium sp. (assembly GCF_963675585.1). Taxonomy (NCBI): domain Bacteria; kingdom Pseudomonadati; phylum Bacteroidota; class Bacteroidia; order Marinilabiliales; family Prolixibacteraceae; genus Draconibacterium; species uncultured Draconibacterium sp. Next base: position 4,101,955 of record NZ_OY776414.1, read on the forward strand.
GGGAATTTTCATCTTTCCCTGATTATTTTGGGATACGAAATGGCAAACTGATCAATCGAGAGCGGGCTAATGAATTTGGATTGCACATTTAGGTAATATATTCACCAGCTGAGCTGAAGTCAGCAGGTGAACTGGCAGGAGGTTGAGCTGGTGATTTAAGATCACCTGCTCAATGGACCCTATTTTTATTCACCAGCTGAGCCGAAGTCAGCGGGTGAACAGATAGGAGGTTGAGCTGAGTCCAAGTCAGCGGGTGAACTGGTAGGAGAATGAGCTGGTGACTATGGCTCACCTGCTCAATGCCAGCGCTCGGGCATTTTTATTCACCAGCTGAGCCGAAGTCAGCGGGTGAACAGATAGAAGGTTGAGCTGAGCCCAAGTCAGCGGGTGAACAGGTAGAAGGTTGAGCTGAACTTTAGTCAGCGGGTGAACAGGTAGGAGTGAAAAACACAGCACGATATCAAGCTGTTTATTTGCCCTTGTATAAAATGCTTGTATTGACTCAGGCAATAAAGTACCATCCCTAACCAAAACAAAATGTATACTTTTTTATACCTTAGCGCGGCGAATATTTTTCCACAACACATTAACAAAACAAAAATGACAAAAAAAACAGCTTTAATAACAGGAATTACCGGACAGGACGGAGGTTATCTTGCTGAATACCTGTTAAAAAAAGGATACATTGTGCACGGTGTAAAACGTCGTGCTTCATTATTTAATACCGATCGCATCGACCATTTGTACCAGGATCCCCACGTGGAGAATCGTAATTTTATTCTTCATTACGGCGATCTGACCGATAGCATGAACATAACCAAAATTATTCAGGAGGTTCAGCCCGATGAAATATATAACCTGGCAGCAATGAGCCATGTAAAAGTAAGTTTTGATACTCCTGAATACACTGCCAATGCAGACGGTATTGGCATGTTGCGTATTTTGGAAGCGGTACGTTTACTCGGGCTAACAAATAAAACAAGAATTTACCAGGCTTCAACCTCCGAATTATACGGGTTGGTACAAGAAGTGCCGCAAAAAGAAACAACTCCCTTTTATCCCCGCTCTCCGTATGCGGTGGCAAAAATGTATGCTTACTGGATTACTGTAAATTATCGCGAAGCTTATAATATGCACGCCAGCAATGGAATTCTGTTTAATCACGAAAGCCCGCAACGTGGCGAAACCTTTGTTACCCGAAAAGTAACCCGGGCTTTATCGAAAATTGCAATGGGCCTGCAAGACAAAGTATTTATGGGAAACCTGAGCAGTAAGCGCGACTGGGGGCATGCAAAAGATTACGTCCGTGCAATGCACCTTATCCTGCAACACGATCAACCCTCTGATTACGTTATCGCAACAGGTATAACAACAACCATTCGCGATTTTATAAAACTGGCAGCTCAAGAAATTGGCCTCGAAATACAATTTTCAGGCGAAGGAATAAATGAAACCGGTTTTTTAGCTTCAATCGATGAATCATTATTCAACAAAAAGGTTGGAGAAAAATTCGCAGAAAACATCAAACAAAAACTTAAGGAAAAAACACCCATCGTTGGTGTAGACCCCGCATATTTCAGACCTACAGAAGTTGATTTATTAATTGGAGATGCCAGTAGAGCCAAAACAGAACTGGGTTGGGAACCGGAGTATAACCTTCAGGCGCTTATAGCCGACATGATGCAAAGCGATATTAAACTAATGAAAAAAGAAAGTTACCTGAGGGAAGGTGGCTTTGAAATATTAAACTATTTTGAATAATGACCGGCAAAGCTACTACTTCTTCCAAAAAAATATTTGTTTCGGGTTGTTACGATCTGCTACATAGCGGACATGTGGCATTTTTTAAAGAAGCCTCTCAGTACGGGGAACTCTACGTTGGCCTGGGATCTGATGCCACTGTTGAGAGTTTGAAAGGAAGAAAAACCATTAACAGCGAACAGGAGCGTTTGTATATGGTAAAATCGATAAAATATGTGCACGATGCATTTATTAATAGCGGCAGCGGAATCATGGATTTTGAAGAGGAACTCAGGGAGCTGCAGCCAGATTATTTTGTGGTAAATGAAGATGGATTTTCGCCGGCAAAAAAAACATTTTGCGATGCACTGGGAATTGAATTAAAAGTTCTGGAACGGATTCCGGATGCAGGTTTACCAACGCGTTCCACAACAGCACTTCGCTCTTCTGACAACTGCACACTTCCTTATCGTATTGATCTTGCCGGAACATGGATAGACCAGCCTTATGTCTCAAAGTATCATCCGGGATGGGCCATTACTCTGTCGCTTGAACCAATTGTTGAATACAACGAACGATGTGGCATGAGCACCTCAACGCGCAATGCCGCAAAAAAAATGTGGCCGTATAATCTGCCTCTTGAAAAACCACAAAAATTAGCAGAAATACTTTTCCGTTTTGAGAATTCTCCCGGTTCAACACTTGTTTCAGGAGCACAGGATGCCATTGGTATTTGTATGCCGGGCCTTGTTCGACACTATTATGACAATGCCTACTGGCCAAAACAATTTGAAACAGTTGACCGCGAGGATATCCTTGACTGGCTGGAAAATCACCTTTTTATGGTTTTGCTATGGCCGCGTCCGGATAAATTAGATCTGCTAAAAGAAACTTATATTAATAAAGAAAACGTTGAAAAACTGGCCAATGCAGCGGAAGGTGCATGGGAAGCCATTCTTAAAAAAGACTTAACCGGTTTTGCGAAATATTTCAAAGAATCATTTAATGCTCAAACCACCATGTTTCCTGCAATGATGAATGATGATATCAATGAAGCATTAAAAAATTACAAAAATGACGCACTCGCCTGGAAACTTGCAGGCGCCGGAGGCGGAGGATATTTAATACTTTTGGCTGAGAAACGTCCAAAAGATGCCATGAAAATAAAAATTAGAAGAAGAGGTAGCGATTTGTAAACACCTGAATAAATTCAGAATGAACAAACAATCAAAAATATACATTGCCGGACACATGGGATTAGTCGGCTCGGCAATCTGGCAAAACCTTAAAGAGAAAGGATATACCCAGTTAATTGGCAAGACTCGGAAAGAGCTTGACCTTTTGGACCCGAAAGCCGTAGAACGTTTTTTTACTGAAGAGAAGCCGGAATATGTATTTGTTGCCGCAGCAAAAGTTGGAGGTATTGTTGCGAACAACAAGTATCGGGGTCAGTTTTTATATGAAAACCTGATGATCCAAAACAATATCATTCATCAAGCCTATTTAAATCAGGTAAAGAAGTTGTTGTTTTTAGGAAGTACATGTATTTATCCGCGCGAAGCACCACAACCTATGCCTGAAAACTGTCTTCTGACTTCGCCATTGGAATACACAAACGAACCCTATGCCATTGCCAAAATTGCAGGTATAAAAATGTGTGAGAGTTACAATATTCAATATGGAACAAACTTTTTGAGCGTAATGCCCACTAATCTTTATGGCCCTAATGATAATTTTGACCTGGAGAAATCTCATGTTCTCCCTGCCTTAATTCGGAAAATACATCTTGGGAAATGCCTTGAAGACAAAAACTGGAATGCGATACGAAAAGACTTAGATCAAAATCCGATCGGAGAAACTGATGGTAATTCAACGGAAGAAGAGATCCTGAAAAAACTCAGCCACTTTGGAATTACATTACAATCTGAAAGTCAACAATCTTCAATTGAAATATGGGGATCGGGAAAACCAATGCGCGAATTTCTGTGGAGCGAAGATATGGCAGATGCTTGTGTATTTGTAATGGAAAATGTTAGTTTCAATGATTTAACGACACAATCAGTAAAAAATGAAATCCGAAATACACATATAAATATAGGAACCGGGAAAGAAATCAGTATTAAAGACCTGGCCGAACTGATAAAACAAAAAGTTGGATTTAAAGGTCAATTCATTTTCAATACCACAAAACCTGATGGGACAATGAAAAAATTAACCAATCCCCAAAAGATTCACGCCTTGGGCTGGCATCATTCGATTGAAATCGACGAGGGCATCGATCGAATGTATAATTGGTATTGCAGGTAGAACGTCTATTTTTCCGGATACCTCCTCTAGCGCGAGTCTCCAGACTCGTGCACTTACCCAATAGAAATCAGACTTAGTCTGAGTAATAAGCTGAACAGCTGTGAATTTCTTTAGATCCCGCAATATATCACTGAGCTTAGAATCGATAGTACTGCTTCAAACCAAGTGAACATGATTGGTCATAAGTACCCATGCAGAATTAATTAATGCTTTATTGGCGCACATTAATTCAATGATTTACAAACAATTTTGCGATAGCAGTCGCGTGTAAAAATATCGACCCACTGAACAGTTGAGAAAGTAATAAAATAGATTGCCTCGGGATTGTGGATTTCGTGCTCATGGAGTATATTTTTTCTTGAAGGTACAAAAACATACCGCGAATGGGAAGCCCTGGAATTACTAGGCAGACTAAGTCTGCCAATTTATTCGTTAGCGCACAAGTCTGAAGACTTGCGCCAGGAATGTGTAAGTAGTACTTCTATTTTTCCGGATACGATATTTGTTCCAGTATCTTTTTAAAAACCTTCTCCACCGATTGCGCCAAAGGAACTTCCGAGGTATCAATAATCACATCGGCATCCACCGGTTTCTCAAAAGGAGCACTTACTCCGGTAAAATTTTTTATTAAACCTTTTCGTGCTTTCTCATACAAACCTTTTACATCGCGTTTTTCGCAAACCTCAAGGGGTGTATCAATAAACAACTCAATAAAATCATCCTCACCAATTATACGTTTTGCCAAATTACGTATATCGTCGGTTGGACTAATAAATGCACAAAGAACGATTACGCCGCAATTCATAATCAGTTTTGCCATTTCAGCAATCCGCCGAATGTTCTCTGTACGGTCTTCCTCTGAAAAAGTGAGGTTGTTGTTTATTCCTGAACGAATGTTATCGCCATCGAGCAATTGGGTAAAATACCCCATTTCGAATAATTTCTTCTCCAGGGCCGAAGAAACAGTAGTTTTGCCTGAACCCGACAGGCCGGTAAACCAAATTACCTTTGCTTTTTGTTTTAAACGTATTTCTTTTGCTTCACGCGAAACAATTTTATCAAATACGGGATGTATATTTTTCATAGTAAAAGTCGGAAGTCCGAAGTTGTATACCTACCCGGCCGTTGCCAAATCTTCCTTATTTGTTATTTCGTATTAATTACTACTACATACCTTAGTCAATCATTATAATTCGGACACAATTATTTGGTCTGTTTCAACTACGCTCGACATGACCAATTCTGTCAGACTGAGCGAAGTCGAAGTCTTTAACGTCAATTCATCTTTCATATAACTTAAAAACACAAATTACTCTCATTCAATGCACAATAAAAAAGGGATTTAGTAAATCTTCCTTATTGTACTTTAATGGTGTTTTATGGTCGGCCAAGGTAACATTTTTTCCGGCGGCAACAGCAATGGCGTGTCCGGCGGCGGTGTCCCATTCCATGGTTGGACCAAAACGCGGATAGACATCAGCACTTCCTTCGGCAACCATACATATCTTTAAGGAGCTGCCTTTCGAAATAATCTCGATCTTGCCAAACTCCTCTTCCAGCTTTTTAATATAAACTACAGTCTCTTCGTTGCTGTGTGAACGACTTCCAACTGCTGTAAATTTCCGGCCCGCATCAACCTCAGGTAAACGAATTCCGTTTTGTTTTATACGTTCAATGATCCAATCTTCAACTATTGACACTGCATCCAGTTTCCAGGCGCCTTGTCCAACTTCCCCAAAGTACAGTGTTTTTGTTACCGGCACAAAAATAATACCCACAACAGGATCTCCGCTTTCCACCAATGCAATATTTACCGTAAACTCACCATTACGCTTTATAAACTCTTTGGTACCGTCCAGGGGATCGACCAACCAGAATTTTTGCCATTGTTTTCGTTCTTTATAATCAATAGCCTTGCCTTCTTCGCTAAGAATTGGATACGGCGTTTTTAAAAGAGCCGCCTCAATTATTGTATGGCTTAATTTATCGGCAATGGTAAGTGGAGAATTATCTGCTTTGCGTTCGACAGAAAAATCCTGTTCCGGATCATTATAAATTTTCAGAATTTCTTCGCCCGCCTGAATGGCTGCATGAATTGCAACTGATATTTCATCCATTTTCTGTTTGTTTTGTCTGAGGTCGCAAAACTACCCATTCCTTAATTTTTAAGCAAACTTCCCTTTTTTCAGTATTGCCCATCCTTATTTCTTCGGTGAGTTCAATACTCATCCTGGCATCATTTATTCCAAATCCGTTACCATCGAGTATGTTTTGGTACGTTGCAGTGTGTAAATCGGTAAAGCCGCCGCTAAACTCTATTTCTTTCCCATCCACTTTAATTGACCGAAAGGTTCTTTTACCAGCATTGCTAACAACATCAGGCAGGTCGGATGAATCGAGGCTTAAAAACCAATTCACTTTTGCTTTTTCGAGTTTTAGAAAGCCCGATGCTTTATCAGATTCGTAAGATTCAATTCTGTTTTCTTTAACCGCCCCAAATATCCAGTTCAGCATATCGAAAAAATGAATTCCAATATTTGTTGCAATACCTCCCGATTTGTTAGCGTCTCCTTTCCAGCTTTTAAAATACCACTTACCTCGCGATGTAATGTACTGCAGATCCACCTCAAAAAAATCCTTATCTGATTTCTGAATTTGATCCCTTAATTGTACTATAGTTGGATGATATCGGAGTTGCAATACGGTATACACCTTTTTCCCTGTCGCAGCTTCCAGTTGCTTTATTTTATCCAAATCTGTTGAATCAACAACCAAAGGCTTTTCGCAAATCACATCGCATGCATTTTTTAATGCCAACTCAATGTGTTTAAAATGAAGATAGTTTGGCGAACAGATACTAATGTAATCCACCGGTTCACCTTTTTCTTTTGCTAATTGAAGAAATTGAACGAGTTCTTTTTCTGAAGTAAAAAACTCTGCCTCAGGAAAATAACTGTCCATGCGCCCCATTACATCAAAGGTGTCCATGGCACAAACCAGCTCGTTTCCGGTTTCTTTAATAGCTCTGATATGTCGTTCGGCTACAAACCCTGCAGCCCCTATTAATGCAAATCTTTTCATATTCTTTTTCACCGCAAAGGCGCAGAGGCGCTAAGTTTATTTTCTTTGCGACTCTGCGTCTCCGCGGTTAACTCTTTTTCTAGAAATTATTTACAAACCTTCGAAATCCTAGTTTCAACAAAGGAACATTAAAATTGATTAAGAATCCAAGTCTTTTGTCGGTTAGCTTTAAATGAGAAATAATTTGAGCTTCATGGACAGGTAACACTACCTCAACTGCTTTTAACTCAATTATAATTTCATTTTCTAACAAAATATCAATCCTGTAATCTTTATTTAATGCATAGCCCTTATAATTTAATTGAACAGGCACTTGATTTTCTGCAAAAATTCCTCTCAGTTCAAACTCTTTCATTAGGCAGTGTTCATAAACCGATTCCAACAATCCTGGCCCCATTTCTTTATGAACAGTTATTGCCGCATCAAGAATTTCTTTTGACAGTTGGTTATATTGTTCCTTATTCATACTATTTCTTTATCGCTAAGACGCCAAGGCGCTAAGTTTTTCTTTCTTTGCGGCTCAGCGACTCCGCGGTTAACTCTTTTTATAATTTATAAACCTTTTCCGAAGCCTCTTTTATTACATTTCGCAAATCAACAATCAATTCTGAATGTGCCTCAATAAAGCCGGCATCAAACACCGAATGATTGGTAGTTATTACAACACAATCGGCCAGTGATAAACTTTCTTTATTCAAATCCACCGAAGTAAACAATGCTCCTTCGGGAGTTTTTATGTTGGAAATAAACGGATCATGATAACTTACTTCGCCTCCTTTTTTAAGCACTTCATCTATAATTTTTAAAGCAGGAGATTCGCGCTCATCATTTATATCCGGTTTGTAGGCAACTCCCAAAAACAGTATTTTACTTCCGTTGATGGCCTTTTTATGTCGGTTTAAGGCAGAGGTAATTTTCAAAGTCATCCGGTGCGCCATTAATAAATCGATGTGACCGGCAGTATGAATCATTGATAATTCGAAGTTGAATTTACGGGCAATACTCTCCAGATAGAAGGGATCCAGCGGAATACAGTGCCCACCAATTCCCGGGCCAGGGTAGAAAGCCTGAAATCCAAATGGTTTTGTTTTGGCCGCTTCAATTACTTCCCAAATGTTTATGTCCATTTTTCCGGCTAAAAGTGCCAGTTCATTCACTAAACTTATATTTACCAAACGGTAGGTATTTTCCAGAATCTTCACCATTTCGGCCACCCGCGGCGAACTAACCAGATGAACCTCTTCAACCGCCAGTTTGTAAACAGCCTCTCCAATTTGCAAACCGTCGTTGTTTAAAGCACCTAAAACCTTGGGCGTATTTTCGGTTGAATACACTGAATTTCCCGGATCAACACGCTCCGGAGAATAGCCCAACCAAAAGTCAATGCCTTCTTTTAATCCGGAGCTTTGCTCCAAAATTGGCAATACAAATTCTTCGCTTGTAGTTGGGTAAGTTGTGCTTTCCAGACAAACAAAAGTACCTTTTGCGAGGTTCTCTCCTATTGCCTTACAAGCTGACTCGATAAAAGTCATATCAGGTTTCCGAAACGTATCCAAAGGAGTTGGAACACAAATCAATATGGTGTCACAATCTTTTAATTCGGCAAAATTGGAGCTTGCAGAGATCGTCTTTTTGTGAACCAAATCACGAAATAAATCATCGTCAATATCTGCTATATAGTTTTCGCCGGTATTAATCTTTGTAACCTTCTCTTCCGACACATCAAAACCAAGAACAGAAACACCTGATCGGGCAAATGCAACTGCCAGCGGAAGTCCGACATAACCTAAGCCAATTACTCCGACTTTTAACCGGCCATCCTGAATTTTTTGTAATATATTTTCTTTATTACTCATTCTTATAAAGTTTCAGACTGTTTTCAAGAAGTACATACTTTTCTCCCGTTTCAGGGCAAATTAAATCATCTTTCAAAACAATTCCTGCCCTGCTCACCCATCCGGTTTGTTTCGCAGGCACTCCGGTCATTAAAGCAAAAGCTTTCACATCTTTTGTTACTACAGCTCCTGCACCAATAAAACAATATTCGCCAAGTGTTATTCCGCAAATAATTGTTGCATTTGCCCCAACCGAAACTCCTTTTTTAACCAGGGTTGATTTGAATTCATTTTTCCGTTCAACTGCACTACGTGGATTTATCACATTTGTAAATACCATCGATGGCCCCAGAAAAACATCATCTTCACACACCACGCCATCGTACAACGAAACATTATTCTGGATTTTTACATTGTTCCCAATTTTTACATTGTTCCCCACAAAAACATTCTGCCCCAAAATACAACGTTCTCCAATTTCCGCAGTAGCCATAACATGACTAAAATGCCATATTTTTGTACCTTCTCCAATCTGAGCACCGTCATCTACTATTGCTGTTTCGTGTATAAATGATTTATCCATATTATTATTTTTACCGCGGAGACGCCATTTTTTTTGCGAACCAGCGTTTTTGCAGTTAACTATTTTCATAGAAAGCTTCAATATTCTTCACAATATATTCCAACTGCTCTGCTTGTAATTCGGTGTGCATTGGCAAAGATAACACTGTTTCACTTAGTTTCTCGGCAACCGGAAAATCACCCTTCTTATAACCTAAATTCTTATAGGCTGCCTGTAAATGCAGTACCTTGGGATAATAAACCATTGACGGAATGCCTTTTTCTCTTAAATATTTTTGCAAGGCATCGCGTTTTTCCGTTCGAATGGTATATTGATGAAAAGTATGCGAACTGTACTTCACCCGAAGCGGCAAATCTATTTCGTCAATGTTTTTCAGCTTTTCGTCGTAAAACAGTGCTGCATTTTGCCTGGCTTTTATATGTTTTTCAATGTACTTCAATTTTACTTCAAGAATTGCGGCCTGCATACTGTCTAATCTCGAATTCATCCCAATTCGTTCGTATTCGTATTTAGCTTTCATCCCATGGTTTGCCACAGACCGGATTTTATTAACCAGCTGTTCGTCTTTTGCATAAACGGCACCACCGTCGCCAAAAGCCCCCAGATTTTTCGAGGGGAAGAATGAATTACACCCAACATCTCCAATTGTGCCTGCATTTTTAACTGTACCATCTTCAAAATAAAAATCAGTTCCCAAGGCCTGACATGCATCTTCAACAACAAACAAAGAATACTTTCCCGCTAAGGTTAAAATTTTCTCCAAATCGGCACACTGTCCAAATAAATGAACAGGTAAAATAGCTTTTGTTTTATCCGTAATTACTGCTTCTATTAAATCAGCATTTAAATTATAAGTGTCTGCGCAAACATCAACAAAAACAGGTTTCATTCCCATTAAAACAGCTGTTTCTACTGTTGAGACAAATGTAAAGGGAGTGGTAATTATTTCATCTCCCGGTTGTAACTCAAGTGCCATAAAAGCCAGTTGCAAAGCATCAGTGCCATTTCCACAGCTTACTACATTCGTTTTCAGGTAAGTTGCAAGCTTTTCCTCAAAATCGAGCACTTTGCCGCTTTTAATAAAATGAGATGATTTTATTACATCCTGAATGGCAGTATCTATTTCATCTTTCATGGTAAGATACTGTCCATATAAATCGCACATGTGGATTGTTTGCATATTCAGCGTGAGTTCTACCTATTAAACTTTAAAAATATAAAATTAGTGTACAGTAAAGGTCATTCGAAATTTATTTTGCTTTTTTACATTCCAAAATCTGAGATCATTTAAGTTTTGAAAGAAAATCATCGCCTTCCTTCTGCCTTTTTTCAACGCGAAGTTACAGAGGTAGCTCCTGAAATATTGGGTAAAATTCTTATTCGAAAATTTGACGACGACTCGGTACAAAAATACACAATTACAGAGGTAGAAGCCTATCGGGGTCGAGACGACAAAGCCTGCCACGCCAATAAAGGAATGACTCCGCGAACTGAAGTAATGTTTCGTGAAGGTGGCTTGGTTTATGTGTACCTGATATACGGAATGTACTGGATGCTAAATATTGTAACAGGAAAACTTAATGACGCATCGGCAGTTCTCATTCGCGGAATAGAAGAAATTCATGGTCCGGGAAGAGTGGGAAAAGCACTACAACTTGACAAATCGTTTTATGGAACAGATCTATCTCGTTCCGATAGAATTTGGATTGAAGATACCGATACTAAAGTTTCTTACAAAGCAGTTCCTCGAGTTGGGATAGACTATGCCGGCGAACCATGGATTAGTATTCCGTGGCGATTTATTCTTGAAAAATAACCAATGCAGAATACTCAATGTTCAATGTAAAACACTTGAGAATTGTATATTGAACATTGGATATTGGAAATTTCCTTTAGTATTAAACCTTGTTTTTTGTACTTAATTGTACTTATTAATAGGGATCTCTCCTCGTTCCTCTTCGAGATTACACTCTGCTAACTGAAACTGCGACTGAATACTTCTTAATTCTTTCCAATTACAAACCTGTCGTACAACCAAAGAAATACAACTGCCGAAACGGCAATTCCTGAAAAAACAATCCAGATATTTGATGGGTGGTAACTTTTCCAAAGAAAGTTGGTTAATTCCACCTGCGACATATTCATTTTATCGGCAGCCTGACTAAAAAAGTCATTCTTTGTAAACTCAACTGAAAATTCGGATGGAAATTCCAAACCGCGCTTTGCCACTTCCTTCTGAAGCAAAAAATATTTATCTGAAATACCTTCGTAAAAATCGCCCGACAACCAACCTGCCAGTTTATGCGCAGCCGCAATGGGTAAGAACGAAGTTCCCATATACAATGCTTTTTTATCGGCCGGAGCAATTTTACCCACATACTCGGTAAACTTGGGCGAACTTCCCATTTCACCCAGGGCAAAAATCAGCACGCCCAATAAAATTAACCATCCACTTTGGGTTGAAAACATTAATCCCAAACCTCCGGAAAGAACAAGAATTCCTCCCATCATGGCAGCCAATGGACGAAAACGCATTACAAAAGCCGACACCATTATTTGGAAAACAATAATAAAAAATGAATCCATACTGGTCATCGACACGGCACTAATGGCTCCATGATCTCCGATAGTTTCGGCCAACCAGGGCCAAACCATATGTAAACCGTTATACACTACCGTGGTATCAATCCACTGGTCCACAAAAATTCCGAATGAATAATACAACTGGTTAAAAGCGGTCCAAAACAAAATCATTATTACTAAAAACAATACATATTTCCAGTTTTGCAGCGTAATAAAAATGTTTTTAAACGCCTGTACAATATTGGTAATAAGCTTCGTATCATCCTTTTCTCTTCCCGGTTCTTTAAAAAAGAAAAGAGTAACCAAAACATTAATTCCAATAACAGCAATTGCCATAAAGAAAACATATTCCCAACTTAGTTTTAGTAATGCTCCGGCGATAAATGGCCCAATAAATCCACCGATGTTAACCATCATATAAAAAATACCAAACCCAATTGAAGCCGTTTCTTCGTCGGTAGTTTTAGCAATCATTGCCGAAATAATTGGTTTAAAAAGTGCTCCACCCACACAAGTCCATACAAAAGCAAAGTACACCAGGCCAAATCCTTCAAATATATTGATCATATAAAAGCCCGACGCATAAATGGCAAAAGCCAGCAACAGTATTTTTTTGTACCCCACTTTGTCGGCAATGGCTCCGGTAAGTACCGGTAAAAAATAAAGCAAAGCCGAGCCGGTTCCCATAATTGCACCTTTTTGCCCATTCGAGAATCCCAAAGCTCCTGTATCGGATGATCCAACCAGAAAAATCGGGAATGCCAGATAAAAACCATACCAGGCCCACCTTTCGAATAACTCTATTGTATTCGAAGTCCAAAAACTCTTATTGTACTTTTTAAATACTTTTACAATTGCCATACTTTGCCTTTTTTAGAAGCGCGCAAGGTAGCAAAACATGCAAAATGTCAAAAGTTATATGCTAAAAGTTCATCAGAACCTGTTAAAAATCAGAAATAGAGATCGGCTTCCAGAAAGAAAATACAGGATTAATACACCAGAATTACGGCATAATACAATCCCGTATCCAACACGGCTAAATAGTTGAACTCGCGTTTACAGCAACAGAAAAATTAAAATTCCAGTTCGAAGAAAATCGACATAAACATGATAACCATAATAATTAAAAACAGCATAATGAAAAATCCAACAACACCCACTTTAAATCCTTTGGATGCTTTCTCTTTTTTTGTGTTGTTAATTAAATGGTCGATTGATTTAACAAGATTGTATGGAGCCTGATCGTTTTTAACGATGTAATCTGCCGCACCAATCTTCATGATTTTAACAGCTACTTCCAGGTTGTTCTGCCCACTTAAAAATATAAAATCGGTTTCAGGATATTCCTTTTGAATTTGAACCATTAATTCCAAACCCGTTTTCCCTTGCGTTGAATAATCGAGTATTATCAGGTCTGGCTTCAAATGAATATTCTTTAAACATTCTTCTCCACTTTTAAAGATTTTCAGATTTGTGAACTTTCGCGATTGCAGATGTCCAACAATCAAATCTTTGTACACAACACTGTCTTCAATGATAAAAATTAGTGGATTTCTTGTCTTTTGCATAACTCCCTGTTTGTTGTTAAAGCTACTGTACTAAATTAATCTTTTTTTTGAAAGAACATAATAATGTACAGCTTGGCACAATTCTTAAACGTAATTATCTCAAATTTAGTTTAAAAATATGAGTGCAAAAACATTTTACATAAAAACAGAACCATTAAATTCAAAAAAAATGAGTTCTTGAAAACAGAAATCCTGATAATTGCGTAAAATAGGTACTTTTGGTATTCAATAATTAAACACAAAAAAATGTTACTAGCAATCGATATCGGAAATACCAACATTGTTTTTGGTGCGTTCGATTCTTCTGTATGTCTTAATAACTGGCGTATACAAACCGACCCCTTAAAAACTGCCGACGAGTATGAAGTTTTGTTCCGTTCCTTACTTACTGCCGGTAAAATTTGTCGTACCGATATTGAAAAAATTATTTTAAGTAGTGTTGTTCCGGCACTTGTTCATCCTTTTGAAGAAATGCTGACGAATGTATTTGAAGAAGCTACAATTGCCATCGTTTCTCCAAACATTTATAATAAGTTGCCGATAAAAATTCTGAATCCCACACAAATTGGTACCGACCTCGTGGCCAATGCAGTTTCTGCTTTTCAAAAATTTGGAACAAATACGATGGTTATCGACTTTGGAACCGCATTAACTTTTACTACAATTGGCGATAAGGCCCAGATTTTGGGTGTCGCCATTGCTCCCGGACTTCGAACTGCTGTAGGAGCGCTGGCAGGCAAAACTGCCCAATTGCCACAGATACACCTTACTCCTCCTCCCTCGGTTTTGGGAGAAAACACGGTGCATGCCATTCAGGCAGGAATTGTTTATGGCTTTACTGGCCTGGTCGACTCAATTATTGAACGCACGCAATCGGAACTCAACCAAAAACTTACTATTGTAGCTACCGGAGGACTGAGTAGTGTAATTGCACCGCTTACTAAAAACATTAAAATTATTGAGCCCATGTTAACACTTGAAGGCCTGGTGCAAATAAATTCATTCTTATAAAATTGAACTATCATTTTAATTTCTCTCAAAAATTCTTTCTTTTACAGTACACAAAACAAAATGTTTTTCTTTATCGAATGAACAAACAGTAGGTGAGTAAATGTTATCTTTGCAATTATTTTTAGGCAGATGGTTGAAGTTAAGGGGAAGCTACTTGAAAAAATAAATAATTCTACAGATTTAAAAAAGCTATCAGAAGATCAGTTAGAAGCGGTTTGTAGCGAATTACGAGATTTTATTATCGATGTTCTTTCGACTAATCCTGGTCATTTTGGAGCCAGCCTGGGCGTTGTTGAACTCACAGTAGCTCTTCATTACGTATACAATACTCCCTACGATCAACTTATTTGGGATGTAGGGCACCAGGCATACGGACACAAAATTTTAACCGGTAGGCGCGATAACTTTGACACCAATCGAAAATTTAAAGGATTAAGTGGATTCCCCAAACGCGAAGAAAGTGAGTTTGATGCATTTGGTGTCGGACACTCATCAACTTCTATTTCGGCTGCATTGGGTATGGCCGTTGCATCGAAACTGAAAAACGAAAAAGACAGGAAAGTGGTTGCTGTGATTGGCGATGGTGCAATGACCGGAGGAATGGCATTTGAAGCCTTAAACAATGCCGGAGGCGAAAACTCCGATCTGCTGGTAATTTTAAACGACAACAATATGGCCATCGACCCGAGTGTCGGCGGACTAAACAAATATTTGTTAAACATTTCAAAATCGAATACTTACAACCGTTTTAAAAATGACGTGTGGGAAGGACTAGGAAAACTGGATGGCATCGGTAAAAAAACCCGAAGGTTTATTCAAAAAAACCAGCATGCCCTTAAAAACATGATTTTGAAAGAAAACAATCTGTTTGAAGCTTTTAATTTCAGGTATTTCGGACCGGTTGACGGACACGATGTAGTGTACATGACGAAGGTTTTAAATGCATTGAAAGAAATTCCCGGCCAAAACTTTTGCATGTTATCACGCAGAAAGGCAAAGGATTTAAACTGGCTGAGTTAAACCAAACAAAATACCATGCTCCGGGTACGTTCGACAAAGAGACAGGTGAAATTTATTCGTGCGACTGTCCATTAGATAAAGCTCCAAAATTTCAGAATGTTTTTGGCGAAACCTTGGTTGAACTGGCCGAACAAAACGAAAAAATTGTAGGAATTACACCTGCCATGCCTACCGGCTGTTCGATGAACCTGATGTTAAAACAAATGCCCGACCGTGCTTTTGATGTGGGAATTGCGGAACAACATGCAGTTACCTTTTCAGCCGGACTTGCAACGCAGGGAATGGTTCCGTTTTGTAACATCTACTCTACTTTTATGCAGCGTGCTTACGACCAGGTAATTCACGACGTCGCAATTCAAAACCTGCACGTGGTATTTTGCCTCGACAGAGGTGGACTTGTTGGCGAAGATGGCCCAACGCATCATGGAGCATTTGACATTGCATACATGCGCCTGATACCGAATATGATTGTTTCGGCTCCAATGGACGAAATTGAGCTTCGCAACCTGATGTACACGGCACAACTCACTGAAGTTGGCAAACCATTTTCAATTCGTTACCCACGGGGTTGTGGAAGTAAACCAAACTGGAAAGTTCCATTCGAGAAAGTGGAGATTGGAAAAGGCAGGAAACTTAGTGAAGGTTCCGATGTTGCCATTTTAAGCATTGGTAAAACCGGAGTATTTGCTCAACGAGCCGTTAAAAGCCTTGCAAACAAAAATATTTCGGCTGCACATTACGATCTTCGTTTTATAAAACCATTAGATACAGAGCTACTTAAAGAAGTATTTGAAAATTTCCCGAATATAATTACGGTTGAAGACGGAACCATACGAGGCGGATTTGGAAGTTCAGTAGTAGAGTTTATGGCTGAAAACGGATACGCATCAAAAATCAAGATACTGGGAATCCCCGATCGGTTTATAGAGCATGGCACACCTGAAGACCTATACAAAGAATGCGGTATAGATGCAAAAGGAATTACTAATGCTGTTGAAGAAATGCTGAGTAATTAATTCCTGCTTTTTCATTATTCTATTCCTAAAAAACAGGCTCAAATCTCTGCAGCACCAGAAATTAATAGTTTGTATAATATTTTTATCTTTAGGTCGTTTCCATCATTGTACGTTAAAAACAATTTGCATTGGACATTTACATTAAAAGACGCCGGGGGAAAATCTTACTTCTTATAGTCGCTGTACTTATTGGCGTTGCATCCTTACTTTACACCAATTGGCTTACAAAAAAAATGGCGGTAGAAGAACGCAACAAAGTTGAACTTTGGGCAAAAGCCATTGAGCAAATTAGTGGGACAAACGACCTTGGTTCGGAATACCTGAATTTTTTGATGGAAGTAACTTCGAAAAACACCACCATTCCGATTATCGTGGTAAATGCTGATGGCACACTTAATTCCGATGCCAATATTACCTACAACGAAGCTCGAAAAGAGGAAGTTCTGCAAAAGGAAACTAAAAAAGATGAAAGACCGTGTTGTCCCCATAAAAATTGAACTTTCAGAAAATGAATATCAACTGCTCTACTACCCGCGAATCAAGTATTCTAAGAAACCTTCGTTTGTATCCGTTGGTGCAGCTATTTGTTATTGTAATATTTATAGTAGTAGCCTACTTTGCTTTTAATGCAACCAACCAGGCTGAGCAAAATCAAGTTTGGGTGGGAATGTCAAAAAGAAACAGCACATCAGCTGGGCACCCCCAATTTCGTCGTTAATGGCGTGGATTGAATTGTTGAAATTAAAGGATGTTGACGAAAACCTGGTGAAAGAACTTGAACAAGACACCAAACGACTGGAACGGATTACCGAACGGTTTTCAAAAATTGGCTCGAAACCCGAATTATTACGAGTTAATATTGTTGAAGTATTAAACTCATCGGTTGACTATTTAAAACGGCGCTCATCCGATAAAGTAATTTTCGAAACTTCGTATGACGAAAAAGCCTATGTAGAAACTCCTTTAAATGCCGCATTGTTTTCGTGGGTTATCGAAAACATCTGTAAAAATGCCATTGATGCCATGGGAAACAACGGCACAATAACGTTAAAACTAAAAGAAAAAGAAAATCAGGTTTACATTGATATTAGCGATACCGGAATAGGAGTGGCAAAAAGTCATTTTAAAACCATTTTCCAACCTGGTTATTCCACTAAAAAAAGAGGGTTGGGGACTGGGTCTTTCGCTGGCAAAACGTATTGTTGAAATCTATCACAGTGGTAAAATCTTTATAAAATCGTCGGAGCTTGGAAAAGGAACTACTTTCAGAATAGTTCTAAACAAATAAAGAACCGCTTACAGTATCTTTCTCTTAATCGGGTTATGGCAGAGCTTTCAGTAGCCTGGCAGGCAATAAACAAAGTTGCTTAATCAGATTAATTATTTGTCTCTATATAAAAAAATTAGCCTCTCACTTCATCTGTTAATAAAAAATTTATACTTTTGCATCCACTTTTTCGAATCGTGAGCTGGAAAACAAAATATAACATTGAGTTTAAAGGCCTTAAAGAAGGTCTTCACGAATACGAATTTGAGATTAACAAGAAGTTCTTTGAACATTTTAACGAGGGTCTGGTTGAAAATGGCGAGGTAACGGTAATAGTTAAACTCGAAAAACGTAGTGCATTTTTAAAATTGCACCTCGGAATTTCGGGATGGCTGGAACTAACCTGCGATCGCTGTCTTGACAATTATCCACAGGATATTGAACTCGAAACGGAGCTGTTTGTAAAATATGGCGAAGAAACAGAGTTTGAAGAAGGCGACAATGTAATTTGGGTTTTACCCGAAGAACATTATTTAAATCTGGCCCAGGTTTTTTACGAATACATTGCATTAAGCATTCCGTTGCGCCATGTTCATCCTAACGAAACAGGAGAAAACAGTTGCAACGAGGAAATGCTCGACAGATTAGAAAATATTACATACGCTGAAGACGAGGAAGAAACAGAAGAAGAAATTGATCCGCGTTGGGCAGCATTAAAGAGTTTAAAAAATAATAATTAAAATACATTACAATGGCACATCCGAAGCATAGAATTTCGAAATCGAGAAGAGATAAGAGACGTACGCATTACAAGGCAGTAGCTCCAACTTTAGCTACCTGTTCAAATTGCGGAACTACTGTTAAATACCACACCGTTTGTCCGGAATGTGGATATTACAGAGGAAAACAAGTAATTGAAAAAGAAATTGCAGTTTAATTAAAACTGAAATTACCGGTAACTAACCGGCTTGGAATTAAAATTCCATCTCTGATTTTATATTGGAGATGGAATTTTTTTATGCCCGAATTGTAAAACATTCGGGCTGTATTTCAGACTTTTCGAACATCCTTATTAATTATTCCGCCCCAGCATTACAAATTGTTAACCACTAGGCTACATCTCCATGTATTTCTTTGACTTTACCTTTTTTTCCCTCTATATTCACCCCGTTTTTACCAAGACAGAAAAACAGAAAGCATATAAATACAAAAGAGCAATTTGAACAATGGCTAATATAAGAGCGGCAATAACAGGAATAGGCGCATATTTACCCGAATACCGATTAACAAACGAAGAGATTAGTACAATGGTTGACACATCCGACGAATGGATAATGCAACGCATTGGAATTAAAGAAAGACGTATTTTAAAAGAAGAAGGCAAAGCAACCAGCGATATGGGAGCCTGGGCAGTAGAAAATCTACTCGAAAAAACAGGTGCAAAACCCGAAGAAATCGACATGTTGATTTGTGCAACCATCACTCCCGACATGATTTTACCTGCCACGGCAAATATAATTGCCAACAAAGTAGGTATCCACAACGCCTGGAGTTTTGATTTAAATGCTGCTTGTTCCGGATTTCTTTTTGCGATGGCTACGGCCACCCAATTTATTGAATCGGGACGCTATAAAAAAGTAGTAATTGTTGCCGCCGAAAAAATGTCTTCCATTATTAATTACGAAGACCGTTCTACCTGCCCGCTTTTTGGCGATGGTGCAGCGGCTGTTTTGGTTGAGCCAAACACCGAAGATTTAGGTGTTCAGGATTATATAAACCGTGTTGATGGTCTTGGCCGTCATCACTTACATATTAAAGCAGGTGGTTCGCTAAAACCTGCCACCGAAGAAACTGTAAAAAACAAAGAACACTTCTTGTACCAGGAAGGTCAGGCAGTTTTTAAAGCCGCTGTTTCGAGTATGGCCGATGTGGCCGTTGAAATAATGGATAAAAACAATATTACTTCTGATGACATTGCATGGCTGGTACCTCACCAGGCCAACATGCGTATTATTGAAGCCACTGCAAAGCGAATGAAAATCAGCAAAAAACAAGTGATGATTAACATTAAGAAGTATGGAAATACTACTGCAGCAACAATTCCGCTTTGTTTGTGGGACTACGAAAAGCAGTTGAAAAAGGGCGACAACATTATTCTTGCTGCTTTTGGTGCCGGTTTCACCTGGGGAAGCCTTTATCTAAAATGGGCTTACGATTCGGAATAAATATACATCCTGAAAAATTTCGTACACGTCACTATCAAATGCTAATTCAACTTTCTCCGGTAAAAGACTGAAGAAAGTTGGATTAGTGCTATTTCTTTTGTTCAACTCGCAAAAAGTTGTAATTTCAAAGCCCTGAAATCAAAGATTAAAAACAACAGGTTGTATTGAAATTTATAAATCGAAAGAATACAGAAATGGCAAAACAGAGCTACGGAGAAACCTCAAATGCTTCGATAAACATTATTAGTGAAGGAACTTCGATTAAAGGCGACATTAATGCAAGTGGAGACACCCGCATTGATGGCGAATTAGTTGGCAACATTACATCGAAAGGAAAACTGGTTGTTGGCCCCAAAGGGAAAATTACCGGCGAAATTCGTTGCAACAATGTTGAAGTTTCCGGACTTATCAAAGGAAAAGTAAATAGCACCGAACTTTTGATAATGAAAGCTTCATCGAAAATTGAAGGAGATATAATTGCCGGTAAATTATCGGTTGAACCCGGAGCTGTTTTTACAGGATCATGTGCCATGGGCGGTTCGGGTGCATCGCTTAGCAATGAAAAAGAAAAAACCTTATACAACTCAAAAAGCTAATTCGTTTATCAAGTATTCCAGCCTTGGATTTGAAATGATGGCAATTATTGGCGGATTCACTTTCCTGGGGTACAAAATCGATCAGTGGATGAACAACCAGTTTAAAGGATTCACTTTTGGACTTATGGTTCTATCGGTTATTATTGCAGTTGTTTACGGAACAAAAAGTCTTTTAAAAAAGAAATAAAAACATTTACGTCATGCTGAGCTCGTTCCAGCATCTTCATTTAGAGATTCCGAGTCAAGTTCGAAATGACGTCCAGACATAGTCTTCCATGAAATCATTCATCATAAAACTCACGGTAATCACTCTTGCCATCGCGTTAATAGGCTGGCTTGTATTTTCATTCCTGTTCCCTCAGTACTATTTGCCGGTATTGCCTTTTTTGTTGATCTTCTTTTATGCAACAACACTATTAATACATGCCTACCAACTGGTATTGGCTAAAAAAGACATTGGCAAATTTGCACGAAGCAACATGCTCATTACCTTTTTCAAACTAATATTGTATTCGGTAGTAACCGTTATTTACATTGCATTCGACAAAGAAAATGCCATCATTTTTGTAGTTTGTTTAATGTTACTCTACCTGGTTTTTACCTTTGTTGAAGTAAATGAGATAACAAAGATTTCAAGATCGAATAAAGAGTAAAAAATGTACTCCCCCTCATTATTAGCCCACTAAACTCATCAAAAAATAGGTTATTAAACATTGTTAATTCTATTTCGAAAATCCCGATTTTTTATCGGTGGTTCAAAAAATCTTCTAAATTTGTGAATGTTTGAAACAAGCCTGATTATTTGTTCACAGTTCGCGAACAATTGTTGTGCGAGTTCGTTTGTTTCCAAGTGGACAAACATTTAAACGAAATGATAAACTGAATTAACCATGCTGAAGCTTTCCAAAGGAATCTTTATATTATTTGCACTTTCACTTTTAAGTTTTGGTGCGTTGTATGCACAACACGGACAAGAAGAAGTGCACACGCAAACAGCAGATAGTCATGCCAGCGACTCGCATGCCGAAGAAGAGGCTTTTAATGCCGGAGAATTTGTGATTGACCACGTTTCTGATTCGTACGACTGGCACATTACCTCTTTTGGCGAAACACACATAAGCATTCCATTGCCGGTGATTTTGTACAGCAAACATCCCGAATTGCACGAAGGAAAAGCTTTTCACGCTTTTATGTCCTCAAAATTTCATCACGGACACAGCGCTTACAAAGGATTTCAGATATCAGAAAGTAAAGACAATAAAGGTAAAATTGTTGAGCTCGATGCACACGGAGAAGAGCTTGGTAAACCCATCGATATTTCAATTACAAAAACCATTGCCGGAGTATTTGTATCGGTAATTATTTTGTTTTGGCTGGTATTTAGTATTGCTTCTTCAACTAAAAAAAACCAGGGCAAAGCTCCAACAGGTGTTCAAAACCTGTTCGAACCTATTATTTTCTTTATTCGCGACGAGGTAGCAAAACCTGCCATTGGAGATAAAAAGTACGAGAAGTTTATGCCGTTTCTTTTAACGCTATTCTTTTTTATTCTCATTAACAACTTTATGGGACTGATTCCAATTCCTCCATTTGGAGCGAATGTTACAGGAAACATTGGAGTTACAATGGTTTTGGCACTTTTTACTTTTGCCATTACTACAATAAACGGAAACAAACATTACTGGAAAGAAATATACAATCCGGATGTACCCTGGTGGTTAAAATTTCCTATTCCGTTAATGCCAATTGTTGAGCTTTCGGGTGTAATTACCAAACCATTTGTATTAATGGTCCGACTTTTTGCCAACATGATGGCAGGACACATGATTGTGACTGTGTTTGTGAGTTTGATATTTATTTTCACTAGTATAATGGGAGCCGGAGCAGGATTTGGAATCAGTCCTGTATCTGTTGCATTCTCTGTATTTATATTGTTACTCGACGTTTTGGTGTCGTTTATACAAGCTTATGTTTTTACGCTCTTGTCGGCGCTCTATTTTGGAATGGCGACATCGGAGCATCACTGATATTGAGATTTATTATTAACTAAAATTAAATGCTATGTTATCAGCAATTTTAACTGTATTGCTACAAGCGGCCGCCGGTGCAGGCATCGGTAAAATGGGTGCTGCTTTGGGAGCCGGATTAGCTGCAATTGGAGCAGGTATGGGTATCGGTAAAATCGGTGCCAGCGCCATGGAAGCTATTGCCCGTCAACCTGAAGCCAGTGGTGACATCCGCTCAAACATGATCGTATCAGCAGCTTTGATTGAAGGTGTTGCCTTCTTCGCTGTGATCATTTGTGCACTTGTTATTTTCGTTTAGCAAAAAACATTTTGGCAACCATCCCGGGGATTGCCCGGGATGCAGTTGCCTTCACAAAAAATTTGAATTATGGGTTTAGTAATGCCGAATCCGGGAACGATATTCTGGATGCTAATAATTTTCGGAATCGTACTTTTTGTTTTAAAGAAGTTCGCCTGGAAACCGATATTAAATGCGTTAAAAGAACGTGAAGAATCGATTGCCAATGCACTAAATTCTGCCGAAGAAGCAAAAAAGGAAGTTGCCGGATTAAAAGCCGACAATGAAAAAATTATTATCGAAGCCAGAAAAGAAAAAGATGTAATTCTAAAAGAGGCAAAAGTACTGCAGGCAAAAATTGTTACCGAGGCAAAAGAAAAAGCTACACAAGAGGCTCAAAAAGCCATAGAACAGGCACGCCAACAAATCGAAGCCGAAAAAACGGCTGCCATCAACGAAATTAAAAAGCAGGTTGCTGAATTGTCAATTGTAATTGCTGAAAAAGTAATTAAAAAAGAACTCAGCAACAAAGACGAGCAAAAGAAAATGGTTGACGGATTAGTTGACGACATCAAGTTGAATTAACAGTATGGACCAAAGCGCAATAACGGTTAGATACGCCAAAGCATTCTTTTCAACAGCAAAAGAAAAAAATCTGCTCGACGTTTTAAAAACGGATATCGAACATGTATTTGATATTTGTAAAACCTCGCAGGATTTTATCCTTTTACTGGAAAGCCCAATCGTAAAAACCTCAAAAAAATCAGAGTTACTAAGCTCTATTTTCGAAAATAAGGTGAATAAACTCACCATGAACTTTTTGTTGCTGATTGCACAAAACAAACGCGAAGTTCATATTCCGGGTATTTGCAGAAACTTTCTGGATTTAACCAGAAAAGACCAAAATATAAAATCAGCGGTTCTTACCACCGCTTCAGAAGTTAATTCGGAAACCATTAAAAAGGTTGAGCAATTGTTGACGAAAGAATTAAAAGCCACAATTGAACTTACAACCCAGGTTAATCCGGAAATATTGGGAGGTTTGGTTTTGCGCCTCGACGACAAACAGTACGATGCCAGCGTGGCAACACAACTGAAAAAAATTAAGCAAAACCTACTTGAGACTGAATTATAAAATTGTAATCAATAAGAGAAAAATATAGAGAACATGGCTAATATAAAACCTGCTGAAGTATCTGCAATTCTTAAGCAACAATTAGAAGGATTTAAGTCGGAAGCTGAACTGGAAGAAGTTGGCACCGTATTACAAGTTGGTGACGGTATTGCCCGTATTTACGGTCTTTCGAATGTTGAAGTAAACGAAATGGTTGAATTCGAAGGAGGCATGAAAGCAATTGTGCTGAACCTCGAAGAAGACAATGTTGGAGTTGTACTTTTAGGACTTTCAGAAGAAATTAAAGAAGGCGACACTGTAAAACGTACACGACGTACCGCTTCAATTCATGTTGGCGAAGGTTTGCTTGGGCGCGTGGTAAATACCATTGGTGAAGCCATCGACGGGAAAGGTGCATTTACCGGCGAACTTTTTGAAATGCCTTTGGAACGTAAAGCACCTGGTGTAATTTATCGTCAACCGGTAAACCAGCCGCTTCAAACAGGATTAAAAGCAATCGATGCCATGATTCCGATTGGCCGTGGACAACGTGAGTTAATTATTGGTGACCGCCAGACAGGAAAAACTGCTGTGGCCATTGATACCATTATTAATCAGCGCGAAAATTTTGAAAACGGCACACCGGTTTACTGTATTTATGTAGCAATCGGACAAAAAGGTTCAACTGTGGCCAACATTGCCAATACACTTACAAAAGCAGGTGCAATGGAATATACTACCATTGTTTCGGCAACGGCCTCCGACCCGGCTGCTTTGCAATATTATGCACCTTACGCAGGGGCTGCAATTGGCGAGTATTTCCGCGATACAGGCCGCGATGCACTGATTATATACGACGATCTTTCGAAACAAGCGGTTTCGTACCGTGAAGTTTCGTTGTTACTTCGCCGTCCACCGGGTCGTGAAGCTTATCCGGGTGATGTATTTTACTTACACTCGCGTTTATTGGAGCGTGCGGCAAAAGTGATCGATTCGGACGAGATTGCTAAAAACATGAATGACCTGCCCGAATGTTTAAAAGACAAAGTAAAAGGAGGCGGTTCGTTAACAGCACTTCCAATTATTGAAACTCAGGCAGGAGACGTTTCTGCATACATTCCAACCAACGTAATTTCAATTACCGATGGTCAAATTTTCCTTGAATCGAACCTGTTTAACTCGGGTATTCGTCCTGCCATTAACGTAGGTATTTCGGTATCACGTGTGGGTGGTAATGCTCAAATCAAGTCGATGAAGAAAATTTCGGGTACTTTAAAACTCGACCAGGCACAGTTCCGCGAACTGGAAGCATTTGCAAAATTCGGATCCGATTTAGATGCAGCTACCATGCGTGTACTCGACAAAGGGCGTAAAAACGTTGAAATCCTGAAGCAAGGGCAGTATTCTCCAGTAAGAGTAGAACATCAGGCAGCCATTATTTACTGCGGTACAAAAGAATTACTTCGAAATGTTCCGGTTGAAAAAGTAAAAGAATTTGAAGCTGATTTCCTTGAAACGCTGGAAATGTCGCACCGTCCGGTTTTAGATGAATTAAAAGCAGGAAAATTAACAACTGAGATTGAAGATACAATCAAAAAAGTTGCTGCAGAAACTGCAGAAAAGTTTAAGTAAAAAGTAAATGAGTGACTGAGGAATTGAGTAAATGAGAAAAACAAGAGTCTCATTCTCTGATTCGCAAAATCACACAATCACTAAAAAATGGCTGGATTAAAAGATATACGAAACCGGATTGCATCGGTAAAAACCACAAGACAGGTAACCAGTGCCATGAAAATGGTTTCGGCTGCAAAACTTAAAAAAGCACAAGATGCCATTATGCAAATAAGGCCTTATGCCGACAAGTTGCACCAAATATTATCATCGTTAAGTGCCAGCCTTGAAAACGTGGAAGACTCGGTTTTTACACAAGCCCGCGAGCCTGAAAAAGTGCTGGTTGTGCTGGTTACATCGAACCGTGGACTATGCGGAGGTTTTAATACCAACATTACAAAAAAAGCGGTAGAACTTGCCAAAACAAAATACAGCAAACAACTTCAGTTGGGAAAACTCGACTTTATGTGTATTGGCAAACAAGGCGAGCGACAATTAAAACACCGCGGCTTAAATGTGGTTGCCAACGAAAACGAGCTTTTCGATTCGCTTACTTTTGATAATGTATCGGTTGTTGCAGCAGAAACAATGCAAGCTTTTGCCAATAAAAGTTACGATAGAATTGAGTTGGTGTACAACCAGTTTAAAAATGCAGCGGTGCAGATTTTAAGTACAGAACAATTTTTACCGGTTGAAATGAACGAAGAACAAGATGATGTTACGACCAACTTCGATTTTATTTACGAACCGAGCAAAGAACACATTATTCAGGAATTAATTCCACGTTCGCTTAAAATTCAGTTTTATAAAGCACTGCTCGATTCGCATGCGGCTGAACACGGAGCCCGGATGACCGCAATGCACCAGGCAACCGACAACGCCAGCGAAATGATAAATGCACTTTCATTACAATACAACAAAGCGCGTCAGACTGCAATTACAGGAGAAATCCTCGAAATTGTAAGTGGTGCAAATGCTTTAAACGGATAAAATAATTTTTATCCCCAATAAAAAAGCAGGAATTCAATAGATGAATTCCTGCTTTTTTGTGGACTGTACTGGATTCGAACCATCCGTCAGCTGACGGACTAAACCAACTGAGCTAATCTGCAAGCAAACGCCTTATGAAATCTCTTCCTCTGGAGGACTTCAACTGCCTTTCTCTGGCCGGTGCTTCCGTTTTTGTTTGACATGCTTCGGTGTAAACTAATTTCCAGGGCTGATACTTACTTGTCCAACCAGTATTACACTCATCGTTATGAGAAGCCAAACGCTTTTCAACATCAGAACTAAAACCGATATATATTTTATCAAATGCTTTGGAGTATAGCACGTAAACAGAAAACATAATTCGAAGGTGAGAAATGGTGGGACATACTGGATTCGAACCATCCGTCTATCGACGGATACCCTGTCATCCGTCAGCTGACGGACTAAACCAACTGAGCTAATCTGCAAGCAAACGCCTTATAAAATCTCTTCCTCTGGAGGACTTCAACTGCCTTTCTCTGGCCAGTGCTTCCGTTTTTGTTTGACATGCTTCGGTGTAAACTAATTTCCAGGGCTGATACTTACTTGTCCAACCAGTATTACGCTCATCGTTATGAGAAGCCAAACGCTTTTCAACATCAGAACTAAAACCGATGTATATTTTATCAAATGCTTTGGAGTAGAGGGCGTAAACAGAAAACATAATTCGAAGGTGAGAAATGGTGGGACATACTGGATTCGAACCAGTGACTTCTACCCTGTCATCCGTCAGCTGACGGACTAATCCAACTGAGCTAATCTGCAAGCAAACGCCTTATAAAATCTCTTCCTCTGGAGGACTTCAACTGCCTTTCTCTGGCCAGTGCTTCCGTTTTTGTTTGACATGCTTCGGTGTAAACTAATTTCCAGGGCTGATACTTACTTGTCCAACCAGTATTACGCTCATCGTTATGAGAAGCCAAACGCTTTTCAACATCAGAACTAAAACCGATGTATATTTTATTAAATGCTTTGGAGTAGAGGGCGTAAACAGAAAACATAATTCGAAGGTGAGAAATGGTGGGACATACTGGATTCGAACCAGTGACTTCTACCCTGTCAAGGTAACACTCTAAACCAACTGAGTTAATGTCCCATTGCACAAGCAAATGTAGTAAAAAACAAAAAAGAGGAACATTTCTGCTCCTCTTTTCCATATTGTAAGAATAAATATTTTTCGACTTTAAACGCCTAACCAAAGATTGACTACCGACAATACTGCAATGAGCCACATCAACAACGAAACTTCGTTGTATTTTCCTGCAATTGCTTTCAGTATTACGTACGAAATAAATCCGAACGACAAACCAATTGAGATACTATAAGTTAAAGGCATCAATACAATGGTAAGAAATGCTGGTATTCCTTCCGAAAAATCAGAGAATTGAATTTCCTTGATATTTTTGAACATGTAAACTCCAACAATTACAAGCGCCGGAGCCGTTGCATATCCGGGAACCATGCCAATTAAAGGAGCAAAAAACAAAGCAAGAAAAAACAAACCTGCCGTAATCAAAGAGGCAAATCCGGTTTTAGCACCATTTGCAATTCCAGATGCCGACTCAATGTAAGTTGTAGTGGTACTTGTTCCCAATAACGATCCGGCAACTGTAGCAATCGCATCAGCTTCAAGTATTCTGTCAACGTGTTCTACTTTTCCGTCTTTATCAACAAAACCGGCTTCGTATGAACAGGCCACAATAGTACCAACCGAGTCGAACAAATCGACAAACATAAAAGAGAAAATAGCACCTACCAAACTAAAACTCAAGGCAGATAATATATCGAGTTTAAAAGCAAGCGGGCTCATAGACGGAGGCATTGAAACAAACACATCAGGAGCCTTTACCTGGCCTGCAATCAATGCAATAATGGTAGTAATTATAATACCATAGAAAATACCTCCTCTAATTTTTTTAACTTCAAAAATGGCTGTAATCAGCAAACCGGCGATACCAATTAACAAGGTTGGAGTAAATTTTCCCAATCCAACAAAAGTTGCCGGATTAGAAACCACCAAACCCATATTTTTAAATCCAATAAAGGAAATAAACAAACCAATACCAGCGCCGGTTGCCAAACGTAAAGCTAGCGGAATAGTATGAATAATTTTGGTTCGGATTCCGGTTACAGTAAGTGCAAGAAACACCACACCCGAAATAAACACAACTCCCAAGGCCGTTTGCCAGTCAACACCGGCACCAATTACCAGTGTATATGTAAAAAAGGCATTTAATCCCATTCCCGGTGCCATGGCATAAGGTACTTTTGCCCAAACACCGGCTAGTACGGTACCTATAATTGAAGCTACAATTGTAACAGTAATTAAAGCATTTTTATCCATCCCTGCATCACCCAAAATCGATGGGTTAACAAAGATTATGTAGGCCATAGTGAGGAAAGTAGTGGCTCCTCCAATCATCTCCTTTTTAAAAGATGATCCACGTTCTGTAATATTAAAATACTTGTTTAGCATATCTCCGGTTTTAGAATGTGTATTTCACAGCCAAAGTGGGTTTCACAGCAAACTCAGCTCCAACAAAATTGTTGCTTAATTCAATTTCTGTTCCCATTGAGAAATTTTTACATGGATTGTACCACAATTGAGGCTCAGCAAGGAACCTGTAATCCGTTCCCCAGAACATTTCCTCTTTCCAGAAATCTGCAAAACCGGTAAACGTAAATTTACCTTCTGCCATTTGAACTGTCCAAACAGCTGTTAACTGAAAAGCAGCATCTTCTTTGTCTTTAATGTATTTATAATTGGCCTGAAGAGTCAGTATCTTCGAGAAATCAGCCGACGCCCAGGTACGCTCAATACCAGCCAACCAGCAATTTTCGATTGGAATCCATGGTGCATCTTCGGGAGCCAATTTCATTGTTCCGCCATTATATTCAACACGTGGCATAATTTTTTGTGTTTCGTTCCATTTAAAAGCACGAGCGATTTCCCAGTATGCCAACGAAATTCCATTGTCAATTCCGGTACCTTCTGCACCATAATCCATATCAACAAAGAAGAAAGTTGAACCAAATTTGTCGGGTTTAAACATTTCTACAGTAGTTGTAAACATCTTACGTCCTTCACCCATATCGTAGTGAAGTTGAACGTTTTGTGCACTTAAAGAAGCCGCCATGGCCACAAGAGAAAATAATAGTAGAATTCTTTTCATAGTTATCGAATATTAATAATTAAGTTGCAAAAATAGTTTTTTATTGAAGTTTTCAAGATGTTGCAAAACTAAAATGTATTATTTCCAACTATTCTAAATTACTGCAACTCAGCATATAAAACTTATGTCGATTAAAAACAAGAAGTCAAAAGCAGATTAGCTGCTTTAGGCAACGCAAATGGCTTGCATATATTGCTGATAGTATTGTAAATAAAGAAACCCCGGTAAGGACTACCGGGGCATTCATTGAAATCGGGAAGATAAAAAATAAGGGTTTTATATAAGTATATTCCTTTAAAACTTTAAAAGTAACCCCGTTTTGTATGAATTTTAATTCATTTCAGCAGAATTAGAATGAATTTAAATAAGCGCTTCATACAAAAAAGAATTGACAGGACTCAGCTCCTCAAACAACTCAACCATCTGATTAATGTAGTTATTTCCCTTTATTACTCCGTCGTTTAACTCCTTTGAAAATATATAGGATTTATACCGCAAAAGCTCAATAAACTCGTGGTCTTTGGGAAAACCTTTTGGAGCGGTTTTAAGCTTGTCGTCGTACATTTGCGGGAACAGAGCTTTAAACGAGGTATCGTTTGTAATATCTAAAAACTCCTCTGCATGGTCAGCCATATAATTTCGGATGGCCTTTAAAGGTTCGGCAGGAGGCATATAAATTCCACCGGCAACAAAACTACTTCCCGGTTCAATATGAAAATAATACCCCGGATTCATACTTTTACGCCCTCCCTTGCAAATAAAACTTCCAAAATTTGTTTTGTACGGACGTTTGTCGTTCGAAAAACGAACATCCCTAAATATTCTGAAAGTACAATCTTTGGGACTTAAACCTTTTACCGAAGAATCAAATTTCCCAATTTCGTTAATTAAAACATCGCTTATAAAAATAACTTTATCGCGGCTCTCCTCGTACCATTTCCGGTTATCGTTAAACCATTCGCGCGTATTGTTTTTTGATAGTTCTTCTAAAAAATTTAAAACCTTGTCCATTGTGGAATTTATTTGAGTTATTTTTACCCTCGAAATTAATACATTTAACAAAAAGCAGGGTGAAAAAGTTTGCATTAATTGTGGCGGGTGGAAGTGGCAACCGAATGAACAATTCGTTACCCAAACAGTTTTTGGAAATTGGAGGGAAAACTGTGTTGATGTATACTTTCGAAGCGTTTGCACAATTTAGCACCGACATTAATTTTGTTCTCGTTCTTCCCGAAAACCAGGTTGATTATTGGAAAGAGTTGTGTGTACAGCACAATTTCAGATACAACTACGAGCTTGCTTTTGGTGGCGCAAACCGCTTTCAGTCGGTGAAAAACGGCCTCGATAAGATTCACGGAGAAGGAATTGTATTTATCCATGATGGTGTTCGTCCGCTGGTTTCAGCACAAACTTTAAACAACTGTTTATCTGGTGCCACAAAACACGGAAACGCGCTTCCTGTAATTTCGCCTTCCGAGTCGGTGCGATACGCGGCAGATGGAAAAAACAATGCGCTTGACCGATCGAACTATTTCCTGGTACAAACACCACAAACTTTTAAGATAAGCGAAATTAAAAACGCGTACCATTCAGCACCAAACGAAAACTTCACCGATGATGCTTCTGTATTGGAAAATACAGGTAAAGAGATTCATTTAGTTGAAGGAAACCGTGAAAATATAAAGATTACCTGGCCCCAGGATATAATCGTCGCAAAATCATTTCTTCTTCCACAATAAAATATTCGGGTTTTATTGGTACTATTTCGCCATTTACCGATTCCGGGTTTGGAAACTTTACGTGTTCTTATAGTTTCACACTTCGATTTTAAAGCGTTAAAATACTCTGAATTGTAACTATTAGTATAAAAAACAATTAATAAACTTTTAATATGTTAAAAGTTTCCCAAGCACAAATTAGATTACCTTTGCAGCTGTGGAAGAAAAAAAATTAAATATTATAAAGAATGTTGGCCGGATGTTTCTCAAACTTGGGATCAGGAATGTAACAATGGATAACATTGCTGCCGAATTTGGCATTTCAAAAAAAACACTCTACCAATATTTCTCTGATAAAGAAGATCTGGTTTCACAGGTAGTCGATTATTTTCTTGAAGACCTGAAAACAGACTTGCAAAAAATTGCACTGGGTAATGCCAATGCCATTGACGAAATGTTTAAAGTGCGCGAGCATGTCGATTTTATTCTAAAAATGTACAACAGCCACATCGAACAGGATTTAGAGAAAACCTATCCGAGACTGTATAAAAAAATACACGAGACCAAACGGCAAAGAATTTTTGCCAACACCATCGACAATCTCAATAAAGGAATTGCACAGGGATTGTACCGAAGTGATGTGGAAACCTACTTTATTGCAAAACAACAAGTAGGTCTGATATTGTACACATTAAATCCTCATTTTAAACTTTTTGAGGACTACGAAGTGCAGACACTTGCCGTGTTTGACAATATGATGAATTACCACATGCATGCCATTTGTACCGAACAAGGATTAAACTATTATAAGAAACAATTGAACATCGTGCAGCATGAAACAAGTTTGTGATCGTACTACACTATTAAGTGGATTACGGGCAAGTTACCTCCGACACGAGAGAAAACAAAAATTACTACCGAATGAAAATAACAATTAAACCGTATTTGTTGCTTGTGGCTCTTGTCATAAGTAGTCTGGGTACAAAAGCTCAAGACAAAACAATGTCGTTTTCGTTGTACGAGGCTACACAATTTGCCATGGAAAACTCGTACATTTTAAAAAATACGAATAAAGACATTACCATTGCCCAAAAGAAAGTTTGGGAAACCATTTCCACCGGACTGCCACAGGTTTCCGGATCGGCAAATTACAATATGTTTTTGAACCTACCTGTTTCGCTGTTGCCCGGCGAATTTTTTGGTGGAGAGCCCGGAACTTATGTACCCGTTAAGTTTGGACAAGATTACAATTCAGATTTTGGATTAAGTGTTTCGCAGCAAATTTTCGATGGATCGTGGATTGTGGGTGTAAGTTCGGCTGAACTGTATGTAAACCTTGCACGACAAGCCAACGAAAAAACCGAAATTGACATCCGCGATGCTGTTTCGCAGGCCTACTACATGGTACTTATCAGCGAAAGGTACAAGCAGGTAATGGAAGAAAATCTGGACAACACACAACGGTTGCACGATGAAACTGAAGTTTATTATAAAAATGGTTTCCGCGAACAACAGGATGTTGACCAGTTGAAAATTCTTTTAAAAACCGCTGAAAACGAAGTTAACCGCTCACTAAGGGAATTAACAATTGCGAAAACAGTGTTAAAATACACCATGGGATACAACATGGAAATGGAAATAGAACTTACTGAAGACATTGAAATTTTTGTACTTCCTTTGGTAAACGATGAAAATACACTTTCGTTTACTTTTAACGATCACATTGATTACCAGTTGGCGAATTCGAATTTTCAGGTTTCCGAAAAACTTTTTAAACTCGAAAAATCGACCTATTTACCTCGTTTGAGTGCATTTTACAGTTATACAAAAACATCGTACAGCAACAATGCCAACTTGTTTAAAGAAGAGTGGTATCCATCGTCCTTAATTGGATTTCAGGCAACCATCCCGATCTTTAACTCGGGCGAAAGACGCTCAAAAGTACAACAGGCAAAAATAGAGCTCGAAAAAGCGGAAAACGATCTGAAACTGGCAGAGCTTACGCTTCAGAAAGATTATTTGACTGCTTCTGCCGAAATGGAAACAGCCATCGATAAGTTTAAAAACGACCAGGAAAGCCGCGATTTGGCGCGCAGCATACTTGATAAAACACATGTAAAATTTAACAACGGGATGGTTAGCAGTGCTGAACTCTCGCAACAAGAAACACAATACATAAACTCATTTCAGGCTTTGGTAACATCAACCATGCAACTGCTGCAAGCCGATTTAAAACTAAAAAAAGCAGCAGGAGCTTTATAATTCAAAACAATTAAGCAATAGAACAATGAAAAATATTTTGATCATAGTAATAAGTGCAGTTCTTCTGTCGGCATGTGCCAGCACCCCAGTCAACGATGAAGCTGCAAAACGAAAACAACTTCAGCAATACAAACAAGATCTTCATGCTTTGGAGCAACAAATAAGTGCGCTGGAAAAAGAGCTGAACTCGGCTGAAAAAGAAGAAGTTATTAAGATTAGAGCTACGGAATTAACCCAACAAAAATTCGAGAACTTTATTGAAGTTACCGGTAAAGTTGAAGCCGAACTGGATGTAAATGTAAGTCCCGAGTCGGCCGGTGTTATTAAGGAGATTTATGTAACTGAAGGCGAATGGGTAAACAAAGGCGATTTAATTGCACGCTTAAATACCGAATTGCTGGAAAGCTCGATTGAAGAGATTGAGGTTCAATTGGATTTGGCCAAAACGAATTTCGAACGTCAGAAAAATTTATGGGACCAGAACATTGGCTCCGAAATGCAATACCTTCAGGCAAAAAACAACAAAGAGAGCCTTGAAAAACGGATCAATAGTTTGAATGCACAGATTTCCATGTCTGAAGTTCGTTCGCCGGTAAGCGGTGTTATTGATGACATTTTCCAAAAGAAAGGTCACATTGGGAGCCCACAAGTGCCTCTGGCCAAAGTTATCAATATCAATAAAATAAAAATTTACGGCGATGTTTCTGAAAGCTACATTACCAAAATACACAAAGGCGACAAGGTAAATGTAAGATTTCCGGCTTTAGACGAAAGCGTTGAAGCCAGTATCGATCAGATTGCAAATACCATTGATCCAAACAACCGCACATTCCGAATTCGTATTAATTTAAACAATCCCGACAATCAAATTAAACCCAATTTGGTTTCGATAATTAGCTTGCGCGATTATGTAAACGAGAATGCCATTGTGGTTCCTTCGCTTTATATCAAAGAAGATTTTAAAGGACATTACACTTACATTGTTGAAAAAGAAGGTGCTAAAAATGTGGCCCGAAAAGTTTATTTAACGCCCGGTGTAACCAACAACAACATTACCGAAGTGGTTGATGGGCTAACTGCCGGAATGACAATCGTATCGCAGGGATACAATCAAATTGCCGACGGTACTTTTGTTCAAATTAATTAACCCACTACTAAAAAATTCTTCACAATGGAGAAAGAGAAAAATAAAAAAGCAACCGAAATAACGCGCCGATTTACGCCAACGTATTTTGCGCTGAAAAATAAAATAACAGTATACATTTTTACTGTTCTGCTTGTATTCTTTGGTCTGTTTTCGTACGTGCAAATGCCACGCGAAGCCATGCCCGAAATTGTAGTTCCCTACATTTTTATACAAACATTGTACCCGGGAAACTCGCCGGTTGATATCGAAAACCTGGTTACACGCCCCATCGAAAAAGAACTGAAAGGGCTAAAAGGAGTTAAAAAAATATCTTCAGCTTCGTTTCAGGATGTAAGTACAATTATTGTAGAATACACCACAAAAGTTACCATTAAACAAGCACTGCAAGACACAAAAGACCGTGTTGACAAAGCCAAATCGGAACTTCCAACCGACTTGCCAAGCGATCCGTATGTTACTGATTTCGATTTATCGGAATTCCCGATTATGAATGTAAATATTTCGGGAGAATACAACATGCGCGACCTGAAAAAGTTTGCCGAAACCATGCAGGACGAATTTGAAGGCTACAACGAAATATCGGAAGCCAACATTCGGGGTGTGGAAGAACGCGAAATTCAAATAAATGTCGACCCATATAAATTAGATGCAGTAGGACTTGCATTTGAAGATGTTGCATTTGCCATTCAGTTCGAAAATATAAGCATGGGAGCCGGGCAGTTTACTGCCGATCAAACGCGTCGTACCATTCGCACCGATGCCAACTTTACCAATGTTGACCAAATTTCGAACACCATTATTAAGGTGAACATGGGAAAACCTGTTTACATTCGGGATATTGCGACAGTGGTAGACGGTTATAAAGAGCAAACTTCCATTGCCCGATTAGATGATAAACCTGTTGTTACACTTTCGATCACAAAAAAATCGGGTGAAAACATTTTGGCGGCTTCGCAAAATATTTTGAATGGAATTGACCAGTTAAAAGCACGCGGACAAATACCAAATAACCTGGAAGTGATTGTAACCGACGACATGACTACCTACATTGAAGACACCATTTCGAACCTGGAAAACAGTATAATTCTGGGAATGATTCTGGTAACCTTTGTACTCTTCCTGTTTTTGGGATTCCGCAATGCACTTTTCGCAGGTCTGGCCATTCCCTTATCCATGTTCCTGTCGTTTATTATTCTTCAGCAACGGGGAATAACACTTAACTCGATGGTACTTTACGGGCTGATTCTGGCCCTCGGAATGTTGGTGGATAATGCCATTGTGGTGGTTGAAAACGTATACCGACTATACAGCGAAGGAGTACCTTTACTAAGGGCAACAAAACGTGGTGTTAGCGAAATTGCCTTTCCTATTATTTCATCAACATTAACCACTCTGGCCGCATTTTTCCCCTTGTTGGCCTGGGAAGGAATGGTAGGTGAGTTTATGAAAATTCTTCCGCAAACACTGATCGTTGTTTTAGCCTCATCGCTATTTGTGGCCTTAATTTTAAGTCCGGCATTTATTGCCACGTACATGAAAATTGAAGACATTACTCAAAAGGCTAACATTAAAAAAACACTTCGGAATGCAGGTATTATTACCATCATAGCCGTGCTGTTTTATATGGCAAAGGTTTACCTTATCGGAAATTTACTGGCTACAGTAGCTTTAATTATGGCACTTAACCTATTTGTATTAAGACCTGTGGCCCGATGGTTTCAAACAAAATTTTTGGTGTGGCTCGAATACTTTTATACTCGTCAGTTACGGCATGCTTTAACCGGACCATGGCCGTATATTTATTTCGGAGGAACAATATCATTACTTATTTTCTCGATGTGGTTTTACTTTGCAGTAAGCCAGCCCAAAGTGGTGTTTTTCCCCGAAACCGATCCAACAACCGTGTTTGTAACCATGGAATTGCCTTTGGGAACGTCCATCGAAAAAACAGATGAAGTATCGCGTCAGGTAGAAGACATTATTAAAAGTACCATTAAACCGGTAAATCACATTGTAAAATCGGTTACCACAAACGTAGGAGTTGGAAAGGGTGGAATGTTTGAAAACGATGCAAGTCCGAATAAATCGTTAACATCCATTTCGTTTGTTGAATACAAACTACGCGAAGGTATAAACACAAGTTTGGTAATGCAGGACATTGCCAAAAATCTGGATGGATTTGTTGGTGCAAAAATTTACGTAGAAAAAGATGACCAGGGACCACCAACCGGCGCACCGGTAAACATCGATGTGACGGGTGACGAATTCGACCAGCTGATTACGATCACCGATGATTTTTTACGATTGATTGAAGAAGACAATATTCCCGGAGTTGATGAATTAAAATTAAACATCAATACCAATCAGCCCGAAATGCTGATCCAGGTTAACCGCGAACAGGCACGTTTGCTCGAACTTTCAACCCAGCAGGTTGCCATGGCCTTTAGGAATGCCATTTATGGTTACGAAGCCAGTAAATTTAAAGACGGAGAAGACGAATACGACATTTTTGTTCGCCTTGAAGAAAAATACAGAAATGATGTTTCAACTCTTATGAACCAAAAAATTCCGGTGAATGACTATAAAGTTCCAATTTCGTCGGTTGCCAGTTTTAAATATGGAACTTCGTACGATAAAATCAGCCGGATTGACAACAAGCGTGTTATTACCATTTCTTCGGAAATTGTTGATGGATATAATGCAAACGAGGTAAACGCACGAATCGAACAGATTCTGAGTGATTACAACATGCCTAACGGCTACAATTACGAGTTTACCGGAGAACAACAGGAACAAGCTGAAAGTATGGAGTTTTTGGTGTTTGCCTTATTAATTGCAGTTGCGATGATCATGATTATTATGGTAACACAGTTTAACTCGTTTATTCGCCCTGCAATTATTATCGGAACCGTAATTTTCAGTACCATTGGAGTTTTCCTTGGTCTTGGAATTTTCCATATGGAATTTGTAGTAATTATGACCGGAATTGGGATTATTTCGCTGGCCGGAATTGTGGTGAATAACGGAATTGTACTGATCGATTACATCGACCTTACGCGAAAAAGAAAACGCGAGGAACTGGGATATCCTGAAGGGGCATTTTTACCTCGTAATGTACAAATTGATGCATTGGTTGAAGCCGGAAAAACACGTTTACGTCCGGTACTTTTAACAGCTATCACAACGGTTCTTGGTTTGCTTCCTCTGGCTATTGGATTAAACTTCAACTTTTTAACACTGTACACCAGTTTCGATCCACAGATTTCAATTGGTGGAGAAAGTGTTGCGTTTTGGGGGCCAATGTCGTGGACAGTAATTTTCGGATTAACTTTTGCCACATTTCTAACCCTGTTGATTTCGCCGGTAATGTATTTGCTTACCATTCAAATCAACTACAGCATTAAAAAATGGACAGGTAAATTACCAAAAGACAAATTAGAAATAAAGCCTGAAGTTTCGGAATAGAACTTTAAGCCAATAAAAAAACGGGCTGCAATTCTTGCAGCCCGTTTTTTGTGCATAGTCATACGCTCACTTGACGTGAGCGTATGACTATAAACTTATAAACTACACCAACGAATCGCCTTTTTTAATCCGAACGTCGGTTACAAATTTTTTGATTTGCAGCTCATCTTCACGACGACAAATCATTAATGTATCGTTCGACTCGGCTACAATATATCCGTCAAGCCCGTGAATAACCGCCACTTTCTCGTTCGAAATATTTACAATACAATTTTCGGTATCATAAGTCAGAATGTTGTCGCCGCTTATTAAATTGCCGTTCTCATCCTTTTCTTTATTTTCGTACAACGATCCCCAGGTACCCAAATCGCTCCATCCAAAATCGGCAGTTAAAACGTAAACGTTTGTCGCTTTTTCCATAATACCATAGTCGATTGAAATCGACGGACATTCTGAATATGTTTTTTTTATAAAAGGAACCTCGTTACCGGTATTCAGCAGTTTTCTACCATTTTCAAATTTTAAAGCAATCTCAGTTAAATGCTGCTGAAATGCCTCGAGCATGGTTTGCAACGAAGAAATAAAAATTCCCGAGTTCCAGTAAAACTCCCCACTGTCAACAAAAATTGAAGCCATTTCTTCGTTCGGCTTTTCGGTAAATGTTTTCACCTTGTATAAATTGTCAAGCTCCTTGAATTTTCGGGGCTTTTTTACCTGTATATATCCGTAACCGGTTTCGGGCCGGTTGGGTTTAATCCCCAGTGTTAACAAAGCCTCCTTTTCCGAAACAAAATCAAGCCCGTTTTCAAGTTGATGAATAAACTCATCTTCTTTCAGAATTAAATGGTCTGATGGAGTTACAATCAGGTTGGCATCTTCGGTTTTCGACCGTATTTTATTTGCTGCATAAGCCAGGCATGGTGCCGTATTGCGGCGAAGCGGTTCAAGTAAAATCTGTTCTTCTTTTAGCTCGGGTAGCTGTTCTTTTATCAGGTCGAGGTAGTTTACACTGGTAACTACCAGAAAGTTTTCGGGAGGTATTATTTTAGCAAATCGATCGTAAGTTTGTTGTAGAAAAGTTCTTCCGGTTCCTAAAATATCTAAAAATTGCTTTGGTCTTACGGTGCGGCTGAGGGGCCAAAAGCGGCTTCCAACTCCTCCGGCCATAATCACACAAAAATTGTTATTCATTTGATTATCTTTTATTTCGGGCGCAAAAATATCTAAATTAAAAAAGAATCTATAGAAAATACGCAATTATTTAGTTTATGTTGCCCATGCCATTCAATTTCGCAAAAATTTTGTTTAAGGTTTTTAAGTTGTAATTTTAGCGCTACAACAAAAGCATCAGAACAAACAGAAATGGGGTATTTCTTTCATATAGGACGTTACTTTAGTATGCTGAGAAAGGTATTTTCTCGTCCTGAAAAACACAAAATGTATATCCGGCAATTGTTTCATGAAATTGACACACTTGGAGTAAATTCGGTATGGATTGTGGTGATCATTTCGATTTTTATTGGCGGAATTATGACCATTCAGTTTGCTTATTCCATGTCGAATCCGATTTATCCACGCGACCTGATTGGATTCGGAACACGCGATACTTTAATTCTGGAATTCTCTTCCACAATGCTGGCACTGATTATGGCCGGAAAAATGGGTTCAAACATCACCTCCGAAATTGGAACCATGCGGGTTACCGAACAAATCGACTCGCTTGAAATTATGGGTGTTAATTCGGCCAGTTACCTAATATTACCCAAAATTGTAGCCGTTGTTCTCATCTTCCCTTTCCTGTTTATAATGAGTGTGTTTTTCGGAATTCTTGGCGGACTTTTTACCGGCCCGCTTGCAGGAGTGGTTACAGTTCCTGAATTTATACAAGGTTTAAAATTTGCATTTGTTCCGTATTACATCACTTTTTCCATCATAAAATCGTTTGTATTCGGTTTTTTAGTAGCATCCGTTCCGGCATATTACGGTTACTATGTGCAGGGTGGAGCGCTCGAAGTTGGAAAAGCAAGTACCAAAGCTGTGGTTAACACCAATATTCTGGTGCTGTTTTTCGATTTAATATTAACTCGTTTGTTGTTAACATGATTGCACTTAAAAACATATACAAATCGTTTGATGGCAACGAAGTACTCAAAGATATTTCGATTGAATTTGAACCCGGAAAAACAAACCTGATCATTGGACGAAGCGGATCGGGGAAAACCGTATTGCTAAAATCAATTTTAGGCCTTTTTGAGGTCGACTCGGGTGAAATATGGTACAACGACCGCGATTTTACCAAAATAAGCGAAAAAGAACGCAAATCGCTGCGCAAGGAAATTGGGATGGTCTTTCAGGGAGGAGCACTTTTTGACAGTATTAATGTTGAAGGAAATGTTCGTTTCCCATTGGATATGTTTACCGATATGAGCAGCGTTGAAAAAACAAAACGCGTTGAATTTTGCCTCGACCACGTTAATATCGAAAAAAAAGCATTTCATCTGTCGCCCAGTGAAATTAGTGGCGGAATGCAAAAACGTGTGGCCATTGCCCGTGCCATTGCTTTAAATCCGAAATACCTGTTTTGCGACGAACCAAACTCGGGACTAGACCCTGAAACAGCAACCGTAATAGACCAGTTGATTCAAAATCTTACCAAAGAGTTTCAAATGACTACCATTATCAATACGCACGATATGAACTCTGTTATTGAAATTGGTGAGTCGATCCTGTTTATCAGCAAAGGCGAAAAAGAATGGGTAGGCACCAAAAATGAAATTCTGGAATCGGGCAATCAAAAGCTAAACGACTTTATTTTTGCCAATAAGTTGTATGCCCAAATGAAAGGAAAATAAATGCTGATGACATACATTTCCTGCAATTATAAAAAATCGCTTCATACATCTTAACTCTTTCTGAAATCACATGATGAACATTGGTTCTAAACAATACAAATTCAATAGTATTGTTACATTTATACCAACTTTGAATTCCGGAATAGGGTTTCTAACAACAATATGACTTTATGAATTACGAATGCCTAATTTGCCAGGTAAAGGCGCTGCCCAAACGAATGGATAAATTCGAGATTGCAGAAGAAAAACGCAACGTTTTGGTTAGCCAAATGGTAAAAAACATTGCCAACATTGATTTAAACAACAGCTATTCACCTGAGATTACCCGAAACCTTCTTGCCGGTTTAAAATTACATTCAGCTATTGATGATCCGTACAAACAGGAAAAACAGCAAAGCAATAAAGAATTGCTGGCCCGATACGATGAATTTAAACAACGCGTAGAAAACTCAGCCGACCGTTTTGATACGGCTCTTCGTTTAGCCATTGCCGGAAATATTATTGATTTTGGCCCTACACACAAATTTGATGTGGAAGAAACCATTGATCGGGTTCTTACATCTGACTTTGCCGTTGATGACTCTGCTGAGTTAAAAGATGAAATAGAAAAGGCCACAACCATTCTGTATTTGGGCGACAACTGTGGCGAAATAGTGCTTGACAAATTGTTTTTGGAAACCATTAACCACCCCAATGTAATTTTTGCGGTGCGCGATAAACCCATTTTAAACGACGCAACAATAAAAGAAGCCATGGAAGTTGGCATCCCCGAAGTGGCAAAACTAATATCGAACGGCGACGATGCTCCATCAACCCTATTGCATCGGGTAAGCAAGGAATTTCTGGATATTTACAAGTCGGCCGATTTAATCATTGCAAAAGGCATGGGCAATTTCGAAGGTTTAATGTACGAAACCGATCCCCGCTTATTTAATTTACTGATGATTAAATGCCAGGTAATTGGTGATATGCTTGGCGCCAACAAAGGCGAGTTTGTGGTGAAAAGGTATGCTCCAAAATAAACCACTATGAATTGAAAATCCATAGGTTTAACAAACCGAATGAAATTCACTAGAAAAACCACAAAGTCACTAAGACACGAAGAGGTTTCAATATTAAATTTCTTAAACTTTGTGGTAAGTATTCTTGATAAATGTATAGATACAAAAGTAGCTGCAATAAAATTGCAGAGCCTGCCCCCGATTTTATTCGGGGATTTTAACCATTAACTGGAAAATATAAATCCAACTCGGATCAAAATCCCCAACAGAGCTTTGACTTTTGCTGTTATACCGATTTAGTCTGAAATTACTTATTTTCGGTATCGCTGATACAAAAACTGCCCACATAAAAATCCTTGTCAACCTCAACGCTTTTTACCGCCAGTTCAGGTGCCAAAGTTGCCCAACGTTGGGTGGGTTGTAACCAGGTTAATTCGCCGTTTATATAAACTTTAAGCATCATATTAAAATCGTCGACACAATTTGCCCAGCGGTACTTTAGCTCACCGTCTTGCAGTGCATATTCAAATGTCGGAATTCGGGTATCTCTTAAAAACTGGTTAAAAACCGGCTGAAAATCCCGTCCTGTTTTTTCAATAATATACTTTTCAATTTCGGTGGTTTTTACTGTTTTATGGTAAAAGTGCTGCCCCAGATCACGCAAAAGTTGTCTCCATTCTTCGTCGTTGTCAATTATTTGTCGCATGGTATGTAACATATTCGAGCCTTTTGGATACATATCGCCCGATCCCGGATAATTAACACCATGAATGCCAAGAACCGACCTGTCGTTGTAAATATTCTGACGTGTTCCCCGGCAATATTCAGCACTGGCGTTTTTGCCCCAGTAATAATCAACAAATAAATTTTCAGAATAAGCAATAAAACTCTCGTGAATCCACATATCGGCCTCATCCCAGTTGGTAATGCTGTTTGCAAACCATTCGTGACCTGATTCGTGCACTATTATAAAATCGAATTTGTGGCCCCAACCCGAGCCACTTATATCGCGACCACCATAACCATTTTCAAAGCCATTCCCGTAAGTTACCGAACTCTGGTGTTCCATTCCCGGATACGGAACTTCCACCAATTTATAGCCGTCTTCGTAAAAAGGATAGGGTCCAAACCAGTGCTCAAATGCTTCCAACATCATTGGGGCCTGCTTAAAATGCTTTTTAGCTTTCTTCAGATTATAATCGAGTACCCAGTAATCGCAATCCAAATCGCCTTTTTCGCCTTTATAAACCTCATGCCAGTGCACATAATTTCCAATATTGATGTTTACTCCGTAACCATTAATCGGATTGTTTACAAACCAATGCGCGGTTTTTGTTCCGTTTTCGTTTTGCTCCACTTTTCGTAAACGGCCGTTGGAAACATCCATCAGATGTTCCGGAAAAGTAATACTGATTAACATACTATCCGGTTCGTCGTAAGGATGATCCTTGCAGGGCCACCACAAACTTGCTCCGTCTCCCTGAACTGTAGTCGTAATAAAATCGTTTCCGTTTTCGTCTTTGCGCCAGCTCACACCTCCGTCCCAGGGCGGGCGGCGGCTTACTTTTGGTTTCCCCGAATATTCCACCAACAATTCATTTACATCTCCGGTATTTTGTGTTTTGTTTAAGGCAACAAACCAGGCATTTCCATCGCGCGTATAGTTTTGTTCTACTCCATCCTGAATAATCCGGTTAATTTTCATTGGTGGCTGTAAATCAATCTGCATTACCTGCTTCGGTTCCGAAACACGATACTGAATCAAGTTACTTCCCATAAAACTGCTGTCGGCAGGTTTTACAGCAACACTTAAATGATAATACGTTAAATCCCACCACTCACGTTCCGGAGTAATACTTCCGCGCAAGGTATCCTGATGTGTAAATTCGGTTTTTTGGGCAAAACCCGACCATGCAATTGTTAAAATAAAAACGGTAAAGAATATTCTTTTCATGAAATGGTTTTCTTTTTTCTGGTATCAATAATTAGGCTGGGAATAGTTCTTCCAGCACTTTTTTTCGGTATTCAAAAATCTCAATCAATTTATTTTTAATCAGTATTGAATTGGCTATTTTACCCAGCCAGCCCATAGGAGGTTGATAACTCACAATATCGCGCATGAGAACTCCGTTTTCAACTTCTTCGATAATGTGTTGATGGTGCCACAACGAATAAGGTCCCACCCG
Source organism: uncultured Draconibacterium sp. (assembly GCF_963675585.1). Classification (NCBI taxonomy): domain Bacteria; kingdom Pseudomonadati; phylum Bacteroidota; class Bacteroidia; order Marinilabiliales; family Prolixibacteraceae; genus Draconibacterium; species uncultured Draconibacterium sp. The sequence continues at coordinate 4,146,649 of NZ_OY776414.1, forward strand.
TTGCTCATCAACAAAATAATGTTTATCAACCACATGTGTAATTTCGGTTACCCAGGTAGTTGGTATATGTAAAACCGGCCGCACGATATAACTAATAATCATGCCCGGATAAATTTTGTCGGGTAAATTCGGGGTGCGAATATCAAAACCCATGTAATCCGGGGTAATCTTTTTCAGGTTTTGCGGCGAAGAAATAAAATCCCAAACCTCATCTAATGTTGAATTAATTAACTGTTTGCGTTCGAATTGAAAAAATGCCATATTAAGTGGTTTTTGTTGGACATATGCCAAGTGAGTGATTTACTTAGGTTTTTGCTCCACTTTTATCAACTTCGACACATCGTATCCCCGCTTTGAAATTCGATTGAGTAAGTCGGAATACAAATCATCCGGTAAGTGCGGTGTGCGAGATAAAATCCAGAGGTATTTATCAGAGCTGCTTCCAATAATTGCCCACTGGTAATCCTTGTCAAGTTCCAACACAAAATAATCGCCGTAAAAAATCCAGAAAAACGACACTTTTAACTTAGCTGGTTCAGTATCGGGATTTGGGATTTTTGCTTTGCCTATGGCTTCACTGTATTCTCCCTCCAGCGAATTTTTATACCCACTGTTTAGTACCTTTATTTTTCCATCGTCGCGAAAAGAATAATTGGCTGTAACTCCTACCATATCGCGTTCAAAACGATGATCGAAACGTGCAATTTCGTACCAGGTTCCAAGGTATTCCTGAATGTCCAACTCTTTTACAACTGTTTTATCAATTGTTGATTTTTGTCCCATACAGCTAAAAAACAATACAATCATAAAGCTAATAAGAAGTAAAGAAAATGCACTACGTTTTTTCATTTCTCTATTTTTTAACATTGGCTTACATTTTACAAGACTTATATTATCCACAATAGACTTCTCACTATGTACAGATAAAAATTGTGACAAGAAAATATTCAATCCTAAAAACAATGAAGTTACATGAACTGATTACCTCAACTCAATTTTATCAATCTGAAGACTAAAATTTTCGACCTTTTTATTTCCTATTAAAAGGGCAATTTCCACTAAACCAGATTCCGAAAAATTTGCCAAATCCAGCTTTCTTCCTCTAAACGAAGGATACATATTTTCCAACGGAATTTCTATTGTTTGCCATTCGCCCGAAGTATTAAAATAAGCAATATACGAGTAGTTATCGCTGGTATTGGCATAAACTCTTGCCTGGTATCTTTTGCCATCACCCTTTACATGTAAAACAAGTTTTTTAGAATCGCCTATTTCCATACGATCAAAACGATAATGCACTGATGCAAATCCGCCATTATTTTCCAATGAAACCTTGCCTTGAAAAAGTCCGTTTCCTGCTGCATCTATCTCAAATGCAGCCTGCGATCTTCCCCCCATTACATCATCGTTTACCACAAACCATCCTTGTAGATCGCTGTTTTTTGAAAAATCAAAAAGTACCATTGAATTTGGATTTAAGTTAAGTAAGCTGAAAAGAACAATTAAAAACATACTACACATTTTTAGTCAACAAAACACCAGACTACCTTTTTTCAACATGAAAGCCGAAAATATCAGTATTCGTAAACAACTTTTATTAAACACCCGTTCTCCTCTTTCAAGATCATTCAACTTACGCTTCCCTAATTTGCCCAATTACAGATTTTATTTCATGTTATCAAATCCCACTTTTGCTTCATTTGTTTTAAGGTGCAAATCCATTTGAGGAAAGGGAATGGTAATGTTATTTTCGATAAATTTTTGAGAAATGATTCGTCGTATATCGCTTTTCATTTTGCTGATTCGGAATATATTTTTTGTAAAAAACAGCACCTGAAAATCAAGCGATGAATTACCAAAGTTCACCAGCCGTGCCTCTGTTAATTCGCGATTCGAAATATCGGGATGAGCAAAAGCACTTTCTTCCAGAATTTTTAGAACCTGTTCCACATTGCTACCATAAGCAACTCCAACATCAATGCTAAAACGTGTTTTTTTCGACTGGTGACTCCAATTAATCACTTTATTTGTAGTAATTAAAGAGTTTGGAATAATAATAGAAATATCGTCGCGGTTTAATCCTTTGGAGGTCCGTAAGCCAATTTCCTGAATTTTTACAACGTCACCATCAATTTCGAGTATATCATCAATTTTAATCGAACGCTCTGAAAGCAAAATAATGCCCGAAACAACATCGTTAAATGTTTGCTGTAAACCCAAACCAATACCTACCATCAATGCTGCCGATCCCGCAATAAGAACAGTAACTTTTATACCAATGGTTTCCAGAATGAGTCCGATTGCAACTACCCAAATTACATATTTAATAATCTGGTACAATGCATAGGTATTTCCCGCATCCAGTTTTTTAGTCCTGCTTTTTCGGTTAAGTGATTTTTTAATAATCCACAACACGGCTTTTGTTGCCAGAACAATCAACACTACAAGCACAAGCGTGTAAACTTTTATACTATACGCATCAAAGTTTAATAGTTCAAATTTTAATATTGTACTGATTGTTTCCATATACCATTTCCAATTGATAAAGAAATAACAAGCTGCCTTTTCGAAAGTTTAAAACGACACTATTAATTGGTCGCCTTTTTAAACGACTCAGATCCTCCCACAACGGGGATTTCTATACTGGTTGCATCCAAATCAACTGTTAGTTTTGTGCCGGGTTGTGGATGTAGTGTAAATTCCTTGTCGCTCGAAAAAATCATCAATCCGATTTGCTGACCGGCCGGAATAATCTGATCATCGGGCTGCAGTTCAAAAGTCATTTCGTAAAATTTTCCGGGTTCAAGCGGTTCACTTTCGGTAAGTGATTTGTAATTCTGAAGATCGGCCCATCCGCGGGTAATTAAGTTGTCGGTAATTTTTGCATCACGTCGTTTTTCGGTCCAGGGTAACGAAACCAGATACACCGAAAGATTTACAGCTGGCTTACTACTGGCTGCTTTAATGGTAATTTTTGTTTTTCCCGAAATATGCACATCCTCTTTTAATACCGGGGAAACGTACAACAGGCGGTGCTCCGTATTTTCGGCTTTGGCAAGCGCTTCGGAACTAAAAGAATAATTGTCCACCAATGTTTCGGTTCGCTGATTAGTATTTGGTGTAGTTGTTAATCCACCTTTTTCGGGTGCGCCATTACTTAAGTACAATTTTACCGGCAAAGCACCGGGATTGGGATAATCCTCGTACGCAGTTGGATGATCGCGTTCATCATGTTCGCGCACAATCCATGCTTTTGGGTCGTTTTCAACACCATTGTCTATCCCAAATAAATAACGGGTAAACCAGCGGTTCATCAATGTAATGGGCGGTGGTCCGCCGTGGCCATTCTGATGGTAATAAATTTGTGTTGGCAATCCTTTGGCTTTTGCAGCTTCGTAAATTCGCAAACTGTGCTCGGGCACAACATTCCAATCGTTAAAACCATGCGACATTAACAAGGCAGCTTTCATTGGTTCCATATCATTCAAATAATCGCGGCCGGCCCAAAAATCGTTGTAATCACCAGTTTTACGATCCATTCCGTTTTTCATTTCGGTATCGCGCACATGTTCACGGGCATACGCTCTTTTATCCAAATCTCCGCTATGAATAAAATCGAAAAGTACATCAATGTCTTCACCCAGATATCCACCCGGCGAGCGTACTAGACCATTCGAGCGGTAATAATGATAGTACGATGTATTTGGTGCCACCGGAATAATGGCTTCCAATCCCTCAACACCGGTTGTGGCGGCAGCTAACGGAAGTGTTCCATTGTACGATGTTCCGGTCATTCCAACTTTCCCGGTACTCCAGTAAGCAGTTACTTCTTCTTTGCCGGTGCGGGTTAAATATCCCTTTGCCCGACCGCAAAGCCAGTCAATTACAGCTTTGGGTGCCAACGATTCGTTGTCGCCACCCACAGTAGGCGATCCATCGGATAATCCGGTGCCGGGCGAAGAGGAATGAACCACTATGTAACCTCGGGGAACCCATGTACTTACATGCCCTTTTGATATTATTGGACGCTCTCCCCTTCGTTCAATTTCGGGAGGATGAACATGCTGTTTTGGGTCTTCACCCAATTCCTGGTTTACATCCCAAAACAAATCCGGATCGTTTCCGGCAGTTCCTGCAAAATAAGGACTTGAGTTGTATACAACCGGCAACTTTAGCCCTTCCGTTTCAGTCTGACGCGGACGTGTAACATCCACGTGCATCCGGTCAGGTTTTCCATCACCATCGCTATCGAATTCTGTTTCCACCCAAAGGTCTTCCCGAATCCACATATCCGGATCTTCGAATGCCTTTACAATCTGGGCTTCTCCATTTTCGAAAACAGGTAATGCACCTTGTTTGTCCTGTGCCATCAACCCGGCAACAAAGTATACACCTGCAATAAGTAAAATTGTTTTTTTCATCTCTTTAAAATTATCAGTTTCGGTTGTATTCGATGTATTTTAAGCTTTTTCTTTCTTAAAAAGATCGGTTTTTTTGTGGTAAATCTCTTTTACGCTCCCATTTTTAGCTGGCTATAAAGATACTTAGCTCGTTGTTTTATTTTATGACGAATCTGAGTATTTGTTAATTTATTGTAAGGAAATATACTGACAATCGTCCAAAAAACGCATTAAAAGAGTTTTTTGTATTTTATTTGAACAGAATTTAAAAGATACAAAATGAAACAGATAGTTTGTCCTATATCAAATGAAAAGGTTGATGAACAGGTTACCCGACTAAATGCTTTGATCGGAATCGTGTTTGTCGCATCAGGCTTTGCCTTCGATTCATCTTTATTCCTTGTAATTTTGACGGCAGACTTCTTTATGCGAGCATTTACAAAATTAAAATACAGCCCAATTAGCTATGCAAGCTACCGTCTGGCCAATACTTTTAATCTGGATAGAAAAGACACAGATAAAGCGCCCAAGGTTTTTGCTGCACGACTAGGTTTTATTATGTCGTTTTCAATTACCCTATTGTTTGTGGCAGGTTTAAACACTGCTGCACTTGCTCTGGGTGGTGTGCTGGTATTTTTTGCTTCGCTCGAATTTGCCCTTGCACTTTGTATGGGCTGTATACTTTACACTTACGTAATTCTACCTTTTTATAAATAATTTCTTTTTAATACACATTTTTGAAGGCATTCATTTTTTATATGAGTGCCTTTTTTATTTGCTCAATTCAGAAACAAGTGCATTCAACAAGGTTTTATCATGATCGGCACTGTACTCCCAAAACATCACACCGGCCAATCCTCGTTTTTTCATAAAATCAACTTTATACTGAATTGATTCTTCATCTTCATACGAAATAAATGTACGCTCTTCCGGACTCCACAAATAGGGTGCTAAAGCATTTTCGTCCCAATACCGGGTGTATCCGTTCGCATTAATATTCTGATAAAAATCGGCATAATCAATTCCCGATCCTATTGTTTCCGCCTTTTTAAACAACACTTCATTGTTTTCATTTTCAACGCCTTTCCAAATACGGCCGTAAAAAGGAATTCCAAGATTTATTTTCTCAACCGGAAATCCGGCATTTACGTGAACATCAATGGCATTTACCACACTGTTCATATCGAAACCGGCATCGGCCGAGGCTTTTAAATTGCTGTGATGCCCGGTAGTTTTATGATGTCCGTTGTAAAAGTCATACGTCATTATATTCAGAAAATCGAGGTATTTGTGGATTTCTGCCATTTCCACATTGTCAACGTAGGTTTTATCTGCCCCGGTTGCAATGGTAAGTAAATAGTGCTTTTCATCTCCTTTTGTTTTTGCCAACAAATCAAGTTGTTCTCTTACCGCTTTTAACATGAGTGTAAAATTCCGCACATCTTCTTTCCGATATGCATTTCCAGCACCAATCTGATTTGGATACTCCCAGTCCAGATCAATTCCATCCAGATTGTGTACATCAACTAAAGTGGCACAGCTTTTTGCAAATTTCAAACGCGACTCTTCACTTAAGGCGGCATCAGAAAATCCTTTCGACCAACTCCAACCACCAATCGAAATTAAAACATTCAGTTTCGGATTCTTTGCTTTCAAGCCATTCAACTCGGCCAGATCCTCGGGTGAAAGTCCTTGTCCATCAATTTTTGTAGAGTCGAATACTGCTTCTCCGTTGCGAATATTTCCAAATGCATAGTTAATGTGCGTAATTCCGGAAACATCGATACTTGTAAAATCAAAATTCCGATATCCGGCAACATAAGCCACAACCATATACTCTTTTTCCGAATTGGAGCTCTGGTCCTGAGTGGTAGTTTTTGTTTTTGAGTTACATGCCAACATTGAAAATAAAGCAACAAAAGCTAAAAAGTAAATAATCCGGTGTTTCATGATTCTTATCTTAAAATTAAGTCAACAAAATTATCTTTTCTGGCAAAAAGACCTAAAAACATTTTAAATAAATTTAAAATTGCAGGCAAAAGTTTGTAAAAAAAATAAAATAGCTTCATTTTTGGACTAAAATCAAACAAAATAGAAACGCTTACCGTATGTCGAAAGAAAATAGAAAACAAACAAAACCAGCATTCTGGGTACCAACAGCCTATTTTGCAATGGGCTTACCTTTTGTTGCCATTGCACAGGCATCAGCATTGATGTACGAAGGTATGGGAATTTCAGATGCACAAATTGCTTTCTGGACTTCGCTAATCATGATTCCATGGACGATTAAATTCTTGTGGAGCCCGGTTCTGGAAATGTTTAAGTCGAAAAAATATTTTGTGGTTATTTCGCAGTTTGTAACCGGAATAACTTTTGCCCTGGTAGCATTTTCGCTCCCTTTAAACGACTTTTTCACCTATTCCATTGCCTTGCTTTCGATTATTGCTTTTAGCGGCGCTACAAACGACGTGGCAACCGATGGAGTTTATATGGATGTTTTAAGCCCCGGCCAACAAGCCGAATACATCGGATGGCAGGGTGCTTCGTACAACATTGCCAAATTACTTACTGCCGGTGGTTTTGTTGCCCTGGCTGGCGTTTTAGAAAAACAAATGGGCGTGGTTAATGCCTGGGTTTCGGTTATGTTGGGCATCGGACTGGTAATGGCCTTAATTGGGCTGTACCATGCACGAATGCTGCCCAAAGGACAAAGTGCTTCTGAAGTAACTTCACTTAAAGAAGGTTTTGAAACGCTTTGGGATGTTATTAAAACCTTTTTTCAGAAAAAATACATCTACCTCTACATCGGATTTATTGTTTTATTTCGTTTTGCTGAAGGATTTGCCATTAAAATAGCACCCTTGTTTTTTAAAGCTGCAGTTGCCGATGGAGGTTTGGGACTTAGTCTTACCGAAATTGGAGTGATTTACGGAACATTCGGAACAGCTGCGTTTGTGCTTGGTTCGCTTCTTGGAGGTTATTTTATTGCGTGGCGTGGACTAAAAAAAGCACTTCTGTTTTTGGTAGCCAGTTTTAATATTCCGTTTGCCGTGTATGCATTTCTGGCAGCAACACAACCCGATAATTTATACATAATTGGAAGTGCCGTTGTTTTTGAATATTTTGGATACGGGTTTGGTTTTGTGGGCCTTATACTTTTTATGATGCAACAAATTGCTCCCGGAAAATACAAAATGGCGCATTACGCATTTGCTTCGGGAATAATGAATCTTGGATTTATGATACCTTCGATGCTTAGCGGTTATTTTAGCGACTGGCTGGGTTATAAAACCTTTTTCTTTTGGGTACTGGCAGCAACCATTCCAGTATTTATAGCAGCCTGGTTTATTCCTTTTGCCAATCCCGACAACAAAGAACAAAAAGAACTTGATGCGTTAAACAATTAAGAAATACATAAAATGACAACAAAAGTAAATATCCCATTTGAAGAACGGCCACAAGGCTCAACCAACGTGATGTGGCGTTATTCGCAAAATCCGGTTATCGGACGTTACCACATTCCTTCGTCGAACAGTATTTTTAACAGTGCTGTTGTGCCTTTTGAAGACGGTTTTGCAGGCGTTTTCCGTTGCGACAACAAGGCGGTGCAAATGAATATTTTTGCCGGTTTTAGCAAAGACGGAATTAACTGGGACATTAACCACGAACCCATTGAAATGGTGGCCGGGAACACCGACATGATCGAATCGGATTACAAATACGATCCTCGTGTAGTTTGGATTGAAGACCGCTATTGGGTAACCTGGTGCAACGGATACCACGGTCCAACAATAGGAATAGCATATACTTTCGATTTTAAAACGTTCCATCAGTGTGAAAATGCATTTCTGCCATTTAACCGAAACGGAGTGCTTTTCCCTGAAAAAATTGATGGGAAATACGCCATGTTAAGTCGCCCGAGCGATAACGGACACACTCCTTTTGGCGATATTTACATCAGTTACAGCCCCGATATGAAATACTGGGGAGAACACCGCTGTGTAATGAAAGTTACACCTTTCGAATTGAGTGCCTGGCAGTGTACAAAAATTGGTGCGGGTTCGGTACCTATTAAAACAAAAGATGGTTGGCTGGAATTTTACCACGGTGTAATTAATACCTGCAACGGTTTCCGTTATTCCATGGGAGCTGCTTTACTCGACCTCGAAGATCCATCGAAAGTGTTGTATCGCACACAACCCTATTTACTTGCTCCTGCGGCACCTTACGAACTTGCTGGCGATGTACCAAACGTAGTATTCCCGTGCGCCGCTTTAAGCGATGGCGAAAAAATTGCTGTGTATTACGGAGCTGCCGACACTGTTGTGGGAATGGCTTTTGCCTACCAGCAGGAACTGATTGATTTTATCAAAAGGAATTCGATATAGATATTTTGAAAATAAAAAGGAGAGTAAATTTTAACATTTGCTCTCCTCTTTTCAGAACTTCGTTTCTTATTTCTTCTGAATTTTTTCCAATACAAGTGGTGTTATGTCCTCACTTTCGGGCGAAATATAAGCGACCGAACCGTTGCTGATATCTAAAATATAAGTGAACTTATTATAACCTGCGATGTTTGAAATTTCTTCGTTGATTTGCTCATACACTGGCCTTATAAGCTGCATATTTCTGCGCTGAAGTTGTTCTTCTGCGTTCTGGCTGTAGGTTTGAATTTTTTGAGCCAGTTCAAGCAACTCATTTTCTTTGGTAGTTCGAACAAACTCCGAATACGACTCACTTTCTTCTTCGTACACTTTAAGTTTTGCATCGTGTTCGGCTATCATTTCTCCATAAATCTCTTCCATATCTTTTGTTTCCTGCTCAACTATTGCCCGAATACTATCCATATCAGGATGTTTTTGTGCCAATTCCTGTACGTTTACATGTCCGATTTTTAATGCAGTTTGCGCTTTTAGGTTTACAAAAGAGCAAAATAAAACAAGAGCAAAAAGTAGAATTTTGAATTTCATGTGGTTTCCTTTTTTATGGATTCAAAGTTCAAACAAAAACATGGGATCTAAATACAACAGTTGTTAAATTACTCTGTGTCAAAAGTTAATAAAACGAAAGAGAAATACGGTCTTGCAAAAACCTATTTAACCCGAAATGATGCGCATAAAAAAAGGGCGCATAAACGCCCTTTCAAATATATTTTAGTCGGTACTAATTTGCCGGCCTTTTAAAAACGGAATCATCAATGTTTTCATTTATTTTTATTTCTTCCATTATGGTTGTCATAGATCCCATTGGCATGGAAGCTTCTATTTTTCTAGCCATTTTAATTCCATTAACCTCCTGGTATTCCAACATTTTGGTTTCAACATCCATGCTTTGTCCCATGGCTTCAACATTGGCTTTTACTTTTGTAATAAGATACGAATCGGCGTCGATAAAATACGTTTTAACACTTGTGTCTTTGTTGGTGAGCTTAATTTCGTAGGCGTCTTTACCATCCTCGTTTACTTTACCCATCAATTCAGCTTTATGACCTTTTTGTGCGTAATGATACAACTCTCCTTCCATGTCGGCTTGTGTCATAGCTTGTTTTAGCTCAGCACCTTCCAGATCTTTTACACCGGCTCCCATCATCGGATTTATCATCCATCCTTTTGAACCGTCGAAAGCACTTATTGTTTTTTGGCCCATCATTTCCATTTCAACCTTAAATTTGTTGGGTTTTTTCACTTTAATTGTCATGGGCATTTCCATTCCCATTACACTCATTTTAGCAGTAATGTCAAATGTTTTAACGGCAGCTAATTTCTCTTGTCCGGTGGCGGCAAAATGTTTTTCAAGTACGTTGTCAAGCGTTTGTGCCTGCACTCCTACCAATGCAATAAGCATCAGGGCGGTTAAAAATAGGATTCGTTTCATTGTAAAGTTTTTTAATAAGGTATTCGTTGTAATTAACTTTCTAATTCCATTTAATTAGTTGTAGCAATTTACAAATATTACAAAGTAAACTACACTCAATGAGCTAAAAATATATTTCAGCAAGAATATTTTCGTACGGAACGCCCTTTTCAATCAACAAATCGCGCACTTCAACAACCATCAGAGGTTTACCACACAAATAAAATTTCACATTGGGCAATTCGTTAATTTCTGAAAGATAAGCGGTAACGCGTCCGGGAAAAACATCGCATGAAGTCTCGCGTGAACAACACCTGACATAGTTACTGCCAAGTGCCCATTCCAGCTCATCTTCAAAATAAAATTGATTTAATGCGGCTACTCCATGTATTAACTTTTTGTTCTCTTCCATTCCGGAACGAAACATACTATAAAAAGGAGCAATTCCGGTACCGGTTGCAATCCACCAGGCCGGCTCGTTAACTCCAATAAAACTGCCATAGGGTTTCGATACTAACAGTTTATCTCCCGGAATCATAGCTCCCATTTTGGGCGTTAAAAAACCATCTTCTTTAATGTTAAAAAGAATTTGCACCTCTTCCTCGTGGTTTCCGCTGCAAATACTATAAATACGTGGAGGATGATCGGTGTCGATACCAATTTTCACCACCTGACCGGGCATAAAATCAAAATCGCGCTTAAACGATATTACATGAACATCGGGCGAGATTTCTTCATTGTTCGTAATGATTTGTGTATAAAGTGTTGGTTCCTTTTTCCTCGATTTTGACATTTACTGCTTATTTATTTTTGAAGGTAAACGTCACAAGCAGGTTTTCGTTCACATCAGTAAGCATATTCAACACCCGATAATACACATTAATTTCTGCTGCATTACTTACTTCCGCCGAATTTCCGCTAAGCGTAAGCAATGTTATCTGGTGAGCTTTAAGCGTTATATTTTCAGGTGCATCGAATCCCACACCGGGCTGAACCAATTCCAATTCGTAATCTACGTCCGAATCATTTTTAATGCGAACTACTCCATTGGTCCCTTCGCTTAGTTTTAAAAGGTCCTTTTGTATTTTCAATGAAGCAAAAAACAGAGGCTCGATTAAGGAAGATTTTCCAACAATCATATTGTCGTAATACACTGCTGTCCGGTGGCTAAACATGGCTTCCCTGATTCCACCCTGTGTTCGGCTTTTTGCAAATACCAAAGTCATTGGGCGGTGTCCGTCGTTCACATCCAGCGGATCGTGCACATCGGTACTTCCAATCATCGTCAGATTTTTAGATTTGGCCCAGGCAAGTGCTTCGGGGCAAAGTCCCCAATTATACACTTCAATGCCGTGTAATAAATCATTATCGAAAAGATAGGAATGCTCGTCCCACCATACGGTTGAATCGGGTTGTTGTACTTTCCAGCACGGATGATTCCACATAATGAAGGCTCCCTGATCGCGGGCTTCTTTTAATGCATCGTTAACATCGTCAAGCTCAAGCAAATTGGCGTTGCTAATAAACAGAGCATTTAAATGTCCGGGTGGCATGCTCCTGGTAATTTCGGTACCGCGCACTAAAATAATTCCCAATTGTTTCGAAAGCGGCTCTGCAATTTCGAAAGACCGGTTGTGATCGGCATTGATGTCAACTGTATGAGGGCGGTATTCAATATGATCGGTAATTGCAATGGCATCCAAACCTTCTTTCCAGGCTTCTTCAACCCGTACAGTTGGCCAAACAGTACCATCCGAAAAAACAGTATGCATGTGAAAATCGCACTTTAAAGTAGTGTATCCTTCAATATTGGGTATATTAATTACCCGGCGCGATTGTGCATTAGAACAATAAACAAACAACAGAACAAGCAGAAAAGTAGCCAATTTTTTAAGAATCATAATCCAATTTTTTTCTCGTAAAAAACAAGCATAAATATCTTTCAAAAAACTCAACAATTAAAGATTTATGCATTAATTTTTTATGAATTGTAAATGAATAGTTAATTTTAGGTAAATTATTCAATTCTTTTTAATTTTTTTAAAAAGAGACTTGTTTGATATTTAAATTATTCTGATTTTTGCAAACAACACAGTTATGGAAAAACTATTTAAAAACACAGGGAACCAAAGCCAGGCAGTTGAACTTAAAAAAACTGCTCACAAAAAACATATTTTAAGAGCCATCTATTTTAACGGGCCCTTATCAAATTCAGAATTATCAAAATCGATTAAACTTAGTACACCAAAAATAAACAGCCTTTTGGTAGAGTTAATTGAAGACGGCCTGGTAGAAGAATTGGGTCGCGGAGATTCGAGTGGCGGCAGAAGACCTAACATTTACGGTTTGGTGGAAGACGGTTTTTATGTAGTTGGAATTACCATAAACGTTACCCGGACTATCATTTCGATTTTCAACAGTTGCAATAAAGAAGTTAGTGGGCCACACTACTTCCCTATTAAAATGCAATCGAATATTGAAATTTTTAAGCAGGTAAACGAAAAGCTGGAAGAAGTTGTAAAGGCCAGCAACATTGCTCCGAACAAGATTTTAGTGGCGGGCATTGAACTTCCTGGTTTGATCAATCAGAAAAAAGGAATTAACAAAACCTATTTCCCCGACATTGAGAATCTTTTTGACGAGCTGAAAAAGATATTTGGTATCCCCGTATTTTTTAATCACGATTCCAAAGTACGCACCTTTGCCGAAATGCATTTTGGTCTGGCAAAAAACAAAAAGAATGTATTGATGCTTCAGGCCGATTGGGGCTTGGGACTTGGAATTATTGTTAACGGCCAATTGTACGCCGGAAAATCGGGTTTCTCGGGCGAATTCGGACATTTACCACTTGCCGATAACGGCGTACTTTGTGTATGTGGCAAACAAGGTTGTCTGGAAACAATTGTTTCGGCAAACGCCATTGCACGCCAGGCACGCGAAGGAATTGAGAATGGCAATTCATCGCTGATAAAAGAACTGGTAAATCAGGATTTAAGCAAAATAGATATATCAACAGTTATTCAGGCAGCCAATTCAGGCGACCAGTTTGCCATATCACTTTTTTCGAAAGTTGGAGAATGGCTGGGACGTGGAATGGCATACCTCATCCAGATTTTTAATCCGGAACTGATTATTATTGGCGGGCAGGTTGCTGTGGCCAACCAATTTATTTTAGCTCCCATTCAACAGGCAATTCACACATTTAGCAACCGCGACATCAGTAACGAAACCGAAATCCAGTTCTCGGAACTAGGACCAAAGGCCGGAACGATGGGTGCTGCTGCTTATGCATTAGAGCGAATTTCAAAATAAATAGACATGGAAGTCAATTTTACAAAGGTTGAAAAGGCATTTTTTGAAGAAACAAAAGCGAAGAAGATTTCAACCCTAATGCCCTATATCACAACAGAAAGTTTTCCAAAACTTGGTTTACTTTCGGCATTAAGTTTTTTAGAATGGGTTAGCGATAATCCGAATGGAGTAGTAAGTTTGCCAACAGGTAAAACAGCTCAGTATTTTCTTGATTTCACCCACCTTTTACTCGAAAACTGGAACAACAAAAAAGGAAAAGATTTACTTGCCAAATACGGTTTGGAAGGTTTAAAAAAGCCTGATTTAAGTGAACTCACCTTTGTGCAGATGGGCGAATTTTTTCCAATCGATCCAACTCAGCACAACAGCCTTTACAACAATGCAATACAACAGTACATTAATGCATTTAACCTAAATCCCGAAAAAGCTCTTTTGATTAATTCAGAGGAGATTGAACTTGCCGAAGGAAAACACTACTCGGAAATCTTTCCTGATTTTAAAATTGATTTATCGCTGCGTTACCGCGAAGCAAAAACAAACCAGGAAAAGCTTCAGCAAGAATCGATATTTAAAATTGACAACTGGTGTACAGCTTACGAAAATAAAATCAGAGCCTTAGGCGGAATTGGCTTTTTCCTGGGCGGAATTGGTCCCGACGGTCACATTGCTTTTAACACCCGTGGATCGGATCATTATTCATCCACACGTTTAACACAAACCAATTTCGAAACACAGGCAATTACTGCAGCCGATCTTGGTGGAATTGAGGTTTCGCGCAACCGACTTGTAATTACCATCGGACTTGGAACGCTTGGATATAATCCGAACAACAAAGCAATTATATACGCTGCCGGTGAAGCTATCGCCGACACAATTAAAGAATCGCTGGAATTTAAACCCACCGTTTCGTACCCGGCTACAGCCTTGCAAAAACTTAAAAATGCCCGCTTTTACTTAACCGAAGGAGCGGCAGTTAAACTGGAAGACAGTATAGACTGTTTCTACGAATGTGGTCCGTGGACGCATCAGAAAACGGAGCGCGCAGTAATTGAGTTGTGCAAAAAAATAAATAAGTTTGGTTCGAAACTGGAACTTGAAGATTTAAAAGCCGATAAATATTGCAGCAAAATTCCCGGATTAAACGAAAATACAGTTCAATCGGTAATTGATTCCATTCTTGTAAAATTGCGCCGGGGAATGGAAAAAGAAGTGAACCAGGTGTACTATCACACCGGCCCGCACCACGACGATATTATGCTGGGAATTATGCCCACAACCAACCGACAGTCGCGCGATGCCAGTAACGAATTACACTTTTCGGTACTTACCTCTGGTTTTACAGCTGTTACCAATCGTTTTTTATACGATTTGCTGGTTGATACCAAAGACCTGATTAACCTGGGAAAAATTGAAATGATCCATTTCCCGGATTTCTTTAAGGACGGATACAAATACAAATGGGACAAAGATATTTACCATTACCTCGACAATATTGCGGCTCAAAACGACGAAGAAAAGCGTCGTGGAGTTTGTCACCGCGTTATTCGGGCCCTGGTTTCAATCTGGAATGTTAAAAACCAGGACGAGCTGCGTGAAACGATTTATGAAATCCTTACTATTCTGAAAAACAGTTACGATGGTGGAAAAAATCCTCCAAAAGTTCAGAAATTAAAGGGGATGATCCGCGAATTTGAGGAAGAACTGGTTTGGGCTCACTACGGTATAATGGTAAAAAATGTACACCATTTAAGATTGGGTTTCTACTCTGGCGAATCAAATTACGATCGCGACGTATTACCAATTCTTGAAGACTTCCGGAAATACAAACCAACCGTAATTAGTTTGGCCATGGACCCACAGGGAAGTGGTCCGGATACACATTATAAAGTGTTGCAGGCCATTGCAAAAGCAGTTGAAGCCTGGAACCAGGAAGAAGATTTAAGCAATTTGAGAATTGTTGGCTACCGAAACGTTTGGTTTAAATACAATCCATGGGATGTTGAAGTAATCGTTCCGGTTTCGCTAAACTCGCTGGCAACTCTTGATAAATCGTTTACCGAATGTTACATCACTCAGGTAAATGCATCGTTCCCGAGTTATCAGTTGGATGGAAAATTTAGCGACCTGACACAACGCGTTTGGTTCGAACAACACAAACAAATACAGTTTTTGCTGGGTAAGAACTTTTTCTATCAAAACGAATCGCCATTGTTAAGGGCAACGCACGGAGTAATATACCACCGCGATTTAACCGTCGACCAGTTTCTGGAAGAAGCTTTTAAACTTGAAAAAGCAATGGCCGGAATTTTATAAACACTATTAAAAATTGACATGAAACTAGTAATTCATAAAACATACAACGAAATAAGCCAGTGGGCTGCCAACTATATTGCAGAAAGCATAAACAAATTTAATCCAAGCGAAGAAAAACCATTTGTGTTGGGACTTCCTACTGGTTCGTCGCCTTTAGGCACTTACACTGCACTGATTGAATTGTACAAGGCAAAAAAAGTATCGTTCGAGCACGTGATAACATTTAACATGGACGAATATGTTGCCATTGCCGAAGATCATCCGGAAAGCTATCACAGTTTTATGTTTGAGAACTTTTTCAATCACATCGATATAAAAAAGGAAAACGTAAATATTTTAGATGGTAATGCCGCTGATTTAGACAAAGAATGTAACGATTACGAAGCCAAAATTAAGGCAATTGGCGGAATACATTTGTTTCTTGGCGGAATGGGTGCCGACGGTCATCTTGCATTTAATGTTCCCGGTTCATCGCTGCAATCTACAACCCGACTGGTGAATTTAAATTACGATACAATTGTTGCTAATTCGCGTTTCTTTAACAACGACCTGAGTCTTGTTCCAAAACAAGCACTTACGGTGGGTGTTAAAACCGTACTCGACTCGAAAGAGGTTTTAATTGTTGTAAACGGTTATAAAAAGGCCCGCGCTTTGCAAAATGTAGTTGAAAACGGCATGAACCACATGTGGACACTTTCGGCTTTGCAAAACCACCCAAATGGAATTATTGTATGCGACGAAGATGCCACAATGGAATTAAAAGTTGGTACGGTAAAATACTTTAAAGAATCGATGTAAGAATCTACTCCGGATTGATACTATAAAAAATAGCCCACCTGTTATACAGAGTGGGCTGTTTTATTGGTAATCCCGAATTGATTTGTGCATTGCACACACCGAAAATACATTTTCTTTTGTTTTGAAACAAACTATTTAAGCGCTTACAAAACGTTTGTAAAACAGAAATTTTTTTGACAAAATATTTTATTCTTTAATTTTTTATTTTAGTCGTTCGTCTTTTTGTACGGTTTTATCGGTTTAATCACCACTTCTGAGTTGCACGAAGGACAAATATAGATTTCGCAACCTGAGCAGGCAAAACAGTTGCTGCATGTTCGGGAAACATTAAGGTTTGAAAATTCAAAACCACACTCCCCGCACTGGTATAACTTTTCTTTTTTTTGCCCCAGCATTATACAAACGATTTAACAACCCGAAGTACGGCAAAAATAATAACCAGGGTAAAAATAATTGCTGCCCCCGAAGGAATATCGAGAAAGTAGGAAAAAAACAATCCTGAAATTGTTCCTATAAAAGCAAATACAGAAGACAGAACAAGCAAACGTTTAAAGTCTTTTGTATACAAGTTGGCAGTTGCCTGCGGTATTGTAAGCAAGGATAAAATAAGAATGATACCAACTACGCGAATATTTAATACAACTGTTAATGCAATTAAGGTAATGGTTAAGTAATTAAACAATGCAACCGGCAAACCTGCAGCCCTTGCAAATTCTTCGTCAAAAGCGATGTACAGAATCTTACTGAAAAACAGGACAACCAATGATATAATTACAATATTCAAAGCTAGCATCCACCAGAGTTCGGAAGAAGTAACCGTAAGAATATTACCAAAAAGGTAACTCATTAAATTGGGAGTATAACCCGGGGTAAGAAAAACAAAAATGATACCCAGCGCCATACCCAGCGACCACCAGATGGCAATTGAAGAATCTTCGCGGATTTCGGCCACTTTTGTAAAAAACTGAATGCCAAGTGCCGACAAAACCGCAAATAAAACAGCTCCCAAAAGTGGATTAAATCCCAGAAAAAATGCAAGACCAATACCGCCAAACGAAGCATGTGTAATTCCTCCGCTAATAAAAACAATGCGGCGCGAAACAATATAAGCACCAATAATTCCACACGAAATACTGGCAAAAACGGCTGCTAAAAATGCCTTTTGAAAAAAATCATATGAAAAAAGTTCGATAATTGCGCTCATATCAATGGTGGTGATGCTTTAAAATAGTATGTGGAATTTCTCCGTGCGAAATAATCTGAATCGGACAGTTATAATCATTTAATTGCTCCTGGCTAATAATATTACTTGCATGATAATGCAAATTACTGTTTACGCATGCAATGGTTTTAACATGGCTCGATATTGTTCCCACATCGTGAGAAACCAGAATTATTGCAATTTTTTCGTTTAGTAGCCGCAATTTCTCATACAACTCGCCTTCAAACCTGTTATCAACAAAAGTGTCCGGCTCGTCTAAAATTAATAGTTTTGGATTGCTCAACAAGGCGCGGCATAAAAATACGCGTTGCATTTGTCCTCCCGATAATTCTCCAATTGCTTTGTTTCGTATATCGGCTACACCCATTTCGTGCAGTAGCTTTTCAACCCTGTTTCTGGCATCCGCTTTATTTTTCTTCCCGTTTTCCATAATCGATCCGGAAAGGACGACGTCGAAAACAGTAATCGGGAATTTTCTGTCGATATGACGAACCTGCGGTAAATAACCGATCGGTTTTTTCCTCCCTTTCATATCGTTTCTAAATACAATGCGCCCTTCTTCCGGTTTTAACAATCCCAAAATTGCCTTTAACAAAGTAGTTTTACCCCCTCCGTTGGGACCGATAACACCTAAAAAGTCTTTGTCAAAAATTTCGAGATTCACATTCCGAAGTACAGGAACTTTGTCGTAAGCTACCGTCAGATTTTCTATTTTAAGTATGGGCTCCATTAAAAATTTTCAATAAGAGTGTCGGTCATTTTTCTCAGATTATCTGCCCATTCCGGATTTAAAGGCCACACCTGAATGATTGATCCTCCAATTTCGTCGGCAAATACCCGGGCATGTTCGCGGTCAAATTCACTCTGAATGTATATTACTTTTATCCCCTCGTTGTTGGCCATATCAACCATACTTTTTAAATGTTGTGGCGTTGGTTCTTTACCTCCCGACTCAAGTGAATACTGATCCAGCTCATATTCGCGTGCATAATACGATAAACTAGGATGAAACACGATAAACTTTCGGTGTTTATAAGGCTCAAGTTTGTTTTTTAATTCATGGTTCAACTCATCGCATTCTATTGCAAAACGCTGGTAATTTAAATTGTACTCTTCTTCCTTTTCTGGCTTAAGAACAATCAGTTCATCCAGAATACGTTTTGCCATTTGTTTTGCCAAAACCGGCGACAACCAAACATGTGGATCAACACCATCGATATGAACATGATCGCCATGTTGTTCCATTTTATCAGCGATTAAATCAAGTCCTTCCGAAATATTAATCACTTTCATATTGGTATTGGCCTGTGCAATTTTATCTTTCCACGAATGCTCGAAACCAATATATCCGATACGAAACCACACATCAGAACGGGCAATGTCTTTTAACTGCGAAGGGAGCAAAGTATAAGCAGCCGGGCTCGATCCCGGTGGAATCAGCAGATTAACTTCAAAATCGTCTCCTGCAATTTTTTTGACAAAAGTCTGCTGCGGCAATATACTTACTGTGACAACACTTTTTTCGTCTTGTTTTTTCGAATTATTCTTTGTTCCGCACGATACAATAAAAGCAGCAACTGCCAATAACAATACTATTTTTTTCATTAACATATCCTTTTTGAATGTTTCAACTTAACAAATGAATACAAATTTAGTTTTAAGTTTTTAAAATGTCCATGATATCGGATCAATCCGCTATTTATTCTTTCTTTCTTTGGGCGGAACCGGATCGTAACCATGCGTTCCCCACGGATGGCATTTCGAAATCCGTTTTGAAGTTAAAATAAAGCCTTTTATTGGCCCATGAATTTTTATCGCCTGAACAGCATACTCGGAACACGTTGGAACATGACGACAGGAAGCCGGAGTGTACGGAGAAATTCCATACTTATAAATGTAAATAGGAACCAACAAAATCCATCCTATTCCTTTAAGCAATATCTGTCCAAATTTTTTCATTTCGTGCCCTACAAAGCTATAATTTATATTAATGAGAAAGAAATACCATTGCCTTTTGCAAGAATGTGTATTAAAAAAAGTTAATGCTTGTTTTAAATTAGAATAAATAGAGCCAATAGCGGTTTTTGTATTCAAAGAATTGTATAATATTTTTAAATTTGCTGTGCTACAACCTAAAAATATTAAAAACAAGTAAATTATAAAGACAATGAAAAAAGTTGCGATAGGTGTTGATATTGGTGGAACAAATACTGCTATAGGAGTTGTTGATGAAGCCGGTAATGTAATGGTGAAAGACAATATCTCTACTCCTTCACATGGAGATATTAATCTGTATATTTCTGATTTGGCTGCTGCCATTAAAGAACTAATTAAATCGGTTAAGCTTCTAAACAGCGAATTGGAAGTTTTAGGTGTAGGTATTGGTGCACCAAATGGAAACTACTATAGCGGTACAATTGAATACGCTCCAAACCTATCGTTCAGAGGAGTGGTTCGTTTGGTTGAACTTCTTCGTGCACATTTTCCTGAAATGAAAGCATTGGCTTTAACCAACGATGCAAACGCTGCAGCCATTGGTGAAATGATTTATGGTGGCGCCAAAGGAATGAAAAACTTTGTAATGTTTACCTTAGGAACAGGAGTTGGTAGTGGTATTGTTGTAAATGGCGACCTGGTTTATGGTCACGATGGATTTGCAGGTGAGTGTGGTCACACAACACTTATTCCCGGCGGACGTTTATGCGGTTGTACTGCTCTTGGTCACCTGGAAGCTTATTGTTCAGCTCCCGGAATGAAACGTACTGCATTCGAATTGATGGTTCAGTACAATGCTACCGATAGTTTACTGGCTGATAAATCATTCAATGAACTTGATTCGAAAATGATTTATGATGCCGCTGAAAAAGGAGATAAAATTGCACTGGAAGTTTTTGAAAAAACAGGTGCATGGTTGGGACAGGGTTTGGCTGACACAGTTCACCATTTAAGTCCTGAAGCCGTTTTCTTATTTGGAGGACCAACTGCCGCAGGCGACTATATTTTCAAACCTACAAAAGAAAATATGGAAAAACATTTGCTTCCTATCTTCAAAGACAAAATCAAAATTCTTCCATCGGAACTAAAAGCTGGCGACGCTGCTATTGTTGGAGCAAGTGCTTTGGTTTGGAAAGAATTAGAAAAATAATCCAAAACAAAATATTGAAAGAGGCTGTTCTGAAAAGAATGGCCTTTTTTATTACCTTTTAGGCTAGAAACTGTTTTGTAACTTTATCGCATGATTCGAACTCTAATATTTCTATTTTTTACGTTTGCTTTTTCGAGTTTGGCAAAAGCACAGAAGCCGGAATTTCAAACAGATAAAATTGCATTTAACGAGAGTCAGTCCTATGCAAACAAATCAGCTTTTAAGGAAACACAATCAGCCGCTGAAACCGATTTCATTTACACAAAAATGGAATGGGACATCGATCCTGCAGTTCGATACATTTCAGGAAAAGTTTCTACTTCCTTTAAAAGTAAAAAAGCAGATTTAAACCAGGTATACTTCGATTTGAGCAGTGCTCTCAAGGTCGACTCAGTTGTTCAGAACACTCAAAAAATAGATTTTTTACACGAAACAGACTTGCTTTCAGTATCACTGTTCACTGCTTTGAATGTGGATGAAATCGACTCTGTTTGTATTTATTATAAGGGTGTTCCTCCACAATCGGGTTTTGGCTCTTTTGCTCAGAGCACGCATGGAGCCAACCAGACTCCGGTTCTATGGACACTATCGGAGCCCTATGGTGCTAAAGAATGGTGGCCGTGCAAACAATCTTTGTCTGACAAAATTGATTCGATTGAAGTGATTGTAACTACTCCTGAGGAATTTCGGACTGCCAGTAACGGAACACTGGTTTCGGAAGTAGAAGCTCGCGGAAAACGAAGTATGCATTGGAAACACAACTATCCGATTACACCTTACCTTGTTGCTATTGCTGTTACTGATTACGTTGATTATTCGGAATATGCAACTCTTGAAAGTGGTGACAGTGTAGAAATTTTAAACTATGTATATCCTGAAGATCTTGAAAATGCCAAAACAAAAACTCCTGTAACTGCAGAGCTAATACAACTGTATAATTCATTGATTGGAGAATATCCTTTTGCCTCTGAAAAATACGGGCACGCGCAGTTTGGCTGGGGCGGCGGCATGGAGCACCAAACCATGAGTTTTATGAATAATTTTGGATTCGAACTGATTGCGCATGAGCTGGCACATCAATGGTTTGGCGATTACATTACTTTGGGGTCGTGGCAACACATTTGGCTTAACGAAGGTTTTGCAACCTATGTTACCGGTTTGGCCTACGAAAATTTGCTGGATGGAGAATATTGGCCACTTTGGAAAAGCGTTTATAAAAACAAAGTATTAAGTCAGCCTGACGGATCAGTATTTGTTGAAGACACCACTTCTATTTCGCGTTTATTCAGTTCGAGACTTTCTTATGCCAAAGGGGGATTTTTATTGCATATGCAACGTTGGATAGTGGGTGACGAAGCTTTTTTCAAGGCTTTAAAAAGCTACTTTGACGACGAAAAAATTGCCAACGGTTTTGCACTCACCGAAGATTGGATAAAACACATTGAAGCCGAAGGAGATACCACGCTAACCGAATTCTTCAACGACTGGTTTTATGGAGAAGGCTATCCGATTTATTCCATCCACTACCGCCAAAACGGCTTCGACTCTTTGTTCATCGAACTTGCACAAAGCACATCTCATTCTTCGGTCGATTTTTTTGAAATGCCGGTTCCAATCCGTGTTTATGGAAACAACAAAACCGATTCCGCCGATTTCAGATTAGCACACACAAGCAATCACCAACAATTTGTTTTGTCTCCGGGATTTAAGGTGGATGAAATAAAAATTGATCCCGACAACAGGATTCTTTGTATGACTGACCAAATCGTAAATGCTCCCTTTCGTTTTGTACAAAATGATATACAGATTTATCCAAATCCAAGCCACAGCCGGGTTACAATTCGTATTCCAGCAACTGAGAAATCAGAGCAAATCCGGCTCATTTCCATAAATGGTGACTGTATTCGATATTATTCTGGAAATACAAAAGAAATAGATCTTAATAATCTTGCAAATGGAACCTATTTTCTACAAATAAAAACCGAAAACTCGGTTTATAACAAAAAAATCGTCAAGCAATAAAATCAATCCAATCCCAACTCTTCCATTTTTTTATCCACTTTCTCTGAAATCTCGTCAAAACGTTTTTCATATTTTTCTCTCGAAGCACATTTCAAAACATCCCATTGACTGTACCAGGTCATGGCTTCGTTTGCCAATTTTGTATAATCCGTCATCAACGACTGGTCCATCGGATTTTTCATGTATTTTTCAATGACCTTCAAATAATCATCCACCCATTTTTCGTAATTATCTAAAAATTCATCACAGTTTTTGGTTTCGTTAACCTCGTCCATTACTGCCGACTTTTCTTCCGTAATAACTTCATCTGTAGTCGATTCTTTTTTGGTTTGGTTGTTACCACACGAAACTAAAAACATCGTAAACAAAAGGCTAAGTGCAAAAAGGTTTTTCATAACTAAAAGTTTATTGGTTTTATTAAAAAAGAAAAATGTGTTTAAGATTTACTGAAAGCATTGTTATAGTTTAAACGACTAATAATCAGCACCAATCACTAATTTACAAAAAATATTCCGAATGTTCTTTACTCTTTTCCTGAAACCTCTTTACTTGTTTACATCCTTGTTGGAATAGCCTTGTACTACCAGCTAAATGTAATGGTTTGTTTTAAGTCGGGATGTAAACTAAGAGGAACCGGGCTCGTTCCGGCTACGCTTTCTACCAACTGCTTTTCCTCTTCGGTATATCCCTTTTTCGGGAATGTAAAAGCTACGATTACTTCTGCAACCCGCCTCGGATCTGAAGCCATGATTTTAGTTACAGCTACTTCTGTCCCTTCGATATCGATGTTATTGTCGCGCGCCTTAATTCCCATAATTGTTAGTATACAACTACCCAAAGCAGTGGCTAACATGTCGGTTGGCGAGAAGAATTCTCCTTTTCCCTGGTTGTCGGTTGGTGCATCGGTTATTACTTTATTTCCCGATTGCAAATGTTCATTCTCGGTGCGTAATCCGCCTAAATAAATGGTTTTAACAGTTGTCATTCTATGTATTTTTATAATTTTTTCTCACTTTTCGTTCGGTATTAAATATACAACTTATTTAATTACCGCATATTTCTCCATTCGTTTCCGTTTTGTTTAAAATGAAGAATGAAACTCATCACAGCAAAATACCTCATCTATCTTAATGAAATCTTCAATTTTAGTACGCATCAAGTTGCGAGGAATAAAATCCATTAGATCCTTCGACGATCGCTCAGGATCGGTTCGGCAGATGATTTTGAAAACTAAAATCATAGTCTCAATGATTTAATTCTATGGAAATAACTCAATCCAGATAAAGATTTTTATCTTCGTGCTACCAATCTCTAAAAAAGTAACACGATGTCAGTTTCCAGATTTGGTGTATCATTAGATGAAAAGCTTTTAAAGGCATTAGATGACTACGTTGCAGACAATGCTTTTGCAAACCGCTCGCAAGCCATCCGCCACCTGATTGAAAAAAATATGGTGGAAGAAAAATGGAAGTGCGACAACATTGTTGCCGGAGCAATTGTGCTGGTTTATGAACACGACAAAAAAGAAATTCTTAAGAAATCTTCCGACATTCAGTTTTCCTATAAAAGTTTTGTCCTTTCGGTACAGGGATTCTATTTAAACGATCAAAATTACATGGAGGTTATTGCTGTAAAAGGACCTTCGAAAAAGCTCACAGAAATATCGGAAAAGCTGATTAGCATAAAAGGAATACAACACGGTAAGCTTGTAATGAGCAAGGCCAAATAATTTTTTTTACACAAACAGTAACACGAATCAACAATAAAGTAACACTACCAATAATGAAAAAACAATTTTTACTTGCAATACTAGCCCTGTCGGTGCTACTTATTTTTACAAACAAATTGCAGGCTCAAATGCAATATTTTACAGAAGATACCATCGAAATTAATGAAGTAGTTGTAACTGGTTCTCATGTAAAAGTAAACCGAAACAACGTACCAATGGCCGTTTCTGTGGTTAACCGATTGCAAATTGAAGAAAGCGATGAATCGGCAGTTTTACCCATTTTAAATGGTCGGGTTCCAGGGCTTTTTGTAACTGAAAGAGGGGTTACAGGTTTTGGGGTTGCTACCGGTTCGGCAGGTCAAATCACCATCCGGGGTATTGGTGGAAGTCCAACAACCGGTGTACTAATGCTTATCGATGGACATCCTCAATTTATGGGAATTATGGGTCACCCGCTTCCCGATTCGTATGTTGCTTCCGATGTTGAACAGGTGGAAGTGATTCGCGGCCCCGCTTCTATTCTATACGGTTCAAATGCCATGGGAGGTGTAATTAACATTATCACAAAGAAACAAAGCAACGATGGCATTCATGGAAACGCACGACTTTCATACGGTTCATACAACACACAAAAGTACATGGGCTCGGTTGGTTTTAAAAAGGAAAAGTTTAGTGCTTTTATTTCAGGAAACCACGACCAAACAGATGGACACAGACCAAATTCTGACTTTAAAATTAGTAATGGATATTTAAAACTTGCGTACGATATTAACGAACATTTTTTTGCATCGGGAGATGTTAGTCTGGCTGCATTTGAATCTTCTGATCCCGGGCCTGACACCTTAAATGCAATGCCTGGAGAAAGTATTGATATTGTGCGTGGATACACGGCATTTACATTGTTAAACGAATTTGAAAACGCGTCGGGCGCCATAAAGTTTTTTTACAATTTTGGTGAGCACGAAATTACAGATGGATTTCATTCAACAGACCATAATTACGGAGTAAATCTGTACGAAGCATTTCATTTATTTGAAGGAAATACATTTACAGCAGGTTACGACTTTATGAATTATGGAGGACTGGCCGAAAATGAACTTGCAATGGGTGGAAAGGGAATTGTTTTTGCTGACACAACAATTACTGAACAAGGTGTTTATGCTTTACTGCAACAAAACATTGCGACTAAACTGACCATTAATGCAGGACTTCGGTTTCAACACCACAGCAAATATGGCGGACAATGGATTCCTTCGTTGGGTTTTGCCTACGAGCTCGACAAACAAACAGCGTGGAAAGGTTCAGTTTCAAAAGGATTTAGAAGTCCAACTATGCGTGAATTATTTTTGTGGGGGCCTAATCCAGACTTAAATCCTGAAACCATCTGGAATTATGAAACCGGCATTTCAAAAGCATTTTTCAACAAAAAAATACAAACAGAACTTACATTATTTATGCTTGAAGGCGACAACCTGATCGTAAATGCCGGCCCACCAACCGGCTACCAAAACACAGGAGAAGTTTCAAACAAAGGAATTGAATTTGCATTAACAGCCGAACCGGTTGAAAATTTGACACTGAATGCGACTTACAGCTACATAAACATGAAAAATCCGGTATTTGCAACACCTGAACATCATTTGTTTTTAAACGCTAAATATCGCTTTAAAAAGCTTCTCTTAAATGCAAACATTCAGCAGGTTTCAAATCTCGACAATGATGCAAGTGCGGCAGTAAATCTGGAAAGCTATACTCTTCTGAATGCAAAAGCCACGTATAACTTATCCCAAAAACTCAGGTTATTTATTAGTGGCGAGAATTTATTAGGTACAAAATACGAGGTAAATCGCTACTACACAATGCCGGAAGCAACTGTTTTTGCCGGAATCAGCTTTCTGTTTTAAACAGATACCGACACTTATTTAGTACGAATTAAAACTACTTCTTTTGGTGATGCAGTTTTCTTAAGAATTTAGTGAAATAAACATGTTTTGTCGTGATACGAAAAACATTGCAGCTATTTTTTCTGTAAATCGTTTCGGAATGAAGTTCTTACACAACGGAATCCGATATAAGATTTAGCTGTATCCTGATACTCATAAGTTCGTGTTCCGGTTTGAATGTAATATGCCACATCTTTCCACGATCCACCACGAATTACTTTTCGTTTCATAACTTGTGGATCGTCAGGTCGGGCATTGTACTGAATTTCCGGATTAAAGTCGTCGATGGTATTGTACCCAGCTTCGTAAAATGCAGTTGAAGTCCATTCGGCAACATTTCCGGCCATATCATAAACGCCATAAGGGTTGGGATCAAATTCTCCCACTTTCATGGTAGTAGTTGTTGTTGGACTGTCGGCGACATAGTTTCCACGCAGCGGTTTAAAATTGGCCACAAAACATCCGTTTACATTTCGTGTGTAGTAACTTCCCCATGGATACATATTGTTGTGCATTCCACCTCTTGCTGCAATCTCCCACTCTGTTTCGGTTGGAAGCCGGAAATCGTGTGCCGGCATTTCATTAAAACGCTCCGATGTTATCGAACGTAATCCACTTCGCCAGTTACAAAATGCGTTTGCCTGTTTCCAGCTCACTCCAACTACCGGATAATCATCAAAACCAACATGCGAAAAATATTTTAAGGTAAAAGGCTCGTTAAAAGAGTATGTAAAATCACGGATCCAAACCAATGTATCGGGATAAACAGGAACTGACTCGCGCATTAAAAATGAACTACGATTTTGAATTGGAACAAGTTCACCATCCGAATTCACAACATTACCTTCGTACTTTTGTGTGTCGTAATTGAAACTGTTACTTCTTTTAGCTGCCTGTTTAAAATCAATCCAATAATACTCGTATACCAATTTCCTTGTGTCAATTTCTCTTTTATAACCAAAACGTTCTTGTTCCGGAACATAAAGTTCATCCATTGCCATTTGATATTCACGATCATTCCACTCAATACGTTCTTCCCAATTTATTTTTGGCTCTTTAAGTGGGGCACCATACTTATCTTCAGTAATAATAAAATCAGTGTATGTTTGACCCAGTAATTCCCGTGCCTTTTTATCTCTTACCCAATATACAAACTGGCGGTATTCGTTGTTTGTAATTTCCGTATCATCAATCCAAAACGCTTCGGTAGAAACGGTTCTGGTAGGAAGCAAGTCATAAATTTCGTCGTCATTCGATCCAAGATTAAACGATCCTCTCTCGATATAAACCATACCATATGGAATTGGCTCAAACCATTTTTCCCTGGTGCCTTTTCCAAGCGTCAGGTACTGATTTGTTGTTTCCTTTTGGCAAGAAGTAAAAAGCATCACTGCTGCAACAAATAAATATGTGATGGCTCTTTTCATTTATAAAACGGTCGTTATCGCTATTCTTAATAACGTTACTTATGCTGCTAAATTGTTTCAAAAAAAAGCCTTATGTTTCCATAAGGCTGCATATATTTAATGAAAATGATCAATATTCCCAAAGATCTTGTTCGAAGTTGAATATTTCATCCTCGATCTTTTTTGATTCTAACATGGCTTGTTTGCCCTGCAGGTAAGCACTGATATCGCGATTATTGTAGACGTTTGATTCTTTCACGATGTAGCTGCTAAACATTCTTTTTATAAATAAATCGTCGAACGAATTCTGACGCGCATCGTTATACGGATTTAACACCAGATTGGTAGCTAAAAGCGGACGTGCTTCAGGATAATATACCCAGAATACTTTCTGACGTTGTACCAATCCCGAAGTATCTCCTTCTCGCATATATTCACGAACCGGGCAAATTCCAAGTACACGTACATTCAAAGTAGATGTTTGCTTATCGAAATACCATTGTTCTTTAACCATGTACTGTTTAATTTCATTCGGTCTGATATCGCCTGATACCACAACATCCTCTTCTTCACCTGTATCGAAATTAATTTTCTTCTGTGTTGTTGCCTGGGCACCAAATCTGGTTTTTACCTGAGCATAACTCATCGGAATCTTAAAATCATCATCTGCCTGAGCATCATAAGGAGTGATTTGTCCGTTCTCGATTCCCTGTAACAATAAGTTAATCAAGTTAGTTCGATCGGCAATTTCCTGTGTAGGATAATAAAGCGGAAGATTCATTTTCTCTCGCAAATCGATAATTCGCCAAATTGTTTTCGACCAAAATACATCTGCTTCACGAACAGATACCAAGGGCATTGGCTTTTTGGCATAAATATCGTTTTGTTTGTAAGCTCCATTTACGATTTGTGCATTAGTACGCGTTTGCGCAAAACACATCATCATTGAAACTATTCCGATATAGATCACTAACTTTCTCATATTTCATTATTTTATTTTAAATGATATTGGGTCCAGATCTCTCGTAGTTCCGTCGTCACCAACCGCCTTAATATCACCTATATAAACTTTACTATTTACGTTTACGCGTTTTAATGCTTCTTTTTGTTCCGGAGTAAATCTGTTAGAGCGCGAAGGATAACTGTTTGTAAATCCACCGGCTGCACTGGTTTCAATTGTAAATTGTGTAATTGTATATTTAAAGTCGAAATCAAAATCAACCAAAACTGCCAATACCCCGTCCTGAATACCTAAAACTTCCTTTCGTATATCTCCTCCTGACTGTCCGTTGATTTGAGCAACCGGATCCGGAACTTTCTTAACCCTCCAGCTTGTAGTATTAATCAATCGTCGCTGTCCGCCAATGTTGGCATAAACCGAAACCTTTGTTTTCGATTGATTAGGATCTAAATCAGTTGGTTCAATCATATACGCATCACCAACTTTCGAAATTTTACCGTTGGTCATTGTAACTTCAAGGTTTTCATTCGGGATTGCTCCTCCACCCACTTCGAACGGATTCTTTATTCCCCGATAGAATACATTCATTTTAGTAGCCGACATGGTAACACTTGGTTGTGCAACCTGGTATTCCTGCTTAAATGGGTAACTTTTAATAATTCCTCCCGGTGTTTTATATTTTATTAAACCTTCCCAAGTAAATACTCCGGCTCTTTCAGTGCTACCACGGTAAGTTGCTTTACCATCTTTTACTTCAACCTCGCGGTTATTTATAAATATTTGTGGTTGTTGTGTTGTATCTTCCGCTGCCAAAAACACGTCTGCCTGATAGGTATCGCCCAGTAGAACAATATTTGAATTTGCAATAACCTTCGCCCCCAACTTGTTAAATTTAAACGATCCGGCATCAATTTCGGAATACAAATATTTTGCAATATTTGATTCTGAGTTTTTTACATCGATCTGAATTTTAGAAAGTAAAGTTAACACTGCAATCAATGGTTTATCTTCAAAGTATTCAGACTCCCAGGTTTTCGCATCGCGTTTACTATTTAAATTGGATGTAGGGTCAGCCACGCTAAGTTCTCTCAATATGGTTTCTCTCAGGTCAACGTCATCTTCGTTAACTAATGAAACGAGAAAATCACGATATTGATTAATTTTTGCTTTTAATTCAGCGGCCCTTTTCTGGGTTATCATCAATTCTGAAGGTCCGTTTAAATCATCAACTTTTCCAATTTCAAGAGTATCCCCCTCAACAGTAACATGAATATAGTCTTCTTCGGTAATTTGATTTTGTTCATCAACCAACTTGCTACCTGAATATTTTACCAATTCGTCCTTTAATGACGACACATAAAGTATCAGTTCAGCTGATTTGGATTCAACATCATCAGCTTTCTTTTTCCATTCAGCAACCTTTGCAGGATTTTCTGCATAGGCTTGTTCAAACGAAGAATAAATTTGGGAATTCTGCATTTGTACTGCCTCAAGGGTTTGCATCAGGCTGGTATCTACCACTCTGAAAGACTCAAGCACCTCAGCCGCAACGTTTAACGCCAACATTGCAGTGAGGACAATGTACATCATGTTTATCATTTTTTGCCGCGGGGTCTCCGGACAATTTTTTGCACCCATAAGCTTTCTTCTTCAGAGTTTTACTTTTTATAACTCATTGCTCCCAACATATTGCCATAAATTTCATTTAAGGCTTGAAGATTCTTGTTGAGCATTTCTGCATTTTCTTTGTATTTTCTTAATTCATCAACCGATGAAGTCAAAACACTATTCATTTCAGATAAATCAGCATTAAACTTCTGATTTGCCTTAAATTGATCCTGAGTTTCTTTTAGCTGTCCTTCAAAATTGGAATTTAAACTATCCAGATTTTTATTCAGCCTTTCCAGGTTGCCTGAATATTTTTTCGAACTATTTCCAATATTTTCTAACTCGCCGGATATTACTTCAGCCGACTTATCGTAAGTTGCCGAAAGTCTTTTTCCAGTTTCCGAAAGTTGAGACGCTGCAACAGAATAGGAATCAACCAAAGAATGCACTGATTTATTAATTGAATCGTTGGCTTTATTGTTGATTTGGGCAAACGAATTCATGGATTCAGAAGCCGATCCTAAGTTTTTAACATACATGTCGGTGGCTAAGGTTGCTGAAGAAATATCACTAATTCCTCTTGCGGTATTACTTAATTCGTTTAATCCTTTGCCAACTTTATCCAATAATTCGGGTGTTAATTCCGAATTACCAAACAATTTATCGATTCCACCTTTCTTGGGTTGAAGTTCTTCAAAATCTTCCAGGTCATAGTCTTCCCGAAGTTCCGGATATACTTTATCCCACTCTGGAATTTCTACCGGAGGTTCGAAAGCAGATAAAAAGAAAATAAATGCTTCGGTAAGCAAACCAACCGTTAACAATTCGCCGGAATATTGCCAGTGTTGCAGTTTGAATAAAGCACCAACCATTACGACAGCAGCACCCCATCCATAAACATATCCCATGAATGTTTTCCAGCGTTTTGACTTAAAAAGTTCTCCAATATTCATATCTGTTTGGAATAAAGTTTGATAAAATAAAATCTAAAATTCGTCACCAAATGTTGAACGAACACAACGGAAACCAACATACGATTTAGTTGTATCCTGATATTCGTAGTTACGTGTTGATACCTGAACAAATTGAGAGATATCTTTCCACGAACCACCTCTGATTACTTTACGTTTCATTACCGGCGGATCGTCTTTTCGTGCATTATATGTGAAGGTTGGATTCAAATCGCTAAAATAATTGTATCCAGCCTCGTCATATGCAGTACTTGTCCACTCTGCTACGTTACCTGCCATGTCATACAAACCGTACTCGTTCGGATCGTAGCTTCCTACTTTTATGGTGGCAATTGCTCCATCTTCAACATAATTACCACGTAAAGGTTTGAAGTTTGCTAAAAACACTCCGTCTTCATCTCTTGGATAATAACCTCCCCACGGATACATTGAAAATTCTTTTCCACCTCTGGCTGCATATTCCCACTCTACTTCGGTAGGCAGACGATACTCCATAAGCGTCGCTTCTCCTCTTTCGCTCAAATAATCTGTTTGAATTTTTGTACGCCAGTTACAAAATGCGTTCACCTGTTTCCAGGTTACACCAACAACCGGGTATTCGTCAAAACCAGGGTGATAGAAATAACGTGTTGCCAGCGGTTCGTTGTACGAATAGGTAAAATCACGAATCCAGCATAAAGTATCGGGATAAACGTGAACCTGATCGCGCATCATAAACGATGAACGGTTTTCGATAGGCACAAGGTCGCCTTCCACATTATATACGTTTCCTTCGTATCGTTGTGTCTCAAAATTAAAGCTATTGCTACGTTTTGCTGCCTGATTTAAATCAACCCACCAGTATTCATAAACCAGCTTACGGGTATCAATTTCCTTTTTGCCAAAAAAGCGTTCGTTTTCAGGCAAGTACATATCTTCCATTGCCATTTGGAAATCAGGATCTTCCCAATCAATTTTTTCGCGCCAGTTAATTTGCGGCGGATCAATCGGATTACCATCTCGGTCTTCTGTAATTAAAAATTCAGGATATTGATCTCCCAACATTCTGCGAGCCATCGATTCTTTTACCCAACCCACAAACTGACGGTACTCATTATTAGTTATTTCAGTATCATCCATCCAAAATGGTTCCTGCGAAACAGTTTTTGTAGGTACACCTGCACTACTGGCGTCCTGATCACTGGGTCCAATATTGAAACTTCCTCTACGTATGTATACCATTCCATAAGGTTGGGTTTCCTTAAATCTTTGCCTTTTTTGCACCCCGGTCAGCTCTCCGTTTCCTCCGGAACCACCTCCAAGGCATCCCGTAAAACCTAGTGCAAAAGAGAATACCACTGCAATTAAAAGTAGTTTCTTCATAGTATGTTGTTTTTCTTTTTCAGAACTTCGTTAGATTCGTAAATATACTTATATGCAATAAAATAATAAAATATTGCTGTGTAATCCAAACACGTTTAAATATTAATTCAAATTACAAAAAGCGAATACTCTTATATTTTTGGCTCCTATTCTTGTCTAAATCAATCGAATAGCTTAAAAACACCTCATGCGACCCTATCGCATTTCTGCTTAGGGCCGAAGTTACCAAATCAAACGAATATCCAACTCTTAATCCATTAAATAATTCCATTCCCAGCAGCAGTGCCAGCGCATCCTGGTGCCGATACGAAAGACCACCCCAGATTTTTTCATTGTAAACAATATTCGCATTTATATCAAACTGGACACTGGCCAAATCTGTTTTCACCATAAACGATGGCCACAATTCAAACAACGGATCGCTTAGCTTAATATTGTAAGCTCCCATTAAATAATAATGCCTTACCAGATAGTCGGTTGCAACTTCGTCGTACTTAACAGCAGCCTGATTCAGATGTGTTACTGAAAAACCTGCATAGTACTTATTAGTATACAGAAAAGCCCCAAATCCCATATCGAAAGCCATTTGACTGGCCTCGCCCTGGGGAATTGAAGGATCAGACTCTGGTTGCGTATACATATCATCTTGTGGAATAACCCACTCTCCGTTAATACTATAATTAAAAACTCCCGGCGAGATACCTAGTCCCAGTGTTCCAAGAGCTGTTGTTATTTTATGTGAAAAACTTAGGGTAACCCAGGTATTGTCATAAAATCCGTACTTGTCACTCAGTACATTTATTCCAACTCCTTCCGATCCTCCAAATGCTTTAATTGTTGCATCGGCACTAAACACCAACGTTTTTGGTGCTCCGCTTACTCCAGACCATTGATACCGATTTATTAACAAGCCAGTAATGGCATCCCCTGTTCCTGCAAACCCAGGATTTACACCTAATTTATAATGCATATTATTGGTGTACTGAGGATCTTGCTGACCATAAGCAGCGAACTCTACTATTATCACTAAAAACAAAAAAGAAACAGTTCTTCTCATACTTCTCTTTTCATGGGCCAATTTAACCATTTCTCAAACTCCGAAAGAAATAAAAATTATTTATTTGTAACAATCTACTGTTAACAAGGTATGCAAAGAACGCTGTTAAGTTCGGATTATTTTAATATTTCGTCTATTTTTTGAATATATTTTAACCAAATAGTAGGAATTTCATTGCTACAAGCGTCGAAATAATCCTTTTCCAAACACGCCAAATATATGATTTCGTTGTTTATTGCCTGTATTTCCATCCACCACTGATTTGTCTCAATATTCTGATAAAATTTAAGTGGCGCATCCAGTTCGGCAATGTCAACTTTGTTCACACTAAACCCTTCTTTCCCTTCAGGTTTTAGAGCACTTCTGTTTGAATGCCCTTCAATAAAATACCAGATAATTTGCGCTGCTATCCCCACAGAAATGGGACATTTCTCAATTTCAGACTGCATTCCCATTAGTCCAAAAACCTTAAGACGCGTACTTAAACCGGCGTATTTGGCAAGCTGGCAGGCTTCTTCATTTCGCAAGCCATTTGGCTGATTACTTGCCCCCGGAGCGTCACTGTGTTTTAATGCAACAAAATCGAAAGAAAGAAAATCGGTATTCCGAAAAACAGGCTCTGCCAAACCAATATTGTCTCTTAACTGCCCTAACCGAAGATGGTTATTAACACCTTTCACCTTTGCAAAATATTCGGTTGGAATATAATGACTTTGATGCCCCAATAAATTAAACTCAAAAATAGTTGGCTGGCTGCTAAAAATACGCGATAAATAATTTGCCTGACTAAATGTTTCTTTTCCTTTTTTTACATCCAGAAATGCATCGATGGTAGAATACGAAAAGAATTTATTATTCCGAAAGGCTTGACAAACACCATAACTAAAATCCTGGCTGCCACCTAAAATCAAGGTAACGATATTCATTTCGTTGAGGTAATCAACAACATCGCGCAAAGCCAGATAATTCCCTTTATTACTGCTCGACTCCTTTAAATTTCCAAAATCAATGAGATTAACTTTCCCTTGTGCAGCAAGCTGATACAATTCTTTCCGAATCAGGTTTGTGGCGTCGGAATAAAGCGATATATTTTCATTTGTAACAAAGGGAACTCCTACAATTGCCAGTTCAATATTTTTCTCATTTCCTTCTCTGAATCGCGTGGTGCACTTTTCGATAGTCGCTCCAAGGGAATATTTCCAGTTATACGTAATGTCTTTGGAATACGCTTCAAAATCAACAGGATTGAAATAATGTTGTAGGTTCATCTTTTTTGCTTAAAAATAAGGGCAAATGACGAAATCACCTGCCCCTGCGTATTTTTATTTTTTTCTTCCCCGCCTTGGTTTTTGTTCGGGAGCTTCGTTAATAATCTTCATACAATCTTCAAACGTAAGGTCTTTGGCTTCAACCTTTATTGTTTTTGGTATTTTTACATTCTTCTTACCGTGTTTAATGTAGGGTCCCCATCTGCCGTTTAAAATCTGCACTTCCGCATCCTCTTCAAATAGTTTCACAACTGCCAATCGGTCTTTTTCACGTTTTGCCTCAATCAGTTCAATGGCTCTTTCGTTGTTCACCGAATACGGATCATCTTCCTTCCCTAAAGAAACAAATTTATTGTTGTGCCGTACATAAGGACCAAAACGACCAATGGCAACGGTTATCTTTTTACCTTCATATTCTCCCACTTCCCTTGGAAGCCGGAACAACTCAAGTGCCTCTTCAAGCGTTATTGTTTCAATGTGTTGCCCAACACGTAAACTCGAGAATTGTGGTTTTTCTGCTCCCTCTTCGGTTGATGATTCACCAATTTGAGCCATCGGTCCAAATCGGCCAATTTTTACCGACACTTCTTTGCCCGATTTCGGATCAACTCCCAGAATACGTTCTCCTTTTGATCGCTCGGCATTCTCAAGGGCATCTTCAACTTTTTTATGAAACGGCAGATAAAACTTATCAATCATTTCGTTCCAAACCCGGTTACCATCGGCAATATCATCAAATTCCTTCTCAACGCTTGCAGTAAAGTTGTAGTCCATTATCTGATCAAAATTGTCGAGTAAGAAGTCATTTACAACAATTCCGATATCAGTTGGAAACAGTTTGTTCTTTTCTGCTCCGGTTATTTCGGTTTTCACTTCCTCACTTATTTCACCTTCTTGCAAAGAAAGCACTGTATAATTGCGTTCCACTCCCGGACGCTCTTCTTTAACAACATAATTTCGGTTCTGTACCGTTGTAATTGTTGGTGCGTAAGTAGACGGACGTCCAATTCCAAGTTCTTCCAAACGTTTCACCAGCGAAGCTTCCGTATATCGCGGCGGACGTTGCGTAAAACGTTCGGTGGAAATTACAGATGTCATTTCCAGTTTATCATTTACATGTAAAGGTGGAATAATGGCCTGTCCGTTTCCATTGCCTCCGTTTTCGTCGTCGGTTGATTCAATATAAACACGTAAAAATCCGTCGAATACGATGACCTCGCCAGTTGCCTGAAAACTTTCAGCGGCATTCGAAACATTTATGCTTACGTTGGTACGCTCCAGAATTGCATCGGCCATTTGCGAAGCAATGGTGCGCTTCCATATTAATTCGTAAAGCCTTTGTTCCTGCGACGAACCTTCAACCGTTTCATTCTCCATGTATGTTGGACGAATCGCTTCGTGAGCCTCTTGAGCTCCTTTGGCTTTTGTTTTAAACTTTCTGATTTTTACATACTTTTCTCCATGTAAATCTTCAATCTTTTTCTTTGATGTATTTAAAGCAAGATTTGAAAGATTTACCGAATCGGTACGCATGTATGTAATTTTTCCACTTTCGTACAAACGTTGCGCAACCGCCATGGTTTGCGAAACCGAAAAACCAAGTTTTCTACTGGCTTCCTGTTGCAGAGTAGATGTTGTAAATGGCATGGCCGGTGTTCTTTTTCCGGGCTTTTTTACCACATCGGCAACTGTAAATTCTGCTGTTTTACATTTTTCCAGAAACGCATTCGCTTCGTCGCGGGTTTTAAAACGTTTCGGAAGTTCGGCTTTTAATTCAGTTGCATTTCCTGCGTCATCGGCAACCAGAAAATACCCGTTTACTCTAAAAGCTGATTCACTTGTAAAATTCCTGATTTCGCGTTCGCGTTCAACAATTAAACGAACAGCTACCGACTGAACCCTTCCTGCCGAAAGCGATGGTTTAACCTTTTTCCATAGTACCGGCGAAACTTCAAAACCAACAATACGATCCAATACCCTGCGGGCTTGTTGCGCATTTACCAGGTTTATATCAATATCTCTCGGATGTTGGACTGCTTTTGTGATTGCTTCTTTCGTAATTTCATGAAAAACAATTCGTTTTGTATTTTCATCTTTTAACTTGAGCACTTCTTTTAAGTGCCAGGCAATCGCTTCTCCCTCGCGGTCCTCATCGGATGCGAGCCATACAGTATCAGCTGTTTTTGCCAGTTTCTTTAGTTCCGAAACTATTTTCTTTTTATCGGGCGATACAATGTATTTAGGCGTATATTTCTTCTGTAAATCAATACCAAAATCCTTCTTCTCAAGATCCCTGATATGCCCCATGCTTGAGGTCACAACAAATCCGTCTCCAAGAAATTTTTCAATAGTTTTTGCCTTCGCAGGCGACTCGACAATTACCAGGTTTTCGTGCATATGCTTTCTAATCCGTTCTCAAAATTTCTGCAAATTAAAGAAAATGAAACGCTAAGTTCAAAATTTATCGTGCTATTTTTTATTTTCTATTTAATTGAAAATGATGAATTTATTTTTTAAAAAATAAAATATTACCCAATTTCGCGCCGTTAAAACAATTGTTACGAATACATAATCATATATATTTGTTGCCTTAATAAAATCCATAAAATTCATGGTTGAAAAGAAAATAAATTTCAGAAAATATATCATTTGGTTTTGGTCTATCGTGTTAGTTTCCATTGCATCTGCTGTATTGTTCTTCGTTTTACTGGCACAGGGAAAACTTGGTTTTATGCCGAGTTTTGAGGAGCTCGAAAATCCTAAAAACATACTGGCGACAGAGATCTTTTTTGAAGACGGCAAAGGCCTTGACAAATATTTTATTCGCGAAAACAGAACTTCTGTTGGCTATAATAATTTACCTCCGCATTTAGTTGATGCTTTAATTGCAACCGAAGATGTGCGTTTTTACGATCACTCTGGCATTGATTTACGTGGATTGTTTCGTGTGGTAAAAGGGTTGGCAACAGGCGATTCAAGTTCCGGGGGTGGAAGTACATTAAGCCAGCAGCTGGCCAAAATGCTTTTCCCGCGTGATGGTGTTTCAAGCCCGGTCGATCTTGTTCTTCGGAAATTTAAAGAATGGGTTATTTCGGTAAAACTGGAACGTAGCTACACCAAAGAAGAAATTATTTTAATGTACCTAAACAAGTACGATTATTTAAACAATGCGGTAGGTATTAAATCGGCTGCGCTTGTTTATTTTAACATACCTCCCGACTCGCTACAGTTGCACCAGTCGGCCATGTTGGTTGGAATGGCAAAAAACTCTTCTCTGTACAATCCTGTCCGACGTCCGGAACTTGTTCAACAACGTCGCAATGTGGTTTTAAAACAAATGGAGAAATATGGATACATTACAAAAGCGGTAAAAGATTCGGTTCAACAACTTCCTTTAGGACTGGAATACCGAAAGGTGGATTACAAGTTGGGACCGGCGCCTTATTTTCGCGAATACCTCCGTTTAACTTTATCGGCGAAAGAACCTGTGCGCGAAAACTATGCGTCGTGGCAAGGACAGAAATACATTGAA
Organism: uncultured Draconibacterium sp.; assembly: GCF_963675585.1. Lineage (NCBI taxonomy): Bacteria > Pseudomonadati > Bacteroidota > Bacteroidia > Marinilabiliales > Prolixibacteraceae > Draconibacterium > uncultured Draconibacterium sp. Next base: position 4,185,551 of record NZ_OY776414.1, read on the forward strand.
GATTTAGACGAATGGAAAAACAATCCGCTTTTTGGCTGGTGTAGTAAAAACCAGAAACCCAATGGCGAAAACTACAACATTTATACCGACGGACTTAAAATTTATACCACACTCGACTCGCGTATGCAGCAGTATGCCGTTGAAGCGGTACAACAGCATCTGGGAAACGATTTGCAGCCCTTGTTCGACGGCAGTTTGAAAGACCTCGACAATCCACCTTTTGCCAATAATATGGATGCCGAAGAAGTGGAGAGCCTCTTAAATCGTGAAATAAGAAAAAGCGAACGTTACCGGGTTTTAAATCTGGCAGGTAAAAATTTTAAGGAAATTAAGAAGGTATTCAATGAACCTGTTGAAATGACCATTTTTTCGTGGGCAGGCGAAGTCGACACTTTAATGGCACCCATTGATTCTATTAAATATTATCTACGCTATTTCCGTTCGTCGTTTATGGCCATGGACACTGAAAGCGGGAAAGTAAAAGCGTATGTTGGCGGCCCCAACTACCAGTATTTTATGTACGACATGGTAAAAGACGGGAAACGCCAGGTGGGATCAACGGTTAAACCATTTTTATATACACTGGCCATGCAAAACGGCTTAACTCCATGTACCAAAGTTCCATATGTTAGTCAGCAATTTCAGCAGTGGGATGGCAGTATTTACGAACCCAAAGACTCGGATGTTGACGAAGAAATGGACGGCCAGATGGTTACCTTAAAATGGGGATTGGCCAACTCAAAAAACCGTATTTCGGCCTGGGTATTAAAACAGTTTAATCCGCAAGCTGTGGTCGACGTAATGAAACGCCTGGGTATTTACAGTCCGATTGAACCTGTAAATTCAATGTTTTTAGGTGTTTCGGATGTAACCTTGTACGAAATGGTTGGCGCGTTTAATACTTTTGCAAACCTGGGTGTGTACACCAAACCCTATTTTGTTACCCGCATAGAAGACCGCCATGGCAACGTAATTGCACGTTTTCAGCCGGAACGCCACGAAGCAATCGATGAACAAACATCGTACTTAATGCTGAATTTATTACAGGGTGTAATCGACGAAGGAACCGGAATTCGTTTGCGCGGCTCAAATTTATGGCGCGAAAGAGTTACGCAGGAATATGGAGAATTCACAATGCCAATTGCCGGAAAAACAGGTACCACCCAAAACCACTCGGATGGCTGGTTTATTGGAACTACTCCGAAATTAACCGCCGGGGTTTGGACCGGAGCCGATTTGCGAAGCATTCATTTTAAAACCATTGGTTCGGGTCAGGGTGCGAATATGGCCTTACCTATTTGGGGCTATTTTTACAAAAAAGTTTTGGCAGACGAATCACTCGGAATCAAGGAAGAAGAAATGGAATTTAAAAAACCGTTGCACTTCGATATAAATCTTGATTGTGACGAGCTGGAACAGAAGAAGAATAAACCGGCCGAATTTGACGATTTCTTTTAAAAATAATATCCGGTGATAGCCCCACTTTGAGTGAGGCTATCACTTATTTTCTAATTCTCAAATCCATTTATCCTGATCTTTTCAAACTGAAGCTCGTCAAACGATTTCCCTGATCTTTCGGTTTCGGCATAACCTATTGTTACAATACTCAACACCTTAAATTTTTCAGGAATATTCAATACATTCTGAATGTATTGTTCCGACGAAATTTCTTCAGAAAACATGCGCTTTCTTATTTGAATCCAGCAGCTTCCCAAACCAAGTGTTTGTGCTGTTAATTGCAATAATATCGAAGCAATGGAACAGTCTTCCACCCACACATCATTTTTGCATTCGTCGGCACAAATTACCACTGCCAAAGGCGCAGTTATTAAAGGCGTTACTCCATGCGGTTTACAACTTTTCAGCTTTTCAATTATCTCCTTCTCATCAACAAAAACAAACTCCCAGGGATTTATATTTTTCGACGACGGCGCTCTTAAAACGGCCTCTTTTAACAACTCAACTTTTTCTGACTCAACCCGTTTGTTGGTATATTTTCGAATACTTCTGCGCTTTCTTAAAATATCAATCATATCAAATTATTTTCAAAAACATAAGTACATAAATTTTTCGTTTCAAAATGCCCGAAAAATCCGGTTTTTTATTCTCCCAAGTAACTAAAAAATATTTACCTTCAACTTCTCAACTTAACCTTTTATCATGAAAAAAAACAGGATTTTACTTTTGATAGTAAGCGCAATTGCCTTTTCGTGTGGCAACCATTATACAATGGAAGATTTTAAAACGGCTGAAAAAATTGATGCCCATTTTCATGTGTACACCAGCGAAAGTGCTGCCATGGAACAAGCCCAAAAAGATAATTTTAAACTGCTGGTGCTAAACACAAATTCAAAGAGCTGCGAGCATGTTGTGGAAACACAACAATGGCTGCAGAAATTAGACGAAACCTATACCAATAAGTTTGCATATTCTACCACCTTTTGTGATGATGGTTGGGACGAACCCGCTTGGACTCAGAATACAATTGACTGGCTGGATCAGTGTTTAAACGATGGCGCGAATTCGGTAAAGGTATGGAAAAACATAGGGATGAAATTGCGCAATAAAGACGGAAAACTGGTGATGATTGACGATCCTCAGTTTGATGTAGTTTTTGCTCATATAGCTGTAAAACAAATTCCGGTTGTAGCGCACATGGGAGAACCCAAAAACTGCTGGCTTCCCCTAAACGAGATGACAACCAAAAACGACAGCAGTTATTACGCCAGACAAGCGCAGTACCATATGTTTAAACACCCCGAAATGCCTTCTTACAACGAACAAATGAGTGCCCGCGACCGCATGCTCGATAAAAACCCGACGCTGGTATTTATAGGCTGCCACCTGGCCAGCCTCGAATGGAGTGTTGACACGCTTTCGGAGTGGCTCGACAAATACCCCAATGCCGCTGTCGACCTGTCGGGACGAATGGGACAACTGTTTTATCAAACCTGCGAAAACAGGGAAAAAGTTCGTACTTTTTTTATCAATTACCAGGACCGGATTTTGTATGGAACAGATATTATTGATGGCGGAAAAAACAATGAAAAGCTTTTCAGCCAAATGCACGAAACCTGGTTGCGCGACTGGGAATATTTTTGTACAAAAAATAAAATGACCAGTGACCTGATCGTTGGAGAATTCCGCGGACTTCAACTGCCAAAAGATGTGGTTGACAAGGTTTTTTCTAAAAACGCTCGAATGTGGTACGGAAGTTTTTAAAAACAAAAGGAACCGCTAAAAGCGATTCCTTTGTATATTTTTAGTGATACTCTCACTCTAAGTGAGAGTATCACTATATTCACTAGCTAATTAATTCAAACCACTTCTTTCTAAAAGGGCGTCAACCGTTGGTTCTTGTCCGCGGAAACGTTTGTATAAAACCATCGGGTGTTCGGTACCACCTTTTTCCAGAATATTTTCGCGGAAAGCAGCTGCCACTTCTTTGCTAAATAAGCCTTTTTCTTTGAACAAGCTAAAAGCGTCGGCATCTAACACTTCGGCCCACTTGTATCCGTAATAACCTGCAGCATAACCTCCGGCAAACAAATGCCCGAATTGCGTGCTCATGCAGCTCTCATCGATTACCGGAAAGATTTGCACTTTCTTCCACGCCTGCTCTTCAAAGTCTTTTACGCTGCCTGTAAATGGCTGCTCAAGCGTGTGCCATGCCATATCCAAATAGCCAAAACTCAACTGACGAACAGATAAATATCCTGCCAGGTAATTTTGCGATGCTACAATTTTTTGAACCAACTCGGCCGGAATAGTTTCGCCGGTTTTATAATGTTTTGCAAAACGATCAAGAAAATCTTTTTCCACTGCCCAGTTTTCCATAATTTGCGAAGGCAGCTCTACAAAGTCGCGGTAAACGCTGGTTCCCGAAAGACTTGAATAAGTTGAGTTGGCCAACATTCCGTGCAATGCATGTCCAAATTCGTGTAGGAAAGTTTCTACCTCATCGAAAGTTAACAGCGCAGGTTTACTTTCTGTCGGGCGTGTAAAATTCATTACAATGGTTACATGCGGACGCGAATCAACGCCATTCTCTTTCCACTGGCCTTTAAAATCGTTCATCCATGCACCACCTTGTTTTCCTTTTCTCGGATGAAAATCGGTATAAAACACTGAAAGGAATGAACCATCAGCGTCGAAAACCTCGTAAGCAGTTACTTCTTCGTTATAAACCGGAATGTCTTTATTTTCTTTAAAAGTAATGCCATACAACTCGGTAGCTAAACCAAAGACTCCATCCACAACATTACTTAATTCGAAGTAAGGTTTAAGCATTTCATCGTTCAGATCAAATTTTTCAACCTTAAGTTTTTCGCTGTAATAACTCCAGTCCCAAGGCATAATTTCGCCATCGAATCCGCTCTTTTCGGCGTATTTCTGAATTTCAGCTTTTTCTTCCAAAGCCACTTTATACGATGCTTCATACAAATCGTTTAACAAACCGTAAACACCATCAGGATTCATTGCCATTCTGCGTTCCAAAACATAATCGGCATAATTGCTGTATCCCAACAATTTGGCAATTTCCAAACGCAATTCAGCAATTCGTTTTACATTGTTTTGGTTGTCTAACTCATCGCCTTTAAACGATTTCGAACCGTAGGCCAAATATAACTCTTTACGTAAATCGCGGTTGTCGATGTATTTCATAAACGGAATGTAACTTGGCATCGAAATGTCAAACAACCAACCTTCCTTGTCTTTCGCTTTTGCTCTTCCGGCAGCGGCTTCAAGTGCTCCTTCGGGTAAACCTGCCAGTTTCGATCTATCGGTAATCAGCAACTCGTAGTTGTTCGTTTCTTTTAGTACATTTTCGCCAAAAGTTAAACTCAGTTTCGAAAGCTCAGTGCTTATTTCGCGGAATTTGTCTTTGTCGGCTTCCGATAAATTAGCTCCCTGCCGCACAAAACCTACATAACTGTTTTCCAACAATGTATTTTGCTCAACGCTTAAATCCAGCTGATCCTTTGCTGCATAAACCGCTTTAATACGCTCAAAAAGAACCGGATCTAAGGAAATATCGTTCTGGTACTTTGTAAGAATCGGAGATACTTCCTGGGCAATGTTTTGCAATTCTTCATCGGTCTCCGAACTCAACAAGTTAAAAAATATACCTGCTGTTCTTCCCAGCAAACGACCCGCCACGTCCAAGGCAACCACTGTATTTTCGAATGTTGGTGTTGCCGTATTGTTTTTTATGGCTTCCACTTCGGCCTCTCCTTGTTTTATGGCTTCTTTAAAGGCCGGCAAAAAATGTGCGTTTTCAATTTTATCAAACGGTGCCGCTTCATGTGGGGTACCAAACTCGCCCAAAAGCGGATTATCTTGTGCTTTTACCATTCCTAAACTCATTAAAAATATTACACAAATACATTAATACTCTTCATTTTATAACAATTATAGATTTACCTGAAAGTAGTCTGCTTTCAGTCTCAATAATTACAAATTCCGATTTGCTTTGTTCAAAAAGAGACTATTTTTTCTTTTTCTTTTCAACCGACCAGCCAAACTTGCCGATTTTATCGCCCATTCCGAAATAATGGCCATGACTATACACCAGGGGATTTGCTTTTGAGAAACTAAAGGCTTCGTTTTCATTCAGATATTTATCGTCAACAGAAACGCCAACTACCTCTGAAATAAACATGTGATGTGAGCCCAGTTCTACGATCTCTTTTACCCGGCATTCGATATTTACCGGCGATTCCTGAATAATTGGAGCTTTTACAAATTTGGCCGGAGCCGGTGTCAGGTTCATCTCCTTCCATTTGTTGTATTTCCTTCCCGAACGGCATCCACACCAATCAGTAGCTTTTGCCAGTTTTTCGGTGGTCAAATTAATTACATATTCGCCGGTACGTTTAATAATATCGTACGAATGGCGCCCCGGACGCACGGAGATATAACACATGGGAGGATCGCTGTTGATGGTCCCAGTCCAGGCAATTGTTATGATATTATATTCTTCGGGATTTTCGCCACAGCTAACCATTACTGCCGGCAACGGATAAATTATTGTTCCGGGTTTCCAATATGTTCTTGCCATTGTTTCTATTTTTTTGATTTTACTTTTCCTGGGTCAAAGATAAAAAATGCCAGAGAGTAAAACGATTTAAGCCATATCAAAACAAGCTTACACAAGCTGTAAAATAAGGGAATTTATAAGAAACAGGGAGAGCAGTCTACTTCATCCCGAAACAAAAAGTTAATCAGAAGGATCTTTCCAGTCGCCATTCTCGCGAATAAGCTGCTCCAGTTCTTCCACGGCATTTTCGTAATTGATGTGACGTTTCACCGGTTTCAATCCTTTGTACAGATTTACCTTTCCGTTTCCGGCGCCCACAAAACCATAATCAACGTCCCCCATTTCACCGGGTCCGTTTACCACACATCCCATAATACCAATTTTCAAATGATCGAGATGTTTAAAGTGTTCCTTTATGTTTTTAGTGGTTTCGTGCAAATCGAATAAGGTTCTTCCACAACCCGGGCACGAAATAAATTCGGTTTTCGAAACCCGCATCCGGCTTGCCTGAAGTATACCAAAACTCAGATCTTTTAATTCGGTAAAAGTGATATTTTCGCTGTCGTTGGCCAGGCAAATTCCATCGCCATAACCGTCAATCAGTATACTACCTAAATCGGCCGATGCTTTAATGTGCATGTCGCCCAAATTATCATCATCGTACTTACGGTAAAGAATTACAGGCACTTTCCAAATGTGTGTATCCAGAGCCATGAAGAAAGCACGCAATTCAGCCATTGGATTTGCATTGAAACTTTCAAGAATAAGAACCGTTTTACGGGTTTGCTTCAGTTTCATTATAATTTCGGGGTGCATGTCCATAAAACGATCGAAATCGGCTTTACTTGTACGAATAAATTTCATTCTTCCCCAACGTGTACTTTCAAATAAATACTCTTCCAAAGTAATTACCGGGTACTCTTCGCCGGTAATATCGAGTACTTTATTCCCCGACAGGAAATAATCGGGAATGAGTTTCCCGCGAATTGGAATCATTTCGCGCAAACTACGATCGCCTAAATCAGCAACAACCACCGGCAATTCTTGACCACCCATGTTTAAAACAGGTCTTGTATCGCGGCGTTCGTACTCAAACGGATTGGTTTGAGCAATCATTGGTGCTGTTATTGGCTCGTGGTTTTGGTATCCTTTAAAATGATTTACCAGTTTTAAAGCCACCGGAATTTCGTTGATCGGTTTTTCGGTTAACGAAACACGCACCGTGTCGCCAATTCCATCCGAAAGTAAAGCTCCAATTCCAACAGCCGATTTAATACGTCCGTCTTCTCCTTCACCTGCTTCGGTTACACCCAAATGAATCGGGAAAGGCATTTCTTCCAGTCGCATTTTAAAATTAAGCAAACGAACTGTGTAAACCATTACACGCGTATTGCTCGATTTTATTGAAACAACAACATTCTCAAACTTTTCCTTTTTACAAATTCGAAGAAATTCAAGAACCGACTCGGCAATTCCGGCCGGAGTATCGCCAAAACGACTCATTACCCGATCCGAAAGCGAACCGTGATTGGCTCCAATCCGAAGTGCGGTATTGGTGTCTTTCAATAACTTCAAAAACGGAATAAATTGCTGTTCAATCTTTTCCAGTTCTGTTTTATATTCCTCGTCGGTGTATATTTTATTCTGAAACTGTGCCCGCTTATCGTAAAAATTACCCGGATTAATTCTGACTTTGGAAACATATTTTGCCGCCACCTCAGCCAGTTTCGGATTAAAGTGAATATCAGCAATTAACGGAGTATTGTAACCTCGTGCAACTAGTTCTTTTTTGATAACTTTTAAGTTCTCGGCATCGCCCATTCCTTTTACAGTTACCCGTACATAGTCGGCTCCCGCCTTTACCACCCGAATTACCTGTTCAACGATAGCTTCAGTATTTTGCGTGTCGGTGTCGGTCATGGTCTGAATCCGGATCGGATTATTACCACCAACCGGAACACTCCCAATCATTACTTCAGTTGTCTCTTGTCTTTGGTACTTGGTTAAATCTTTGATATAATTGAAATGCTGATCTTTCATGAACTGAATCTGTTAAGCTGAGGTGCAAATTTAAGCTAATGCTTCAAAAATAAAAAGAATCGGCTATTTTTGTTTGCATTATTCAGCGCGTATGACTGTAGAAACAAGGAACATTATTAAATTGTTCGGGAAGCAGAAAGCCCTTGATGATGTTGGGTTCTCAATAAATAAAGGTGAATTGGTCGGTTTTTTGGGTCCGAATGGAGCCGGAAAATCAACTATGATGAAAATTATTACGGGGTATTTACCCCAGGATTCAGGCGAAGTTTTGATTCATGGAGACAAAATTTCGATAAATAACCTCGACTACAAACAAGAAATTGGCTACTTGCCCGAACACAACCCACTTTACACCGACTTGTACGTAAAAGAATTTCTGGAAATTACGGCCGGTTTTTACAAGCTAAAGAATAAAAAACAACGGGTTTCCGAAATGGTGGACCTCACCGGGCTGGGGCTCGAACAACACAAAAAAATAAGAGCACTTTCGAAAGGCTACAGGCAGCGTGTTGGATTGGCACAGGCGCTTATTCACAATCCTTCGATTCTTATTTTAGATGAACCTACAACCGGGCTCGATCCCAACCAGCTGGAAGAAATCAGGAACCTGATTCGTGAGATAAGTAAAGAAAAAACGGTAATCCTGTCGTCGCACATCATGCAGGAGGTAGAGGCAGTTTGCAACCGTGTAATTATTATCAATCGTGGAAAAATTGTTGCCGACGGTGGCATTTCAGAAATCAAAAACCAAAGTTTCAAACGAAACCAGCTGGTAGTTGCCGAATTTACTTCGAAAGTAACAAGCGAGCAATTACTGTCAATTGCGGGTGTAAAAGCTGCAGTACTTCAGCACAAAACCTGGGAAATTGAAGCTGATACTTCAGTAGATATTCGCCCGGCTATTTTTGAATTTGCGGTAAAAAACCAACTAACGTTGCTCACGTTGCAGGAACAACAACAAAACCTCGAAAACGTATTTCATCAGCTTACACAAAACCAGCTATGAAAATGGAGCAGTAAGAGGTGAAAAACAATCCGGAAATATCAGTTGTGCTTCCATTTTTCAACGCTGAAAATACTTTACAAGCAGCGATTGACAGTATTCTCAGCCAAGGATTTACAAATTTTGAATTGCTGTTAGTCGACAATAACTCAACCGATGGCAGTTACGAAATTGCCGAAAAATCAGCAAACAGCGATTCAAGAATCATACTCCTGAAAGAAACAAAACAAGGTGTGGCACATGCCATGAATTGCGGGCTACAAAATGCCCGGGGCGAATTTCTGGCCCGAATGGATGCCGATGATATTTCGTTTCCAACCCGATTTGAAAAGCAAATCCATTTTTTAAACGCTCATCCTGAAATCGATTTTGTTGGTTCAGAGGTAAAATACGTTCCGCACAATAAAAATACGGCAGGATTCAAACGTTTTGTTGCCCGGGTAAACTCGTTTCACACTGCCAAAGAAATCGAAAACAAGCGTTTTATTGAAATCCCTGTTGTTAATCCTACCCTGCTTTTTAGGCGCGAATTGTTCGAAAAGTACGGGGCTTGCCTTGATGGCGATTTTCCGGAAGATTACGAAATGCAGCTGCGCTATTTGGATGCCGGTGTTAAAATGGCGAAAATACCCGAACCGCTTTTGGAATGGCACGACTACTCCACCCGGTTAACCCGAACCGACAAACGTTATTCAACCACAGCCTTTTTTAAAACCAAGGCTGCATATTTTAGTAAATGGTCGGAAAAGAACAATCCGTTTCACCCGTTTATCTGGGTATGGGGCGCAGGACGAAAAACGCGGCAAAGAACAGTATTTCTGGAAGAAGAAGGTCTACGAATTGCGGGCTTAATCGACATTAAAAAATCGAAAACCGACACGCTTTATTATAAAAATATTCCATCGCCGGGGCGACTATTTATTGTATCGATGGTAAACAACACCGGAGCCGGTGAAAAAATCAGGGAGTTTTTAGTGGACAAAAATTATGCTGAAGGCAAAGATTTTGTTTTGATGGGATGATTACATGAGCCAACCATGTTCCTGGTAAGTAATTACCTCTCCGGTTTGAGTATCAATGTAAACATGATTAAATGAATCTTCTCCAATTTTAATGTAAGCATACCAACACTCTCTAATTTCAACGTTTGAATTATTCCTATTCACATACAATTCTCTGGTAATGCTTCTTTCAGTTTCTTTCTTTTTTGCATTAATTCCATGTTCTTCAGAAATCCGATCAAGAGCAATCTGATAAGCTTCTTCCTCCGAATAGATTTCGGAAGATGTAACTAAAGCTTCCGGCCACCAATTACCTCCAACTATCACTTTATTTTCCTCTTCATAAAAAACAAATGACAGGAATGCCCATTTCAGTTTCCGATCGTTCAATATATTCTGAAACAAACTAACAGAGTGAATGTTAAGCTCGTCAGAAACGTCAACCCATTCCTCATCTCTCAAATCATCCAACATTTCAAAATAAGAATATATATCGGTACTTCCTCCTGGTGCTAAAAAAGGAATCGGAGTAATAATCTCATACCCAACATTTATTTGTGTTCCCTCGGGAATCCCCATATAACCTTTGTATATTTCAATCAAATTCTCAATTGTTTCTATTACGAAGTCTACCGTAACAGAATCATTGGCATCCAACACAACTTCTCCCTCAACAAATCCAAATGCATTAATACTTAATCCATCATAACTAGTAATTTTCTGAAATTCGGCGTTAACAGCCTCCCATTCGCTTTGCGAAAGAACGTTATAAGTTGTTGGATAACCGGCTTCAGGCAAGGGTTTTGGTGTTTCCTCCTTTTCGCATGAAACGAGAAGCAGGATGACCAGAAGAAAAAACAGTGAAATGTGGGTTTTCATAATTTGAAAGTATTTGTGAAGGCCATGTAAAGATAGTCAAAATACGAAACATTTAATTATTAAGAATAATTTCAAATAAGTTCTTTTTTATTCAAAAAAACCCCTTACATTTGTGCCCGCTACGTGGAAAGATTTGAGATTGATTGCAACCACATGAAAAAAACGCTAAAACAATCGCATTTTTCAATATCAATCGAACATCCCGCAGTTTTTTAATGTTTAACGAGCTGAAAATTTCAGCAAAAAAGGGATTATTATGAATTATTTATTTACAAGTGAATCGGTATCGGAAGGACACCCTGACAAGGTTTCCGATCAGATTTCGGATGCATTGCTGGATCAGTTTCTGGCATTTGACCCCAACTCGAAAGTAGCAATCGAGACCTTGGTAACCACAGGACAAGTTGTTGTTGCCGGCGAAGTAAAATCGAATGCTTACGTTGATGTACAGGAAGTAACACGAAGTATTATCAACAAAATTGGCTACACCAAAGCCGAGTACCGTTTCGATGGTGATTCGTGCGGAGTATTAACGGCCATACACGAACAAAGTGCCGACATTAACCGTGGTGTTGACAAGGAAGACAAAAAAAACCAGGGAGCCGGCGACCAGGGAATGATGTTTGGTTATGCGTGTAAAGACACCGATAACTACATGCCACTTTCACTGGAATTATCGCATGTTATTTTGTTGGAATTGGCTGCTATTCGCCGCGAAGGAAAAGAAATGACCTACTTGCGTCCCGACTCAAAATCGCAGGTTACGATTGAATACAACGAGGAAAACATTCCGGTAAAAATTAATACCATTGTTGTTTCTACACAACACGACGAATTTGATGCCGACGAGCCAATGCTTGCCAAAATCAAAGAAGACGTGATCAACATTCTTATTCCGCGGGTAAAAGCTTTGCTTCCTGAACGTGTTCAGGCTTTATTTGGCGACGATATTATTTACCATGTAAATCCAACCGGTAAATTTGTAATTGGGGGCCCTCACGGCGACACCGGTTTAACAGGTCGCAAAATTATTGTTGACACGTATGGTGGACGCGGAGCACACGGCGGCGGTGCCTTTTCGGGTAAAGATCCTTCGAAAGTTGACCGCTCAGCAGCTTATGCATCACGCCACATTGCCAAAAACTTGGTTGCAGCAGGTGTTGCCGACGAAATTTTAGTACAGTTGGCCTATGCAATTGGTGTTGCCGAACCTGTGGGTGTTTTTGTAAATACCTACGGCCGGAAAAATGTTTCCATTTCAGACGGAGAAATTGCCCAAAAAGTTAAAACTATTTTTGACTTGCGCCCTGCAGCAATTGAAGAACGTTTGAAGTTGCGTAATCCTATTTATGTTGATTCGGCAGCTTACGGACACATGGGAAGAACGCCGGTAACGATTACCAAAACCTTTGAATCGCCTTACAATGGAAAGGTTACCAAAGAACTGGAATTGTTTACCTGGGAAAAACTCGATTTTGTATCTGAAGTTAAAGAAGCTTTCGGAATCTGATTCCGGGGGAAGTATTTATAATACGCCATGGAACGGTTCTTCGCTGAAGAGCCGTTCTTTTTTTGCAAAAAAAAACATAGTTCTTGCAGATTTAAAAAAAGGTATTATATTTGCACCCGCGTTCACAAAGACATTTCATTTGAAATAACAATATATTGCGGGATGGAGCAGTTGGTAGCTCGTTGGGCTCATAACCCAAAGGTCGTAGGTTCGAGTCCTGCTCCCGCTACATTGGTTAAGAGAGTTTAGAAATAAACTCTCTTTTTTTATGCCTACTTTTTCGACTAAATCAACAATTTACAGCTTGGTTGAAACTCTATAAACGCGGGCTCACCCGTAAAATTAGGTGGATTTGAATATTTATATATCAAAAGTACATGGGCACACTAAAAGTCAATTTGACCTTTAGTCGATTTTAAAATTGCTGCCTCAGGCCTTCATCCCGATTCAATTGGGACGAAGCAGAAAAATCCAGGCTGCTTTTGATCCTTACCTTCCGTTATCATAAAGGCCAAAAGAGGCCGATCCTCTGATCTGTGGATGGCAAACCAAAGACCTTATTCGAAGCTTCGGCCTCGTTCGGTGAGCCGGAAAACAAGTGGTGTCGGCGTTAAAAAATTACTGCTGTTTGAGGAGGTACGACGAGTTTCAGGAATTTTAGCCGGCATCGCGTAGCTTTTCCGAGTGAAGCGGGCGCAGCCTTGGGTTTTCTGTCTACTCTTTGGGCCAAACCAAAGAGTAGAATCGGCCTGATAAGGCAAAGGCGCATTATAATATCTATTGTTGCAGGATTATACAAACTTCGAAAAATTACTCCACCTGAAATTTCATGTGATCCTAAACGCGCATAGTTTAGTATTGTATACAAGTGTGAAAATCAAAACACAACACATTGATACGAAATAAAAAGATTGAGATAATTTCAAAGAATAGTATAATTGAATTGGTGCTCCAAGGATAGAGCGGTGCCAACTTGATGGGAATATATTTTGTTTTTTTCTCCCAACGCTCAAAGACAAAAGAAACGCCTACACACATTGGCAAAGCCACACAAGCCTATGCAAAACCAAGGCTTTGCCAAAGAGTGCAATCTTGCTAACACACTTATAATTACTTTTTAATTTAATTCATTAGTGTCCGGTAAAAATTTACCGGGCAGTAAATTTTAGTAAACCACCCGGTATGTCTATTTTTAGTTTACCACAACAAAAAGATAGACATGGGTAAAAATACAATTTTTAGCGGACAGCCTATATTTAATCAGCTGTTAACGTTCATTGACAAGAGTGAGATTAGAAAAATAGCGAAAAAACACGGCAGCGAGTACTATGTCAAGAAGTTTACTACTTATAATCACGTGAGTTCGATTTAATGCAAGTTGCAAATTTGGTTATTTTCAATAATTTCATCGAGATTTAAAGTAGGCTTTTTAGGAAAGTGCGAATAAGCAATCAGACCTGCTAGCAAGTTTGTAAGAAAGTTCCCAAAGCTTCGGTGTCTTGTGTGTTCTATCTGGCACATATTTTTTAATTCGTCGTTAACTGTCTCAATCAAAGCCCTTTTTCGCAACAATATTTTATCTTGTGTCAGCATCAACGAGTTTTTCATGTTTTTGCGGATTTTGGTAATCAGGTGAATACCGTCGATAAAAAGTTCGTCGAACAATGTTTTTGAGATATAACCTTTATCACCAATAAGTTTCCCGAATATTTTGTCATGGAAATTTTTGTTTTTCAACGGCTCCCTGTCATCAACATTGGCTTGGGTGAAAAGGAAGTCGAGGATTTCTCCTTTGTCGTTGATGACGATGTGGAGTTTGAACCCAAAAAACCATCCCATCGAACATTGCCCTTTAGTAGCCAGTCCTTTAAAAGTTTTGTGTTGAAACTCTCGTCTGATATGGCACACTCTAATGGGGGTGGAATCTATAAACGAAACACCAGTACATTTGCCAAGGCAACATAGTTGCAGGAATACTGCCATGGGCATCAATGATTTCTGCTGAAGCTCGACAAAACGGTTGTATGATACCGTTTTTGGGAAGTCGGATTGCATGTGTTTTTGCACATAATGCACATAAAAATGCTTCAAACACCTGTAATTCTTTAGGTGAAACAACACCATAATGGTAATCACTTCGCTGTCGGACATAACGAATTTACGGTTTCTTCGCTTTTTAGAAGATTCTTCAACCAGGACATGTCCCTCCTTAACCTTCTCAAATTCTTTGCAAAATTCGTCAATTAAATAGAAAATTTCGGTAATTTTAGAGTTCATATTAAAACAAGGTTTTGTTTGTTATATATTTAATAGTCAGATAATTAAATATAATCAAAACCTTGTTTTTTTTAAAATATTTTATTGCATTTTTATATCGAACTCACGTTATAATCACTTAGTAGTTATGCTCTTCGTAGTTTTCGAAGGATATCATTCCATCAGGGAGGTTATTCTTGGTTTACTTGCTAATGCCCATAAACTGTCACATTTAGGATTAAGTTATCTGGTACGGCGAAGTACTTTTTCAGAAGCAAATAAACGTCGTAATAGCAAGGTGTTCGAGGATATTTATATGTCCGTTTATCAAAAGCATTCTCGTTTTTTAGCGGACAGCCGTTTGACAGATAAGGATTTGAAACGGCTTTATATTATGGATTCGTCTACCATATCCTTGTTTAAGGACATTCTAAAAGGAGTTGGCCGTAATCCTAAAAGTGGCAAAAAGAAGGGCGGTATTAAAGCCCATACAATTATCAAAGCCAGTGAAAACGTTCCTTGTTTAGTTCGGTACAGTGAAGCTGCAAGGCACGACCATATGTTTTTGCAAGAAGTGGAATCACTGCCATCAGGGTCGATAATAACTTTTGACAAAGGATATGTTGACTATGCGCAATATGAAACTTTTTCGGAAAAGTCAATCTGGTATGTAACCCGATTGAAAGACAATGCACTTTATACAGCCGGAAAAGAGCTCGATATCCCAGATGACACAGATTCTGGTGTCCTAAAAGACGAAGAAGTGGTACTTCTATATGGGCAAAATAAAACGAAAGAACACAAGGCTCGTAGAATTGCTTATTGGGATAATGAAAACGAACGATTATTTGAGTTTATAACCAATAACTTCGAACTAACTGCCGAAAAGATAGCTTTGATTTACAAAAAACGTTGGCAAATAGAACTGCTTTTCAAACAGCTTAAACAGAACTTCCCATTAAAATATTTTCTTGGTGACAATGAAAACGCCATTGAGATACAAATATGGGCGGCTATGCTTGCCAACTTGCTGATTACTTTGGTAAAAAGCAAACTCAAGAGAAAATGGGCATTTTCGAATATGGTGTCTATTATAAGACAGCAATTAATGAGTTACATTAACATTTATGCATTCCTGGAAAACCCTGAGAAAAGCTGGCTCAAATTGATAAAGCAAGACAAGTACAAATATCAACATTCGCTATTCCCCGAATCACCGGGGGCTTACTTTTGAAATGTAAAAATACCCGATTTGAATATCAGGAAGTTATAGATAATGATTTAAACTAAATCCGGTTTACCGGACAACAATGAATTTAATTATTAAATAATTTGCACATGTTCGAAATTATATTTTAATTTGCATGCTAATAGTGCTATTAAATACATGCATTAAATAATACAATGGAGAAAGATAATAACAACGAACATTTGATTTTGGAAACAGCAGAAAGGCTGTTTTTAGAAAAAGGATTTGCAATGACATCGACCACCGAAATTGCTAAAGAGGTAGGTTGTAACCAGGCAATGGTACACTATTATTACCGGACCAAAGAAAAGCTGTTTGAGGCCATTTTTGAGAAAAAGATTAAAAAATTCATGAGCCCGTTTTTGCAGGACTTTAATGCGGATATTCCTTTCGAAGACCGTTTAAAACAACTAATAGAAGGCCATTTCGACATAATCAATGAGAACCCTAAAATTCCTTTTCTGTTTTTTAATGAACTCTTAACCAATCCTGCCCGATTAGAATCATTAAAAAGTAAAATTTCGGAATTACCTCAGGCCATTCTTTTTAAAATAGGTAACGATTTACAGGCTGAAATTGAAAAAGGGAATATTCGCACTATGAACCCTCTTGATTTATTAATTTCCATCGTGTCCTTAAATGTTACCATATTTTTAATGGCACCTATTTTAAAGAACATTGCCAATTTGTCGGATACTGAGTTTAAGAAAATTATAGCGAACAGAAAAAAAGAAAGTGTACTTATTATTTTGAGAAGCTTAGAACCTTAAATTTTTTTACACCGCAATTAATAGAGTTATTAAACAGATGAATTAACAACAAAACAATTTACGATATGAACAAGTACTTAATATTAATGATTCTCGGACTAAGTATTCAAGGTTATACTGCCTTTGGGCAACTAACTATTGAAACGTGTCAGGAGAAAGCCAAAAACAATTATCCGCAGATAAAACAATATGGATTAATTGAGCAAACAGAGGCATACAATTTATCAAACGCCAATAAAGGGTATTTACCACAAGTGGCAATTAACGCAAAAGCAACATACCAATCTGATGTTACTGAGCTTAACGGAACAAAAGTCGTGAACAACGACCAGTATCAAGCCTATGCAGAGCTTAATCAAACAGTATGGGACGGTGGCGTAATTCGTTCTCAGAAAGGCAATATAAAAGCATCCGGAGAGATGGAAAAACAATCGCTGGAAGTTGAATTATACACAATAAAAGACAGGGTGAACCAGCTCTTTTTTGGCATTCTGGCTGTGAATGAATTAATTACTCAAAACGATTTGTTGCAAAAAGAGCTGCAAACCAATTACGATAAAGTACAAGCATATATACAAAATGGAGTTGCTAACCAATCGGATGCAGATATCATCAAAGTTGAACAACTTAAAACAAACCAGCGAAAAGCTGATCTTCTGGCTAATCAAAAGTCATACAAAGAAATGTTATCTGCTATGATTGGTGATGCAATAGGGATGGAAGATTCGTTGGTTAAACCAGATTACATTACTAACCACAACAATGAAACATTAAATAACCGACCCGAATTAAACCTTTTCGAAGCACAATCAGACTTTTACACCAGTCAGGAAAGTATTATAAAATCCGGGAATAGGCCTAAAGTAGGTCTCTTCGCGCAAGGTGCTTACGGAAATCCGGGATTAAATATGTTCGAAAAAGGATTTACCCCCTACTACATTGTAGGTGCTCGACTTACATGGAATCTTGGAGGCTTTTATACGCAAAAGAATAATCTAAGTAAAATTTCTATTAACAAACAATCCGTTGATGTTCAGCGAGAAACATATTTATACAATACCAACCTAAAGATTTCACAACAGGCTAACGAACTTGAAAAAATAAAAGAACAAATAAGGAACGATGACGAGATCATTGAACTTCGTACCAGAATTAAGGAAACTGCCGAAGTAAAAGTTTACAATGGAACGTTGACTGTCACCGATTTGATTCGTGAAATAAATGCCGAAAATACAGCCATTGCAGAAAAAGTCTTACATGAGATTGACCTGTTGTTAGCTCTTTACAATCTTAAAAACACTACAAACAATTAATTAGAAACAAATAAAAAACAATAATATGAAAGTTTTAAAATTCATTCTCATTAGTGCTGTTACCATATTCTTAAGCTCTTGCAATAATAAAAATGGTGTTTACGATGCATCAGGTACTTTTGAAGCCACTGAGATTGTGGTTTCATCGGAGGGTAATGGTAGAATTCTATCATTTGATGTAATAGAAGGTGAAACTCTAAAAAAGAATCAACAAGTAGGTTATGTTGACAGTGTTCAACTTTATTTAAGTAAAAAGCAACTGCAGAAAAGCATCAATGCTATTAAGAGCCGTCATCCTGAGATTCAGAAACAAATTGCTGTAATTGAACAACAAATTGCTACTCAAAAGATAGAGAAACAGCGTGTTGAAAATCTGCTAAAAGCCAATGCGGCAAACCGGAAACAATTGGATGATATAGATGCACACATCGCCTTACTTGAAAAACAATTGGAAGCACAAAAATCATCATTGATAATTACTACAAAGGGATTGAATGAGGATGTTTCAACCATTGAAGTGCAAATTGAACAGTTAAACGACCAGCTGGAAAAATGCCGCATTATTAACCCTATTGACGGGACAGTTTTGGTAAAATATACTGAGGAGAATGAACTGGCTGTACCTGGCAAATCACTTTACAAAGTTGCCGATATAGAAAACATGATTTTTCGGGCATATTTAACATCCGACCAGCTTACCAAAATACAGATGGGACAAAAAGTTAAAGTATTTGCTGATTTTGGCCAGGAAACACGAGACTATGATGGAAAAATAGAATGGATTTCCAGCAAATCGGAATTCACCCCAAAAACAATACAAACCCAGGATGAGAGAGCCAATTTGGTTTATGCGATCAAGATTGGTGTAAAAAACGATGGTTACCTTAAAATTGGAATGTATGGTCAGTTAAAACTTCAAATCGAAGAATAAGATGGAATATTCTCAGAATTCAAACAGGACTAAATATTCTGTTAGTTGTCAAAACATTACCAAGCGCTATAAAAAAAGTGCTACACCTGAAAAGGATAATGCGGCAGCTTTGAATGATATCAGCTTCAATGTGAATCACGGAGAATTATTTGGAATAATTGGCCCCGATGGTGCAGGAAAAACAACTTTATTTCGAATTCTTACCACATTAATATTGGCAGATTCGGGAACGGTATCGATTGAAGGAAACGACGTTGTCAAAGATTTCAAATCTATTCGCAAAGAAGTGGGCTATATGCCCGGCCGTTTTTCACTGTATCAGGATTTGACCATAGAAGAAAACCTGAATGTATTTGCGAAGGTTTTTAAAACTTCAATCGAAGAAAATTATTATTTGATTGAAGATATATACAAACAGATAGAGCCTTTTAAAGAACGTAGAGCCGGAAAACTATCCGGTGGAATGAAACAAAAACTGGCACTTTGCTGTGCCCTTATCCATAAACCCAAGGTGCTTTTCCTTGATGAACCAACAACCGGTGTTGATCCTGTATCGAGAAAAGAATTTTGGGAAATGCTTAAAAGGCTTAAAGAGCAAAATATAACCATACTGGTTTCTACGCCTTACATGGACGAAGCCGGTATGTGCGACCGTATTGCCTTAATTCAAGAGGGCAGTTTCCTGAAAATCGATACACCTCAAAATATTGTCAATCAATTTCCACACGAGCTTTGGGCGGTGAGCAGCGATAATATGTCGAAACTATTAAGCGATATACGTGAAATTCCAACGGTTAGGTCCTGTTTTGCTTTTGGCGAATCGCACCATATAACCCTTACCAATAATGGATTGAATACTGAGGAATTGAAAAGTATTTTAGCAGAAAATGGTCATACTTCAATTGAAATAGCTAAAACAGAAGCCTCTATCGAAGATTGCTTTATGGATTTAACCCTTAACGCAGAATAACATGTCAGAGAACAATAAAACAATACAAAATCAGGCTTCAGAGATTGTTATTTCAGCGGAAAATCTAACCAAACGATTTGGCTCTTTTACAGCAGTCGATAGCATTTCATTTGAAGTAACGAAAGGTGAGATATTTGGTTTTCTTGGTGCTAACGGTGCCGGAAAAACCACTGCCATGCGTATGCTTTCCGGCTTGAGTTTTGCTACATCGGGTAAAGCCACAGTTGCGGGATTTGACATCAATAAACAGTCGGAAAAGATAAAGAAAACCATTGGATACATGAGTCAGAAATTTGCACTGTATGAAGATTTAAAAGTATGGGAAAATATCAGGCTGTATGCAGGTATTTATGGTGTACCTGAGAAAGAAATTGCTCCACGCACCGATGCGCTTTTAAAACAATTGGGATTTGAAAAAGAACGAGATACGTTAGTGAAATCATTACCTCTGGGCTGGAAGCAAAAACTGGCATTTTCAGTGGCTATCTTTCATGAACCAACCATCGTCTTTTTAGATGAACCTACCGGAGGGGTTGACCCAGCCGCACGCAGAAATTTCTGGGAGATGATTTACCAGGCCTCAGACCGTGGAATTACTGTTTTTGTGACAACACACTATATGGACGAAGCCGAATATTGTAACCGGGTGTCAATTATGGTAGATGGTAAAATAGAAGCTCTTGACAGTCCTAAAAACCTAAAAATGCAATTTAATGCCAAAAGTATGGATGAAGTTTTCCATAAACTGGCTCGTAAATCAACACGTAACTCAGACTAGTATGGAACAGTTTCTAACATTTGTAAAAAAAGAGTTCTATCATATTTTCCGTGATACCTGGACCATGATAATTCTATTGGTATTGCCTATTGTGATGCTTATACTTTTCGGCTTTATGATGACCACCGAAGTAAAAAATACTCACTTTGCCATTTACGACCCATCTCACGATGTGGCAACACAGGGAATTGTAAACAAAATTTCGTTGAGCGAATACTTTATTTTCGACGGGTATTTGGATAGTCCTGAACAGATTGAAACAATTTTCAGAAAAGGGAAAATTGGTTTGGTAGTGGTTTTTGGGGAACGGTTTTACGAAAATATGATGCACACTGGTGATGCACAGGTTCAACTGATAGCCGATGGTTCCGACCCCAATACAGCATCTACTCTAACCATGTATGCCACTAGTATGATTGCATCTTATCAACAGGATATAACAGGTGATATTAGTATTCCGTATCAAATAACACCTGAAGTAAAGTTGTTATATAATCCCACCTTAAAAGGTTCGTACAACTTTGTGCCCGGGGTTATGGGTATGATTCTTATGCTGATATGCGCCATGATGACCTCAGTTTCCATTGCACGCGAAAAGGAATTGGGAACCATGGAGATACTACTGGTTTCGCCCATGCAGTCTATCCAGATTATTATATCGAAGGTTGTACCTTATTTCTTTTTGTCGGTGATAAACCTTACCACCATACTGCTGCTTTCGGTTTTCGTACTGGATGTACCCATTAACGGTAGTTTGAGTTTATTAATACTCATCTCGTTCATTTTTATATTTGTTTCACTGGCACTCGGTCTTTTAATTTCATCGGCGGTTGATAAACAAATGGTAGCCTTGCTTATATCTGCCATGGTTCTCATGATGCCTGTAATGATGCTTTCGGGAATGATGTTTCCCCTTGAAAATATGCCTGTGGCACTACAATGGTTATCGCATGTAATTCCTGCCAAATGGTTTATGATTGCAGTGAAGAAAATCATGATTCAAGGTCTTGGTTTCTCCTCAATATATAAGGAATTTGCGATTTTAAGTATCATGGCAGTATCACTGATTGCCATAAGTATTAAACGTTTTAAATACAGATTGGAGTAGTCATGCTAAAATATTTAATAGAAAAGGAGTTCAAGCAATTCTTCAGGAATTCGTTTCTCCCACGAATAGTTATCGCCATGCCATTTGTGGCAACTGTCATCTTTCCAATGGTGGCCAATTACGATGTCAATAATATTAATCTTAGTATAGTTGATAGCGATAAAAGTTCGTACTCAAGCCAATTGGTTCGCAAAGTTGAGTCTTCGGGTTATTTTCGCATAACCGATGTTTCATCAACATATGATGAGGCACTAAGAAGTATTGAGCTAAACGAATCGGATGTTATTCTGGAAATACCCAATGGGTTTGAGGTTGATTTAGTAAAGGAAAAAGAAACCGAAGTGCTTATTTCCGCCAATACGGTAAATGGTACGAAAGGTGGATTGGGAAGTGCCTACCTGAGTTCCATTGTAGCTGATTTTAATTCACAGATTCGAAGTGAACTCATGCAGGTTACAAATGGTACAGTAGTTCCGTCCTTTGAAATAGTGCCCCTGTACAAATTCAATCCACGACTTATTTATAAGTTATTTATGATTCCGGCCATTATGATAATGATTCTGGCTCTTGTGGGTGGATTTTTGCCTGCACTGAATATTGTTGGGGAAAAAGAAAGCGGAACCATTGAACAAATGAACGTAACGCCGGTACGAAAAATACATTTTATTCTGGCCAAATTAATTCCTTATTGGGTAGCCGGTTTTGTTGTACTTACCATTGCATTTTTGGCTGCATGGGCATTTTACGGGTTTTTACCGGTAGGTAGTTTCCTTACTTTGTACTTATTTACATCGTTGTTTATTTTGGCAATTTCAGGGTTCGGGTTGGTAATATCAAACTATGCCAACACCATTCAACAAGCCATTTTTATGATATTTTTCTTTGTGATGACTTTCATTTTTATGAGCGGTTTGTATACTCCGGTTGCCAGCATGCCCGATTGGGCGCAGTGGTTAAGTACCATCAGTCCGTTAAAGTACATTATTCAAGTGTTCCGTTTGGTTTACCTAAAAGGAAGTGCTGTAAGTGACCTGATAATACCTTTTTTCGCACTTACTGGTTTTGCGATATTTTTTAACGGATGGGCAATATTAAGTTATAGTAAGAAGAATTAAACAGAATTTAAAATTATATATACTATGAAAGCAATAAGATATCATGAATTTGGGGAACCTGATGTTCTTCAGTTTGAAGATGCACCTATTCCCTCACTAGCATCAGACGAAGTGTTAATTAAAGTAGCAGCAACCACTTTTAACCCGGCTGACGCATATATCCGAATGGGATATTTTAAAAACCTTTTACCTGTGGAGTTTCCTTTTATACCTGGTATGGATGTATCTGGTGTTATCGAAAAAAAAGGCGACTTGGTAAAAGGCTTAAAAGTGGGAGATGAGGTGTTTTCGTTGCTTGAAATGAACAGAAATGGCGGTGCTGCTGAATATGTGGCTGCGAAAGCTGTCAATGTAGTTATAGCACCACAATCGATATGCTTACCAGATGCTGCGTCAATTCCAAGTGGAGGTTTGACGGCCTGGCAAGGATTATTTGAACATGGGGATCTTCAACAAGGTCAACGTGTTCTGATTACAGCAGCAGCTGGAGGTGTAGGGTCAATAGCCACGCAGCTTGCTAAATGGAAAGGGGCTTATGTAATAGGTACGTCCTCTGAAAGAAGTTTTTCAAAACTGAAAGAACTAGGCGCAGATCAGATTATTAATTACAAAAGTGAAAAGATACCTTATAAATTAGATGAGAAAGTTGATCTAATTTTTAACCTGTCCCCACTGTCATCTGATGATGTTACGAGTTTATTAGGGTTACTAAAGGAAGGAGGCACACTCGTTTCAGCTTTGAATCCGGCAGACGAAAATAAAGCAAAGGAAATGGGTGTAAATGCAATAAGAATGGGGGTGAAACGAAACGCCGGGCAACTATCTCAAATTGCTGAGCTGGTAAATAATTATGACATAAAACCTTATATCACTGAAAGAGTAACATTGAACCAGCTTGCATCCGTTCATAAAAAGGCAGGACAAACACACGGAAAGGTATTGATTTTGGTTAATGACAAAATATAAAGTGGTTTTTAACCGAAAAATAAGCTAGGATTTATGTCGAATTCATTTTAAATGGAGTTATATTCTATGAACAAAATTGCCATACTGTTATTTATTCTTTTTATAGCCGTTAACGTGTTTTCTCAAACCCCCTTAAAAAAGATACGGTAGAGAATATAATTGGTGAAAGTCCGGCCTTTACCATTTTTAAGGATAATTATTTTGTTACAGGTACTACATTAAATGATGAACCTAAAAAATATAATTCGGATGCCAAATTTCAAATAAGTATAAAATATCGTATCATGAATAAGCCTTTTTTGTATGGCTTTTACCCGTATTTGACTTATACACAAAAATCTTTTTGGGATATATATCTAAATTCCAGTCCTTTTGCCGAGTCAAATTATAATCCTGGGTTATGGGAAATGGTGGTTTAAGCTTCCCCTTTTTAGGACTACTTAAAAATAGATTATTTTCTTTTTCATAACCAAATTCTGAAAGCTTTATTAAGGTGATTTTGGGTTCTGTCAAGGGCGACTGAGTTAGCGAAGTCGTTTATATACCCTTGACAGGTTCATAAATCACATTTTCTTTGCTTTTCAGCTTTTGGTTTTTCATTTTATTGGCATAACCTATCGGAGTCATTCCTCCCAATGAATCATGCGGTCTTCTATTGTTGTAATCAAATATCCATCTTTCAGTTTCATCCCTGGCTTCATCCAATGACTGAAACAGGTAAGCATCCAGTACTGCCCTGCGGTAGGTTCCGTTTAAACGCTCTACAAAAGCATTTTGTGTTGGTTTTCCTGGCTGGGTATATAAAAGTTCAATTCCTTGAAATTTGCTCCATTCTTTTAACAACTCAGCAATAAACTCGGGGCCGTTATCCATCCTTATTTGTGATGGTTTGCCCCTGCGTTTTATCAAGTGATTCAGAACATAAACTACTTTATTGCTTCGGATGGAATGGTCAAGTTCAACATGGAGCGCTTCTCGGTTAAAGTCATCCATAATATTGAAACTTTTTATCTTCCGTCCATTCTCCAGAGCATCGTGCATAAAATCAATTGACCAGCAATTATTGATGTTTTCGGGGATTACCAAAGGAACTTTTACCCTGGCAGGGAGCCTTTTCTTTACTTTCCTTCGCATATTCAGTTTCATCATGCAATAAACCCGATACACCCGCTTGTGGTTCCACTCATTGCCTTCCAGGCGCAATCGGCCATATGCCTTCCAAAAACCTTCTGTAGGGTGGTCTTTCGCTTTTATGGTAAGTGCATCAATTACCTCAGCATCGTCTTTTATCGACTCGTAGTAGTAAACGGAACGACTCATATTTAACACACGGCACGCCCTGCGGATGCCAACTGTTGGATTGATGCAAACTTCTTCTGCAATCTCTCTTTTCTCACAAGGCTTTAAAGCTTTTTTTCGATAATCTCTTTGGCAAGTTTTAAATCAAGAGCTTGTTCGGCATACATCATTTTTAACTTGCGATTCTCCTCTTCGAGTTCCTTGAGCCTTTTCAACTCTGAGGCTTCCATGCCGCCATATCGTTGCCGCCATTTGTAAAATGTAGCTCGGCTAACGCTATGGTCACGAACAATTTCTTCTACGCTTTTGCCGTTTTCGTACTCCTTCAAAATCGAGGAGATTTGCTGTGGTGTAAATCTTTTCTTCTTCATCTTCTAACAGTTCAAAATTAACGTTTATTTGTCTACTTTTAAACTGTCCTGTTTTTGGGGAAGCTTACAGTGGTTTAATAGGCTCCAGTAAGGATTTACACTCAAACTTCAAATTAACAGAACAAAGCATGCTTACGGACAATATTGTGCAAGCTCATTTAGAACGAGTTTAATTTATTCGGTTGAAGTATTAGAATGGCAGATTAAAGCCTTAGATGCATTCATTTTGGCTCCATGATTTTTATAATTTTAAACATAAACGCAAATGAAATTTTATCGTCAAAACTGGTACTTTGTTGGAGGCATCCTTTTTGTTGCCCTGGCATTTTTTATGGGCTTTTGGGGCAACCTATTTAGCCACATTCAGCAAATTCTAATTTATAGTTTTATGGCTGTGCTGGTGCATCAATTTGAAGAGTATGTTTACCCTGGTGGGTTTCCGGCAATATTCAATATAGCTGCGAATGGGGAGAAAAATGTATCTGATCGATATCCCCTAAATGCCAACTTATCTTGCATTATAAATGTGTTTTTAGCATATACATTTTATATTGTACCTATATTTTTACCAAATAATATTTGGCTTGGTCTTGCTCAAGTTATGTTCGGTATGTTTCAGATTTTTATACACGGCATTCAAATCAATTCAAAGCTAAAAAGCATATACAATCCAGGGCTTGGCGCAGTGGTGTTTCTTCATTGGCCTATTGGAGTATACTACATTTGGTATGTTATAACAAACAACTTAGCAAGCATGGGAGACTTTGCTATTGGAATTATCGCCACACTTATAGGTGTGGTATTAATGATTAAATTACCGTTTATATTATTTAAAAGTAAAGAATCAAAGTTTCCGTTTTCAGAAGATAGAATGTATGGATATGCTAAAGAAAAGGTTTTAATAATCAAGAATTCAGAAACCTGCTAAATTGTTAAATACAAAAAGAGAATGATGTTCTTACTTTAAAAAGTTGTTTTAGGGAACTACTATTGACTGAATAATAAGTCTCCAATTTTATTTATATAAAACAAATACCTAAAAACAATATGAGAAGTGTTAGAGTCATCATGTACTAAGTTTTAGACTGTTTAGATGCAAATTGGAAAGAAATGGAAAATAAAATATTAAATGCCGCATATAATATTTTTACCCATAAGGGTTATCATGCAACAACTATGGATGAAATTGCTCACTTAGCTGGTGTGAATAAAGCCTCATTGTTTTATTATTTCAGATCAAAGAATAAATTATACACTATTGTATTTGAAGAAGTAACTCCATAACATTTTCTGATCGTCCGAAATAAGCGTAATTCCACGTTGATGCGCAAACAAAACACTTCCGTTGCTCATTAATACGGCATCGCTGATTTCTCCTTTGTCTTTTGGTCCTTTATGTTCTCAGGCAACACTACCGTTTTTAACTATGTACATATCTTGTACTTTCGATTCTCCGGCATAAAAGAAATCGAACTGATCCAGTATGTTGCCAGGCAAAGCTGTTTTGGTGTTTTGAGCAAGTAGTTTTGAATTTTGCCCCCAAATCAGGAGTAGACCCACCACAATGGCCTTGATAATTGTTGTACTTTTTTTCACTTGATTTAGTTCGTTTAGTTTAGTTTGTAAATGAGTGAATTCGTGTCTGAATATGGTATACTATTTTTTAGTTTTACTGCCAAAAACAGATTGATCATTACCCATGAAACAAGTCCGGAGCGACGTTCTCAACCGGAACTACAATCCACTTAAAAAACGCTGTTTAACTTGTTTTGGCAACTATCAGTTCTTCCATCTTTGGCAGTAATTTAATTGAGCAACGAAGGACTCAAATAAATTAGCTTTGAGCGGATCTTAACTTGACGTAGATAAAACAATTCGTTCTGTTTCGCTTTGTTCATCAGCCGGCTAACTTATTTTATTGCCTCTATAGCTACAAATTATAATAAATCCTCTTTTCCTTCCTTAACCAGTTTCAAAATAAGTTCGCCAAACAAAGTATTTGCCCAGGCAAACCACGAACGGGTAAAGTTTTTTGGATCGTCTTTGTGAAAAGTTTCGTGCATAAAACCAGTGTCAGCATCGGTATTTCGCAGCGTTTTAATACACCAGGCAATTTCTTTATCGTCCGAACTTGTCATAGCTCGCATAATAATACTCATTGGCCAAACCATATCGTAGCCAACGTGCGGACCGCCAATACCTTCTGCCGCTGTTCCTTTAAAGAAATAAGGATTGTCTTCGCTCCAAACCAGGCTGCGTGTATTCTGGTAAATTTTATCCTTTTTATCCACACAGCCCAGGTATGGCAAAGCAAGTAAACTCGGTACGTTGGCATCGTCCATAAAAGTAGTGTTGCCAAAACCATCTGCTTCAAAAGCATACACTTTACCGTATTTCGGATGTTCAACAATGGCATATTTTTTAATGGCAGCATCTACTTCATTTGCCAAATCGCTACATTCCTTCGCAAAGGTTTTGTCGCCGGTAACTTTTGTACTGATTTCGGCCAGTTGATTCAGCGAGCTCACTGCAAATAAGTTCGAAGGAATCAGAAATCCATAAGTTGCGGCATCATCCGATGGACGGAAAGACGAGTTAATTAAACCTACTGGTTTTAAAGGGCGACCGTAACCATGATTTGATACCGTGTCCAACTGCTGCGGAGTTTCCCGTTGAAATTTATAGGGTCCCAATCCGTCTTTGCGCTGTTGCTCTTTAAACGTTTTTACAATTAAAGCAGCTGCCTGTTTCCAGTCTGCATCAAAAATGCTCTCATCTCCTGTTGTAAGCCAGTAATTGTATGCCAGACGAACGGTATAACACAACGAGTCTATTTCCCATTTGCGTTCGTGCAAACCGGGTTTCATATCCGTCAGGTCGCTCATCCAGTGCACTTCCTCTTCTTTTGTTTTATTAAAAGCATTGGCGTAGCGATCGAGTAAAACACATTGTGTTTGACGATGTACAACTCCTGCAATTACCGTTTGCAATTCTTTATCCTGATTTACCAGAGGTAAATATGGCCAAACCTGCGCTGTAGAATCGCGCAACCACATGGCGTGAATATCGCCGGTAATTACAAAAGTGTCTGGTTTCCCATTTTTGGTACCCACTTCAACCGTGGTATCCAAAGTATTCGGGAAACAATTTTCAAACATCCACGAAAGTTTAGGATCTTTCAATTTTGCTTTAGTTGCAACAATGGTTTTTTCAACTGCCGTTGATGTAAAGTTCCTGGCTCCTGCAGCTGGTCGGTTGCTTACATACGCTTTACTACCTGAAGACGCAAAAACCCCACTGGTTCCTGCAAGTGTTAATCCTCCAACGGCTAGTGTTCCCCGTTTTATAAAATCTCTTCTGTTTGTCATTTTTATTATTTGTATTGATTTATTTCTCTTTTCCTTTAGTTCATTTCTTCATTGAAACCCGAATCAATTCATTCTTCTTTGCTGATTAATTACCGGCAACCAAATGCATTTGTATGGAATTGTTTTTCGCTGAAATTCGAAAATCAGTGGTTTTATCCGGTTTCGAAAACTCCCCGTTATTCAGTTGAATGAAGTAAGGCACTCCTTCAAATTCACATTCCATTTTTTGGGGATTTATGCTTTTAAAAGGCAACATTTTGTTTGGCGCTGTACTCAAATCAAGAAACCAGTTTAAAGCCGCGTTGCCTTTTAATTGAATTTCAATGTTTTCTTCATCCATTTCCAGTACTACTGTTCCGGTAACATTTTTTAGCGGCCATTTAACCGTCAGTTTCCCTTTCTCTTCGCTTTTAATTACCGGATCGTTTCCTTCCAGCAGAATTTCTTCGCCGTTTACAAGCGCTTTAAAACGCAATCCCGCCATTTTATCCGCTGTGCTCCACAAATAACCATCAACAACCGGCAGCGTAAAAAACCTGCATTCATTCGATTCAACTCTTTTGGTTAAGTAGGCCGAAGGAATCGACTCGTTAAACAGATGAATGTCGCGAAAGCGCAAGGTTCCGTCTTCCCACAATAAATTGATTCGGTAAAACCGACTGTTGAACCACACCGTTTTTAGATTACTATTCCCCAAATCGTTGTTTACCGTGCACGATGTTGCCGGAGTTATTTTATAGTTTTCGCGAAACCACTGCCCCGATTCTGCCAGTGTTTCCACTTTTATTTTGTTCTGATCTCGTAATTCAGCAAGCAAAGGAAGCTGAATTTCAAAACCTTTTTTCATAGCATCCCAGGTAAAAGAGTTCTCCTGCCCGGCCTGCACATACGCAAATTCCATCGCCTCTCCTTCAACAAACTCTTTTAAATACCAATTTACCCAATAAGCGTCGCCACCGGCATCTTTGTACACAGGCTCCAAACTAATTACTCCCTGCCGTGCCGAACCAAGTCCCTGATCGTACTGGCGAACCGGATCGCTTCCCAACATTCTGAAAATAGGTACCGGAATCTGATTTTCTTTGTTCTGCGCCGGCATGTACGAATTAATTTTGCTCGGGTAATAGGCCTGATTCCAGTAGCCACCCCACATGGTATAACCATCGGTACCGTATTGATCTTTGCAGTTTGCGGAGGCAACAATGTGGTACTTTTCGTACAGATAATTTAAAGTGTGAGCATCGATAAACCACGAGGCAACCGATTTTGGATAATAGCCAAAAATCTTCTTAAAATCATTCATGTAAACATCCACCAGCTTTTCCCTCTCTTCCGGAAGATATCCGGTTGAGAAACCAACATCGGCATGCCAGTCCCACGGAAATCTGCCGCGCCATTTCATCCCTGCATTTTCAACCAACGGCTGCGGAATCTCCCACCAGGCACCAATTTCAAAGGAATTTTCGGGAAGGCTTTTTAAGAGCTTTTGATAACGCGAATCGAGCAAAGCATCGTACTGCAATAAAAATGTTCCGCCCAGCTTGTATATGTTCATCAGTTCCACCTGCTTCACCACCGTTTGATAAAGCACATCTTCGGTAATGTCCTCGTCGCGGGGTTCAAGCAGACGGATAAAATTTATGATGTTGACAATTTTAGGATGTTCAGTGTTGTTATCAACCACCAACTTAGCCGATGAATCAGAATTTTTCGGATTTAAATACGCAAACTCCTGTGCAAACATGGTACTTGTCAGAAACAGTACCAGCATTCCACATAAAAAACCTTTTTTATAAAAACCGCTTCCCTTTTTCATTTCTCAGTTGGTTTAGTTGATGATAGTTAGATCGACAAAATCAACCTCCTCTTTTTATTCGGTTGATATCACAATGTTACCTGATTGTTCAAGCATTTTGTGCGAAACAAAATATCCTTCCAGCTTTTTATTGTCAGATGAGATAGTTTTGATTTTTCTGCCTGAGTTTTCTTTCCGAATTGTGCAATTTTTTTCGTCGGTTAAATTTAATTCAACTTTTTCGAAAACAGGAACCGAAACAATATATTCTGCATCGGCAGGAGAGTAAGGATAAATACCCATTGCAGTAAATACGTACCATGCCGACATTTCGCCTGCATCATCCATTCCGCAAAGTGCCAAACCATATTCTCCCATTCCGTAAAAACGAGTCATAATGCTGTCAAGAATTACCTGCGATTTCTCCGGCTTTCCTACAAAATGGTAGAGAAACGGCACACTGTGGTCGGGTTGGTTTCCGTGGCAATACTGCCCGATAAACGACGAAACATTTCGTGCAATATAATTGGGATTCCAGGGAATTGAATACAAGGAATCGAGCTTATTTTCAAACTCCTGCTCGTTGTTGTAAAGGGCAATCAAACCTTTCGTGTCGTGAGGAACAAAAAAGGTTGATTGCCATGCATTAGCTTCACGATACATGTATTCGTAATAAGGATATTCGGGATTAAAATTTTCCACCCAATCCCCATTTTCCATACGTCCGCACATTAAGCCAGTTGGTTGGTTAAAAAGGTTCTTGTAATTGGAGGTTCTGTTCATTAACATTTTATAGTTCTCCCCGTCGTTCAGCTCTTTTGCCAGCAAAGCCACGGCATAATCGTCGTATGCGTACTCCAGTGTTTTGGTAACGCCTGCTTTGGCTTTGGTTTCAACATGCGGTTTTTCAATATCCGGTGTTGAAATGTATCCCTTCTCAATGTATTCTGAAATGTAAGGCCGTGTTCCGCCCTCTTTTGTCGCATTGTTTAACAGCAGCTGATAGGCACTTTGTACATCATAATTCCTGATTCCGCGCAGGTAAGAACCCGAAATAAAAGGGGCAGCGTGGTCGCCATGAAAAAAGGTGGGCATAAAACCTGTTTTTTCCCCTTTATCGATTAACGATTGAATAACATCGCTGCAAACATCGGGAGATAACATACCCAGTAAAACCAATTTGTTTCGGTAGGTGTCCCACAAGGAAGGATTGGTGTAGTAGCGAAAATCCTTTTTCACCACTTCCCCATTTTCGTCGGTAAATTCGCCGTTTACATCGCTGCGTAAAGCAGGCCATAAAAAAGAACGGTACAGCGACGAATAAAAAAGTTCTGTTTCGCGTTCTGTTCCTCCCGACACCTTGATTTTTGACAGCAAATTCTCCCAGGGTTGGTTTGCTTCATTTTTTATTTCAGCAAAAC
Source organism: uncultured Draconibacterium sp. (assembly GCF_963675585.1). Lineage (NCBI taxonomy): Bacteria > Pseudomonadati > Bacteroidota > Bacteroidia > Marinilabiliales > Prolixibacteraceae > Draconibacterium > uncultured Draconibacterium sp. The sequence goes on from NZ_OY776414.1 coordinate 4,217,734, forward strand.
TTTTGCCTGCAATTTCTGCTTCCAGATTCTCCTTTGCATTTTCGGTGCTCACAAACGAAAGACCTATTTTTATTTCAAGTACATCGTCCGAATTGGCAAAATCCACCAACGAAATTTCAGTACTTAAGGATTTTAAGGTTTCTATTTTATTGATTTTGTGGTTTGCCCGGGCATAAAAATAAACCACACTTCCGGTGTTCTGAAAGCCTTTAAAAACAAAGTCGCCATCCTGCTGGAGTTTCCAGTCGCGAACCCGTTCATTCGACTGACTTAAATTCACCACCAGCTTTTGATCATCTCCTTTTTTAAAAGTGTACTTGTGATAACCGCAACGCAAAGTTGAAGTTAGTTCGGCATTTACATTGTAGCGTTCCAATAAAACCTGGTAATAACCTGGCGTTGCCGATTCGTTTTCGTGACTGAATTTTGAGGCAAAATCGTCTGGATTTACATCGCCGGATACCGGCAAAAACGGAATGTGGCACAAATTCCAATGTCCTTTGTTTGTGTGCGTAAATCCAAGAATTTCGGTATCCTCGTATTCGTAACCAGCGCCACTGTGCCATTCGGTAATCGGACTTAACTGCACCATTGCATTGGGTAGCGACGAACCGGGATAAGTTAATCCTGCCCAAACACGCCAGTCTTTCGGAGGAGTATAGCCACAGTCAATGCTATCCTGCAAAGGAGCTGTTCCTAAAAAGGTATTTACATAGCCGGTCAGATTGTTTTGCGTATCGCCGGTTGTTTTTTGGCTTGTTGTATTACAAGCTGTAATAAAAAAAAGAAAGGCTAGTATTGTTAAAAGTTGTTGTTTCATTTTGGTTTAATTCTTTGGTTTCAGACCTCACTCAATCTATACGAACAACTCTGGGCAATTACCCATTTGGCAATCAATTAAAATGAAGAATGAGAACCATTGTGTCCTTTTTTAGTTTACAAGTACTTTAGTCTGGTATTGATTCTTATTTGTTTGCACCCGAATAAAATAAATTCCGGGTGTTGTTATTTTTGGGCGAACCATTATTTGTCCAGCAGCTAAAAATAATGATGCAGCAGTGGTCTGCTCTAACTATTCGGGTTTTGATGGATTAAATTTGCACCCTCGACTGACCAAATGCTATCATAGCATTACAGTAATAAGTCCGAATTTCAAGTTTTGTTTCATTGTATTGATTTAGGTTAATAATTGGAAAAGAAAACAAAAGGTGATTCTATTCTTCCGGCAGCAAAGTCATTGCTTCCATCAGCATTGCACCACTTACCTGTGTATTTAAATCATTTGTATAACCGGGTTTGGTTTTCCAGTAGGGACCAAATAAAAGCAATGACTTGTCGGTTCCTTCCAGCCAAAGTGTTTCGGCATTGTGAGTCAGAAAAGTCAGGTATCTTTTTTTAACCGATTCCGACAGATCGGGATGTAAAATCAGCTGAGTATAATACCGAATAAAAATTCCCTTAAACAGTGCTCCGTCACCGGTTCCTTCGTTTTTAAGAATTCTGTCGTTACTGTCAACAAGATTGTTCAGTGTGTGGTCTGCCGCTTTTATGGCATCGTTTAAATATCCCTTTTCACCCGTAATTTTATAGAGTTCGAGAGCTGCACCTAAAAATGTTCCCTGGTTATAGGTAAAAATCCATGAAGTATTGGTTTCACCGGTTCTGCTGTTAATGTTATCGTAAACTGCACCACTGGCCGGATTAAATAAATATTCCTTTTCCCAATCGTAAATTTTCAGTGCCCATTCTTTATCTGCCTCGTCGCCAAACTGCTGGTACAAACGTGCTGCTAAAATTGCTGCCGGACCGTTTGAGCAGGCATTTTTAGAGTAGGGTTGATCTTTTTTCCACGAAATTCCACCACCGGCATTGGTATTCCATCCGGTTTGAATGTCTTCCCACACCTCAATTGCCGCTGTTTTAAACTTTGTTTCCTGGGTGGCATTGTAGGCACGTAACATAGCCAGGGCGTTCCATTCCATGTCGTCGTAATACACATTCAAAAAAGTGTTGCCATTGTGCGCCTTCACCCCATCGTACCATTCATTAATTGTTGTTAGATAAAGGTTATCGTGTGTTCTTTCATAGGCATCAATTGTTACATCGAGGGCATGCGCCTGCGGCCAGTACTGGAAATTTTTTTCGCCCGTATTTGTAAAATTAAAACATTTGTCGGCTGCATTCCAATAGGTAATTATCAGCTTTTCGCTGCTACTATCGGCAACTGCACTCCAGTCTATTGTATATTCTTCCTCTTCAACAATCGGATTGTCACCTTCGCTACAAGCCTGAAAAAACAAAAGAGTTGCAGCCAGAAAAAAACAGTATTTTTTAATCATTTTCATACGGTCTAAAAAAGAGTTGAGGCAGGAAAATCCTGCCCCAATTCATTTAAAAATCTATCTATTGATCACCAACTTTAACTACATTGTGTGTATAAGGGCCTTCTGCCTGGAAGTATGCAAATACATCAACCAAAGCCAAATCCATTATACCATCAAATTTCCACTTATCGTCCCACTGCGATTCAGGAACCTTTGTCATGTAGAAATACTCGTCGTTACCGGTAGGACGACCATCGGTTGAATTTAAGGTTCCCCACCATTCTACACTCTCGTTTCCTTCACTGTCCTTTATATCCATGGTAAACTTGTAACGCTCGTCGCGTCCCCAACCTTCTTGTTTGAAAGTTATAGGTTGGCTACTTGCTTTAAAAACTCCATCACCAATGTAATCAAGTGAGAATATGTTCTCACCAAGTGGGCTAAAATACAAATGCAAATCAAGAATTTCGGTAAATACAGTTGCACCGGTATTAAAGTCGATGTTGATTCGGTATACACCTGTTGTGGCAACCGTGCTGCTTGATTCTCCTTCTTTAATTACGTTGCTGTCAACATAAAACTGTCTTGGAGTTCCCGAAGTTGCATCGGTAAAATAGTAAGGCTCGCCTGCAAGCAGTTTGGTATAAATTTCAAATTCGCCCGGTGCAATTGCTTTCATAACACTTCCATCAGCAATATTTGAACCACCTTCAGAACCGGCTCCTGTTACAAACACATCAACAGGAATGTCAGCAAAACCGGCCAAACGGGTAATTGTCATTGTTCTGGTTTCGGCACCTTTTAACTCGTTAACACCTTTCGACGAAAACACGGTCCAGATTAATTTACCTGTTTCAGCAGAACCAATACCTGCCATTGCACCAATTTTGTTCAATTGTTTGTGTGTTACGGTTGCATGATTATAACCCCCGTTGTTATCAGAAGCCATTTTATAAACTGGTGCTGAAAAATCGCCACCTTCAACATCGAAGGCTACTTCGTATAAAACCATACCACTGTCTTCAGCCTTTGCAGGCTCCCACTCGAAATAAACCGAAGCGGAGGCCGAGCTCTGAAGTATGATAGATTTTGCGTCGGCAGGTTCGTAAAGCATATTTACTGCTGTAACACGGGTATCTCTCAATTCTTCGTCATCGCATGAACTGAATGCTAAAACAATTGAAAATAATATGGTGAATTTTATCAATAATGTTTTCATAATCAATGTATTTTATATAAGTTTTTTTCTTTAAAGTTTATTTGAATTTTTAATAGCCGGTGTTTTGGCCAAGGTTTGGATTAATGTCTTTTTGTGATTGTGGTATCGCCCACAAATAATCTCTTTCGCCGTTGAATTTGCGCTCGTCCAAACGAATGTACCCATTGTCGATAGCAGGGTCGCCGTATTGTGCACCATGCGGATATCCGTTTAGCACATCTTCAGCGGTTCTCCAGCGACGAATATCAAAAATGCGCAAGCCTTCCAACGCCAATTCCGAACGACGTTCTCTGCGAATGATGTTCCGAAGATCAGAATTGCTCCATTCTGAATTATACGCCAGTGCATTTGTATCGGTAAAACCGGCACGCTCGCGCAAGGGACGAATGGTGCTGTTCCAAACGCTTTCATTCATCTGATTCAGTTCATTTTTAGCCTCGGCGTACATTAACAGTACATCGGCGTAACGAATTAAAATAAGATTTAAGCCCGAAGAGAAACTAGCCAGCGATTGCGGATCGTAGTATTTACGCATGTAATAACCGGTAGCGGTTGAGTTTGTACCCTGCCCTTTGTATTCATCAACGGCAGCCGACTCGTCGGGAGCTGTGCCCGGTTTAATGTAAATTGTTTGGGTAGAACCATCGGGTTTTTTCCATTCAAACTCATGATAAACCACGGTTCCCGAAAGCCTTGGATCCCTGTTTTTGTATGGATCTGTTTCGGTGTAGCCTGAATTTTCAGCGTCAATGGTTCTTCCGTTTAACATGATGTAATCATCAACCAGTTCCTGCGTAGGTGCCAAAGCATTTACCCTTGCTCCCACCGAAAGCGGTGCATAGTCGTAATATTCGCCCCAGGTTCTTAACGAAGGAACATATCCTAAATCAAGAATTACTTCATCGTTGTATTCGTTCTCGGGCAAGAATATTCCTTCGTACGATGGGAACAATTCATATTCGCCGTACGAAGTTGAGTTGATAAGTTTCTCGCAGTTTGCAATAACGTTATCCCAATCGTTGCTGTACAAATAAGTACGTGCTTTTAAGGCAATTGCCGCACCCGAGGTGATTCGTCCTTTATCGTCATCGGCATATTCATCTTTTGTAGGAAGCATGGTAACAATTGCATCCAGCTCGCTGCGAATAAAGGCCAAAACATCGGCTTGTGGGGTGCGTGCAATTTCTTTTGATTCGGACAAAGTTAAATCCGTTTCAAACAAGGGCACATCGCCAAACCACGTTGTTAATCGGAAAAACAAAAATGCCCTGATAAACCGTGCCTCAGCAGTCATTCTCATTTTCAGTGTTTCATCCATATCCGGAATTCGGTCAACATTCTCAAGAAAAGTATGGCAGGTTTTAATGCCTCCAAAGCAACTTTGCCATTCGCCTGAAAAACGTCCGTTTGAAGCATCGGCTTGTCCTGAAGAAATTGCTTTTTCGGAACTTGAACCACGACCTTCGTAGATATTATCGGACAAAGCTTCGTTACTAAAGAAGTTGCCGCTGTTAAGCATCTGACTGTAAGCCATACTTAAAACCATGTTGGCTTTTTCGGGACTGGTCCAATAATTATCTTCTGTAAATTTGTTTGTTGGCGCCAGATCTAAGTCGTTACACGATGTAAACAAGAGTAAAAACAAACCTGTAACGAGCGCACTATATTTTAAGAATTTCTTTTTCATCATCTTCCTTTTTTAAAATTCTAATTCTATTCCAAATCCATAGTACCTAAGTGTTGGGTAGTTTCTACCACTGTTCGCTCCGGTACCGCCTGCACCGCCCATGTTATTGCCAAACTCTGTCGATTCAGGATCGATAAATGACACATTAGAGAGCGTTAGTAAGTTTTGCGCGTTTACGCTAAGTCGCAGTTTCTGAATGCCTGCTTTTGCTGTCAGTTCTTTTGGTAAAGTGTAACCCAACTGAATATTTTTTAAACGCAGGTAGGCTGCATTAAACAAATAGATGTCGGAACTTTTCTGGTAGTTGTTGGTGTTCGATGCCGAGCCTGGTGACGATAAACGCGGCCACTCAGCATTGGGATTTACCGGAGTCCAGAAGTCGAGCTGGTGTGTATAAGTTACATACGAATAGTTGGAGTGAAAAGGCTCAACCAATTCTCCGCGTAAAAACATATCACGTTTTCCAACTCCCTGTACCAAAGCACTGAAATCAAATCCTTTCCAGGTTAAATCGTAGGTAAAACCAATGGTATAACGTGGAAAAGCATTTCCTAAAACCTGACGGTCTTTGTCATCGATTACACCGTCGTTATTTGAATCCAGGTATTTTACATCGCCGGGCTGAACGGTTGCTCCAATTGGCAGAGCACTGTTTTCAATCTCTTCGTAACTTTGAAACAAACCATCGGTTTTGTATCCAAAATAAGAACCAAGTGCTTCTCCTTCGCGGATAATTTTTTGCATCTGGTCGCTCGAGTTGATTTGTTCGTTTCCACCAAAATCGGTCACTTCGTTTTTCGAATCAGCCAAAACCAATTTAAAATCGTGACGTACTTTTCCGGTGGTTGCATGGTATCCAATGGTTGCTTCCCATCCCTGATTTTTCATTTTACCGGCATTTTCTTTGGCAACCGCACCTCCAAATACCGTTGGAACAACTGGTGTAAGAAGAATATTTGAAGTAATCTTATTGAAATAATCCAAGGAAACATAAAGTTTGTTGTCCAAGAAGGTTCCGTCTAAACCAACGTTAAAGTTGGCCGATTCTTCCCAGCGCAGTTCGCTGTTACCAAAATCGAATCCGGTTCCCGAAACGGCATTGTTGTTAAAACCGTACGAGTTGGTATATACCGAGTAAGTAGTGAAATAAGAATAATCATCAACATTTTGGTTACCCAAAATACCATACGATCCCCGTAGTTTTAAATCACCTACTTTTTCTTTGTAAGTGGTCATAAAGTTTTCTTCCGACAAACGCCAGCCACCGGTTACCGATGGGAAAAATCCCCAACGAAAATCTTCGGCAAATTTTGATGAACCATCGTAACGGAAACTCACTTCACCGTAGTATTTGTCTTTAAAACTGTAGCCTGCGCGACCAAACAACGAATAAATACTGCGCTCCTGCGTTTGTGCCGGTGTATTGTAACTGGTCGGATCAATTTCAGTTTCCGATTCGGGCAGACCTAAATCACGGTCGGTGTACCGCATCTTAATTTCGTTGGCCTTCCTGGTGTACGATTCATTCGATACGCCAATAAAACCATTTACGTTATGGTCTTCGCTAAATGTACGTTTGTAGTCTAAAATGAACTGAGAATTCAGCACGTACTTTTTCTCGTTGTAATCTTCGGTGTTGCGTGTTTTATTGGCATACGAACTTGGAATAGTTGCTGTTTCGCTGGCATAAAAAGGCACTTCCAATCCTCTTATGTACCTGTGGTTTGCACTCAAATCCAAACCAACCAAACCTTTTACCGAAAAACCTTTTGCCAGTTCAAGCTCCATGTTTAAACTTCCCAAAAAGTTGTCGTTATCGTGTTTCTGAAAACCACCGGCTTCGAGTACTCCCAGCGGATTAAATTCCGAAAGCACATCGTTAATCAGGTAATTTCCGTTTTCGGCCTGCATTTTATAGTTGTAGTAATTCGGAATACGTCCGCCATCCACAATTAAAGTTCCGGCACTTGAGTTCGGCGCATTTTGCAAACTTCGGTTGTACGCCATCAAGGCACTTAACTTTAGCTTTCCGTATTCGTTTACCAGGTTGGTTCTGAAGTTGTATCGTTCGGCACCGTAACCTCCCACAAAGTTACTTTCCTGGTCGTAATAACCGGCCGAAATCATGTAGGTAGAATTCTCGCTTCCGCCCGATACACTGGCACTGTAATTTTGTTGCAATGCACTTTGCAGAATGCCGTCCAAAAACCACTCTCCATCGCCATTTTCCTGTAAATCCCTAATTTCCGCAGGAGAATAAACCGGAGAAGAACCGCCATTGATCCAGGCCTGGTTTTTCAATATTGCATTTTCGTATCCTTTTACCGGCGAGTACAATACATTTGGATCTTGCATACCCGCCATCATATTAAAACGTACCACCGGACGACCTGATTTTGTACCTTTTTTGGTTGTAATCAGAATAACTCCGTTTGACGAGCGCGAACCGTAAATGGCAGCACTACCGGCATCTTTAAGTATCGATACATTTTCAATATCCGCAGGATTCAGTTCGTTTAAACTTTCCATTTCGGTAATTAATCCGTCGATAACAAGCAAAGGATCGTTGTTATTCATGGTACTAATACCACGGATATTAATGTTCATGCTATTGTCGTTCGGATTCATGCTTCGTTGCTGAATGGTAAGGTTTGCCGAAGCTCCCTGTAAAGCCTGCGAAGCATTACTTACCGGTCGGTTTTCGATAATTCCAGAATTGATCTGATCAACAGCACCAATCAGATTCTTTTTCTGACGGGTACCATAACCAACCACAACAACCTCTTCAACCCCAATTACATCTTCCTGCAATACAATATCGATGTTGGTTCTTCCTCCAACAACAACATCCTGAGAAATCATCCCTATAAATGAAAAACCAATTGTAGCATCTTCGGGTATGTCTTTCAGAATATAATTTCCATCAATATCGGAAATTGTACCACTGGTTGATCCTTTAATAAAAATGGTTACACCCGGTAAAGGCTGTCCATTCTTATCCGTAATTTTACCACGTACCGCATTTTGTTGCTGCGCCTTAAACGTTTCGTTTGCATCGCGTTTTAATATAATGACTGCGTTATCTATAATTTTATAGCTAACCTCATCAGTATTTAAAATTTGGTCTAAAACATCTTCAATCGATGCATCATTTACCTTCAGGTTTACCTTTCGGGTAACATCGAAATCATCATTGCTAAAGAAAAAATTTAAATCGCTTTTCGATTTAATTTCATCCAGTACCTCCTGAATTGTAACATTCTTATACTTCAGGTCAAAGCGGCTTTCCTGCGAAAATGAATTCGCAGTAGCGGCAAAAATACCCAGCATAAAAAGAAAAGTTGTTAGTTTCATACGTAACAATAGTTTAGGTGAAAAATACCTTAACCTCCCTCTCGGGTTAAAATGATTTTTTTTCATAAATTTGTATTGAGTTTTATACTTTCTAATACTCGTTGTGAAGGACAAGTATTAGGTTTAATTAATGACCGGAATTTGTTGCAAGCATATTCCGGTTTTTTTATTTTTTATCCACTATTTTTATTTGTTCGTTATTAAATTCAAAATCTACTTTATTTATCGCTTCTATGATTTTCAAGGTATAATCAAGCGTTTTATCGGTGTTGATAACACCTGTAAACCTGTACTTTTTAATGTGTTCCCCGGTAAATTGAAATTTAACTTCGTACCATCTTTCGAGCTGCAAAGTAAGTTCCAGTAAACTTTCGTTGTTGAAATAGATTTTTCCCCCTTTCCAGGCGGTGTAATCGGCAGTGTTTACCTCTTTTTTAACTATCCGGTTGCTGTTTTCGGTATACAAAATATGCTCTCCCGGATCAACAAGAATTGATTTGCCTCCTGCCGAAAACTCAATCTTTCCTTCAACAAGCACTGTTTCAACCTTGGGTTCGTTCTGATACGCCTTTACATTAAATACTGTTCCCAGCACTTTTATTTGCGATTTCCCGGCATTTACCACAAAAGGGCGTTCTTTATCTTTAGTTACGTCGAAGTAGGCTTCACCTTCGAGAAACACTTCGCGGGTAGCGGTATTAAAATTTTGAGTGTACTTTAGCGTCGATCCGGCATTTAACCAAATATTTGTTCCATCGAACAAGGTTACGTTCGAAATTTGCCCGTTGGGTGCAGTAATACTGGCAAACACGGGTACCGGCTCATTAAACGTTGTATACGTCCAAAAGGCCGAACCACCAACCAGTAACGAAACAACCACAATGGCAGCATATTTTAAAAATTCCTGCCAAAACCTTTGCGGAACAAGTTGTTTTTTTAGCTCTGCCCAGGCCTTGTCTTCAGCTTTTAAACGCCTGGCCTTGCTTACATTTCCCCTCAGCTCAAAAATGCTTTCAACCGCTTTTTTATCGCTCGCTTCATCCGAGCTCAGGTTTGTGTCAGCAGCATCACTTTCTCCATGGAGGTTCGATGCCCATTCCTCCCATTTATTTTGGATGTTTTCTTTCATTCTATTGTTTAGTCACAAAACCCTCAAAAGAGGGTGAAGTTATTTTCAACTTTTTTCAAAAAAAAACTGAATACGTAATAAAATTTGATGTAATCAACTGTGAGATTAGCGCAAAATTCGTTTTAAAGGATATACAAACAGAAGCAAAAAATACGACTTTAAGTGTTCTCTTAATTGTTTGTATGCGATACCCATTTGGGTTTTTATTGTGTTTTTTGAAAGCCCCAGCGATTCGGCTATCTGGTTGTAAGTGAGGTTATCAACGTAGGCCATTAAAAATATTCGTTTACACTGAGACGGCAATTTATCGATCGATTTTGAGACTAAAACGGCCAACTCTTCCTTCGAGAAATTTTCATCGGAATCGGAACTCAGAGTCATATCCAGTTCCTCATTAATAACTTCATGAAATTTTCTTTCACGATTTACAAAATTGATGCTCTTGTTTTTAACTGCCTGTAAAAAATATTGCTTTAAACTTTGCCTGATCTCAAGTTGATTTCGTTTTTCCCACAAATACAGAAAAGTTTCCTGTACAACGTCCTCAGCTTCCTGCTGGTTTTTTATGTAACGCAAGGCAACCAAACAAGCTGTGTGATAGTTTTCTTTGAAAAACATTTCAAAGGAGGATAAACTATTCAACTTTAAACTTGTCTGCTTTTGCTCTTTCATTAGATCGTGCTCAAAGCCAACAATGTTATTAAAATTAAACGATTTAAAAAACACTGCCCCATCAAAATTAAAAAAGTCTGCCATCAGTTTTTTGCCGATGGCAGACTTCAAAAGAGGCTCTAATCGTTTGAAAAAGAATACGGAAAGTCCGATTCTTTCGTACCCCGGTTTAAGTTGGGACTCTTTCCCATTTGCAGCTTTAACTCACCTCCTGCAACAATATCACTAAAATAGATAAAGTTTTTTGAATAGACTTCACCGTTCAATTTAGCCGACTGAATGTAAACATTTTCCGGGTTGTTATTTTCAGCCCGGATCACAAACTTCTTTCCGTCTTCCAAAGTAATGGTTACTTTTTCGAAAACCGGACTTCCCAAAACATATTCTGTAGTACCCGGACAAACACTGTAAAATCCCATCGCACTTAACACATACCACGACGAAGTTTGTCCCTGATCCTCATCGCCGGGGTAACCATTTTCGGTGGCGTTATACAATTTGCTCATTACCGTTCGTACCCATTTCTGCGCCTTCCAGGGTTGCCCGGCATAATTGTACAAATATACCATGTGTTGAATGGGCTGATTTCCGTGTGCGTATTGACCCATGTTTGCCATTTGCATTTCTGTCATTTCGTGTATTTTTCCTCCGTAAGTCCCCACATTTACAGTATTCGGAACCGAAAAAACTGAATCTAACTTTGTTACAAATTGCTCGTTCCCTCCCAATAAATCTACAAGTCCCATCACATCGTGAAAAACAGACCAGAGGTAATGCCAGGCATTTCCTTCGGTGAATGGTCCTCCCCATTCGTAAGGATCAAAATTTGCTTTCCAGTCTCCGGATTCATCGCGGCCGCACATAAATCCAACCGAAGGATCGAACACATTTTTGTAGTTCAAAATTTGCCGTGAAAAGATGTTTGCATAAAACGTATTACCCGTCATTTGCGCCAAAGCGGTTCCACAAAAATCATCGTAGGCATATTCGAGCGTTTTTGCCGTTGCTTCACGGTATTTTGGATACGGCACATAACCAAGTGTATAATATTCTTTCCAGCCGTGACGTCCGTTTGCCGGTCCCCACGGCCCTTTGTTGGTAGCTTCGTGATAGTAGGCCTCCAGTGCTTTCTTCGGATCAAAAGTATGAATTCCCTTTGCCCAGGCATCGGCAAACAACGAAATAGCATGATTTCCAATCATACTGCCGGCTTCGCCCGGAAACGACCAGGAAGGCAACCAGCCACATTGATCGTAAGCATCGAGCAAACCTGCTACATACCTGCCGTGCATGGTAGGATACATTAGTGCATTTAGTGGAAATTGTGCACGAAAAGTATCCCAAAAACCTGTGTCGGTGTAAATATATCCCGAGTGAATTTGTCCATCGTAAGGACTAAAATAATACGGTTTACCGTCCTTGTCCAATTCAAAAAAAGCACGCGAAAACAAACTTGCACGAAAATAGCACGAATAAAAAGTAGCCTTCTCCGCTTCTGTTCCACCTTCCACTAAAATGCGGTTTAGGTGTTTGTTCCAAATCTCCCCCGCTGCATTTTTTGTTTCTTCCAGCGTTTTAAAATTACCAAGTTCCCGTTCCAGGTTAAGGTCTGCCTGCTCCGGACTAATGTAAGATGATGCAACCTTGGCTTGCACTTTTACTCCGTCATCAAAACGAAACCATGCACCAACTCCTTTGCCTTCTCTTTGAGTTTCGCCAGCCCATTTGTTCGTATTTTGATTTTCCCAGGTACCAAATTCACGAATGGGAGTATCAAACTGAATAACAAAGTAGTTTTTAAAATTATCAGTTAATCCACGACCATTGTGCACATACCCAACAACCCGGTTTTTCTCCGGTTCTATTTTCACCTGGCTCATTCCGGTATATCCATCCAAAACAAGATACGATCCCCCTTTTTTGGGATAGGAAAAGCGTAAATGCACACCGCGTTCGGTGGGCGACATTTCGGCTGTAATCCGGTTATCAAGTTCTACCTTGTAGTAATTTGGTTTGGCAATTTCGTTATCGTGACTAAAAGCAGCAGCCCTTTTAAATTGATCGAGCGCCAATTCGCCGCTAACCGGCATCAATGAAAACACACAGTAATCATTGGTCCACGAACTGCATTGATGTGCCTGTTGAAATCCACGGATGGAGTCTTTCTGGTATTGGTATTTCCAGCCGTCGCCATTAACTCCGGTTTGGGGTGTCCAGGTATGCATTGCAAACGGCAAGGCCGTTGTTGGGTAGGTATTTCCGCGGGTTAATTCAAAGCTTGAATTCGTTCCCTGCAATGTATTCACATATTTTACAAGGTCGGCAGGGCCTTTGGCGAATGAATGAAGGGAAAATACCAGTAATATTATAAGTATCAGGTTGGTTTTCATGGAATAGGTTTAATTTAAAAAGTACGAATTAGATTCCGTAAAAAAATATCGGGGGAGCGCTTTAAACACTCCCCCGATAAACTTGTAAACTTATTTTTCGGTTGAAAATGAATACGGAAAATCCGATTCGTTTGTACCTCGTTTTTTATTTGGCTGGTCACCCATTTCAAAATTAATGCTTGCTCCTTTTTGCAAGTCATCGTATTTAAAATAGTTTTTACCATACGCTTTGCCATTAAAATCGATGTTTTGAATGTAGCGGTTATCTGCGCTGTTTTTGGGTGCGTTAATTTCAATGGTTTTGCCATTTTCAAGACTTACGGTAATTTTTTTGAACAATGGAGCTCCCAACACATATTCGTCAACAGCCGGAGTAACCGGATAAAATCCCATCGAGCTAAATACATACCATGCCGAAGTTTGACCATTGTCTTCGTCGCCACAATAACCATCGGCTTGCGGAGTGTACAAACGGTTCATAACTTCGCGCACCCATTTCTGAGTTTTCCAGGGTTCGCCGGCATAGTTGTACAAATAAATCATGTGCTGAATGGGCTGGTTGCCGTGCGCATAGTTTCCCATATTCATAATCTGCATTTCACGAATTTCGTGAATGGTTCCGCCGTAATAACTGTCGTCGAAAATTGGAGGAACCACAAACACTGAATCCAGCATACTTACAAATTCCTTTTTGCCACCCATTAATCCGATTAAACCTTCAATGTCGTGAAAAACCGACCAGGTGTAGTGCCAGCTGTTTCCTTCTGTAAATGCGTCGCCCCATTTAAACGGGCTAAATGGTGCCTGAAAATTACCATCTTCGTTTTTGCCACGCATTAAACTGCTTTCATTGTCGAATACATTTTTATAGTTCTGACTGCGCTCCGCAAAAATTTCAATCTCTTTCTCTGGTTTTCCAAGCTCTTTTCCAAGTTTGTAAATACAAAAATCGGCAAAAGCATATTCCAGTGTTCGGGCTACGTTTTCGTTAATACCAACGTTGTATGGCACATATCCTAACTTGTTGTAATAGTCAACACCATAACGACCCACCGAACTCATCGGCCCTTCGTTTTCCGTGTTTTTAATCAATGCATCCCAAAGTGTTTCAATGTCGTAACCGCGGCCTCCTTTTAAGTAGGCATCTGCAATTAAAGTTGCCGAGTTTGAGCCAATCATACAATCGCGGTGGCCCGGACTTGCCCACTCGGGTAAAAAGCCACTTTCTTTGTATGCGTTTGCCAAACCTTCCTGAATTTTTTCGTTTAACGAAGGATACATCAGGTTAAAGAATGGGAACACCGCACGGAAAGTATCCCAGAAACCATTGTCGGTAAACATATAACCCGGAAGCACTTTGCCGTTGTACGGACTGTAATGAACCACATCGCCGTTTGCATCGAACTCGTAAAATTTACGCGGGAAAAGCAATACACGGTACAAACACGAGTAGAATGTTTTTATCTGGTCGTCGGTACCGCCTTCTACGGCGATTCTCGAAAGTTCTTTGTTCCAGATTGCCTCGCCTTTGGCTTTTACTTCATCAAACGTATCGTTACCCAATTCTTTCATGTTTCGTTCGGCCTGCTCGTAACTGATGAATGATGAAGCCACGCGTGCATGAATTTTTTCTCCTTTGCGGGTTTTAAACTGAATGGCAGCACCAACATGGTCGTCTTGTAATTCGCTCACATTTTCAAGCACTGCATCTTTGCTCCATACTTTTGCTTCAACAAACGGTTTATCGAAAACCACCACAAAATAATTTTTGAAATTGTCGGGAACACCGCCACTGTTGCGGGTTGTGTAACCAATAATTTTATTTTCGCCTGGAATAATTTTTACGTACGAACCACGGTCAAATGCGTCAATTAAAACGCGCGACTCATTGTTTTCGGGGAAGGTAAAACGAAACATGGCAGCACGCTCGGTTGGCGTAATTTCGGTTACCACATCGTAATCGGCCAAATATACACTGTAGTAATGTGGTTTTGCTGTTTCGGCTTTGTGCGAAAACCAGCTGGCTCTTTTATTTCCTTCAATTTTTAATTCGCCGGTTAAAGGGAAAAGCGAAAACTGACCGTAATCGTTTATCCACGGACTTGGCTGGTGGGTTTGTTTAAAACCCTGAATTTTATCGGCATCGTAACCGTACACCCAACCGTTGCCCATTTCGTTGGTTTGGGGAGTCCAGAAATTCATCCCCCATGGCAATGCAATGGCTGGATATGTATTCCCATTTGAAAGTTTAAACTCTGAATCTGTTCCCATTAATGTATTCACATAATCCACGGGTTGCATGTTTTGAGCCTGTACCAACGATACAAAAAGGCTAAAAAACAGTACCATCGAAATAAATCTTACTTTTCTCATAACTTTTAGTGATTTTAAAAAAGGGAAATCCCCGCAAATATAATTCACGGAGATTTCTTTCCTTACAAAAAAACTATTAAATAAATCTAAACTCTACTCATTTAAAGCGTTCACAATCTTCTGATTCATTTTACGAAGGCGGTCTTCTTCCAGTTTTATCACCTTTCTGTCGTAGGTCATCAAACCATTTATTTCGCCTTCAACATCAGTAGTCTGTGTGTAAACACCGGCTGAAAATCCGGCTTTTATCATTTTATAAAGCTCCTCGCCATACTTCACATATTCGTCGGTAACTTCTTTCGAATTCTTAAACTGAACATAGCCCCAGTTGCGGTCGGTGGCCCAAAGGTGTCCTTGAAGCGCCAAACCAATTCCGCCGTATTCGCCCAAAACAGTTGCGCGCTGTGCATCGTACAAATACATTCCCGGTCCAGGATAATTGTGCAAATCGAGCATATCGCCGGTGGTGTAGAAATTACCGCCACTGGCAGGGTTTACCAAACGACTTGGGTCGTAAGCTTTTGTCCACTCTGCAATTTCTTCGGTTTTAAACTGTCCCCAGGCTTCGTTAAACGGTACCCAGCAAACAATCGATGGATTTGAATACAGGTAATCCATAATTCCTTTCCACTCGGCGCGGTAATTGGCTTCCGATTCGGCACTTCTAATCAACTCGGTTCCTGTAAAATACTCGTGGTTTTGCCAACGTGGCGAACGGTCACCGCTTGGCATGTCCTGCCAAACCAGCATTCCCATTTTATCGCAATGTGTGTACCAGCGTGCCGGCTCCACTTTTACGTGTTTGCGAATCATGTTAAATCCGAAATCTTTGGTTTTCTGAATGTCGTATTTTAAAGCTTCATCGCTTGGCGCAGTGTACAATCCATCGGGCCACCAGCCCTGATCGAGCGGGCCAAACTGAAACTGGTCCTTGTTGTTCAACTGCAGACGAACAATGCCGTTTTCGTCTCTTTTTGTTGAAATTTTACGCATGGCAAAATAGCTGTCTACCGCATCAACTACTTTCCCGTTACTCATCAGTTTAATTTTCAGATCGTACAAAAACGGATTTTCGGTGTCCCATAATTTTGCTTCCGGAACAGGAATTTCAAGTGCCTGGCAAGTAGATGCTTTTGCACTTGCAACCTGCTTGTTACCATCCATTACAAGCACTTCGTACACATCGGCGTAAGCCGTATTTTTTGTGATCAACTCAACCGTAACGCGCTGATTGTCGATGTCGGGAGTAGTGCGAACGGTTTCGATGTATTTTTCGGCAACCGGCTCCAACCAAACGGTTTGCCAGATACCGCTAACAGGAGTGTACCAGATTCCTTCGGGCTTACTCACCTGTTTTCCGCGTGGCTGATATCCTTTATCCGACGGGTCCCAAACTTTTACTACCACTTCCTGCTCGCCCGATTTATTCAAAAAGGGAGTTACATTAAACGAAAATGGCGTATATCCGCCTTTGTGCGTTCCCACTTTTATTCCGTTAATCCAGATGTCTGATTTCCAGTCTACAGCTCCAAAGTGCAGCAAAATGGTTTTGCCTTTCCAGGTTGAAGGAACAGTAAACGAACGTTTGTACCACAATTCATTTTCGGCACCAAGTGTTTTCTGCACTCCCGAAAGACTTGATTCAACAGCAAAAGGAACTAAAATTTCACCATCGAAGTTTTCAGGTTGTGCTGCTCCGGTTTTGGTAATGGCATACTCCCAAAGTCCGTTCATGTTTTGCCAGTCGCCACGTTCCATAATTGGACGAGGGTATTCGGGAAGAACATTGTTTGCATCTATTTTTTCGGCCCAGGCCGTTTTAATTTTTTCGCCTGCCGGCTTCCACTGTGCAAAAGCAGTTATACACAGCAATCCTAAAACAAGGAATGTTAAAGTCCTTTTCATTACTTTTCTATTTTATTTAGTTGATTGATTATTTCTATTTCTTTACTGATTATATACCGGAAATTGTGAGATCCTTAAAGTTGTGCAACCATAAGGAATCAACTGAATTTCCTCTTCTGTTTTTTCCACCAAACGATATGGCCACGCAGGTGAAGGTGTTTTTCCAGCCATGTTTCTTTCCTCTTTCCAAAGGGGCAAACGACGGGCTTTTGTTGTAAGCGTAATCGGAGCATTTTCCAGGTTCCACGGATTGGCTTCCACTTTATCGGCTACTTCAATTTTAAAATCTGAATTACGAACCGTTTGTTCCCAAATGGCATAATTCCAGGGCGATTTTGGAAGAACTTCCCAAAAAGTATCGTCGTAATTTTCCTTTGTTACTTCGCGCCACTCTTCTTTAATTTTTAAGGCATACACCAGCGGCCCGCGCTCAATTCCCAGCGACATTTCGTGCCAGTACGAAAACCTGAAATCCATGCTCAGATTCAATTCCACTTTATCACCCGATTTCCATTTACGGTTTAAAACCACAATGCCATTTTCAGGCACTACTTCCTGAACCGTTCCGTTAACGGCTATTTTTGCCGATTTGCACCATTCAGGAATTCGCAAATGAAACGGAAAGTTTACTTCTGTGGCCGTTTCAATTTTAAAGTTGATATTTTCTTTGAATGGATAATCAGTTGTTTCGGTAATTGTAACCTGCTGCCCGCCGGCTACTTTTGCAGTAACTTTAGTGGGTCCGTAAACGAGTGCTGCAATGCCGTTGTCGGCAGTTGCATACCAGGTGTTTTGTACAAATTTTGGCCAGCCCTGGTGCATATTTGTTAAACAGCAAGGGTAACCTGTAGTTGTTCCAAATACGTTTCTTCCTTCACGATCGTTAAAGAAATTACGTTCATCGTCGCTAACTTTTATCTGATTTGCCTGCTGAAAATACTGTTTGCGCATGTAATCGTCGGTGCTTTGCGTTGGCAACACGTTGTAAGCGATTTTCTCCAGGTAATCGGCGTAATACACATCGCCGGTAATTGGGATACTGTTTTCGAAACAAAACATCATTTCTACAGCCGAACACAACTCGGAGCCCTGCGTTGGATCGTTCCCGTGCAAACGTTCGTCGCCGCCGTACATTCCGTTTACAAATCCATGGCAATCTTTTAACGCCAAAAGACCTTTTTTTACCGACTCCAGGTATTTTTCTTCAGGATGTTGCTGGTAATAAATAATGGGCTCCTTTAATCCCTGCGCCACATTTACACAATGCAATTCGGGCAGCGGATTTAGCGTACGAATTACATTTCCCGAATAAACACCGGTCCAGTCATAGGTTTGCTGATGAATAATTTCGGCCAGATCGAGCAAATATTTTTCTTTGGTGATGTTGTACAACCAGTAAACAACCGCCAGGTTATCGCCACCGCGACGGTTTGCCCAAAATGTTACATAGCCAAGTTCGTTTACAGGTAACATTTTTAACTGGTACCTGAAATACTTATCCATTAAAGTGAGTACTCTTTCGTCTTGCGTGGCCATGTAATATTGCTGCAATACTTTCAACATCACCATTTTTGGCCACCAGTCGTTTCGCATTCCCTGCTGTGTTCCCGGAATTTCTTCGTAATTTTCCGGCAATGGGCGCGGACCAAAATAACCGTCTTCCTGCTGGTTATTAATGCTCCATTCAATCCATTTTTGAGCTTTGGCTTTAAGGGCATCATCATTTAAAAGATAAGCCAACGGCACTAAACCGTCGAGCCAGTAAGGGCCACGTTCCCAGCCATCGCCGGTTCCGCCCAGCCAGCCATTGTTATCGCCACAAACCAATTCGTAAACACTGTCCAGCGTTCCGGTTAAACCCTCTGCCTGAATTTTAAGCATTTCGTGCAAAAATCCTTCGGCCTGAATAGCACCAATGGGTAAAGCGGTGTATGGTTGTGCGCTTAATGGAGCCTGGTTGGTTATGTAGTATTGATTTCTTTTTTCTTTTCCGAACGAAACAAAAAAGAGCAAAATAAATGCAAACGTAAGGATACAAATATGTTTCATTGGTTTAAGTTATTGTACGTTCCGAATTCTATTTTACAGTTTTCGCTTTTACTCCTTCGAAAGTAATTTTTACCGGTTTTATCGTCCCGTCATCGTCGAAGTACATTCGATCGATACAGGTTTCGCGGTGATTACCATCGGTTTCTCCTAAAGGTCTACGATGATATACGATATAATACTCATCGCTACCCGGAATATTTATTACAGAATGATGCCCAGCACCAGTTGCCACATTCGGATCCTGTTTAAGAATTTTCCCGATACGTTTGAAAGGGCCAAACGGCGAATCGGCGATGGCGTAAGCCACACTGTAATCAGGACCGGTCCAGCCGCCTTCGCTCCACATAAAATAATATTTACCGTTGCGGATAAACATAAACGGCCCTTCAACATAACCTTCGGGTGTAATTTCCTTAAATACAGTACCGTCTTCAAAAGGCACAAATCCGGTAAAATCATCTTTTAACTTTACAATGTTACAATGTCTCCACCCTCCGTAAATCATATAATACTGTCCGTCTTTGTCATGAAAAACAAACTGATCTATGGGTTGCGCACCGTTGTGAAATTTGTCGAGAAGCGGTTTTCCCAGGTAATCGCGGTACGGGCCGCCGGGCTTGTCTGAAATACCGATTCCAATTCCACCTTCTTCATCGTCGCTTTGAATATCGTTGGCAGCAAAAAACAAAAAGTAATTCTCGCCCTTTTTGATAATTGCCGGTGCCCACATTGCTTTGTTGGCCCATTTTACTTCGTCAGTATCAATTATCGAAGCATGTTTTTTCCAGGTCACCAAATCTTTTGAAGAAAAGGCATCCATAAAAATCTGTTCTTCGTATGGAGCTGAATAGGTTGGGAAAATCCAGTATTCATCGTCAAAAACAATCCCTTCGGGATCGGCATACCAACCTTCAAAAACAGGATTGTGGTTGTTGCCTGTGCGTTTTTGAGCAAAACTGTTCGAAAACAAACACACGAAAACGAGTGCCAGCGTTAGTGTTGTAATTTTTTTGATCGTCATATTTTTTAGGTTTAATGTTTTAGTAGTTGTAGTTTATTTTTAGCTCTGAATAACGAAACGAATGATCTTCTTTCCCCTGAACAATAAAGCCAACACGTGGCGAATAGCCCCACTGAGCAATGTAAGTTCCGTCAACCTGGTAGTCGTTTCCTGCTTTTACCGGAATCCAGTCTTCGCCATTTTCCGACCAGAAAAACTGGAAATAACGCCCGGCAACAGCTTCGTATTTTAAAAATACCGATCCTGCCTTGTTGATTTGTTCCTCGGCCAAAATTTGTTTTTCACCGTTCTTTAATTGACAAAGCACAAGTTTTGATTCATTTACAGCTAAAGTCAGGAAATTTGTTTCGTTGCTGTAAATACCAATACCGCTCCATTCATCGCCCGGAATCACTTCTGCCGACAAATCATAATTTCCGGTATTTGGTCGCAGGCCCAGAAAACTAACTCCATTTCGTTTTGGATTTATGGTTAGTTCGCCATTGGCCACTTTTATTTTTGGTTCCTGATAATTGATGTCCCAGGCCCAGAAAAACAGATTTTTATCGGTGGAAAAGTCATCTTCGAAAACCGAATCTATTTTTTGTGTGGTATTTGGAAAAGGCACCGGAGCACTAACCGAAGCTGTACCATTTTTAAAATACGGCCAGCCGGTTTCCTCGTTCCAGAACATTTCGTCGATCATCCCTTGCCGCCCAATGTATTCAAAATCGGTAGCATTGTAAGAATGATACATGTAAAAATAGCGTTTGTCGACAGTGCTAACCAGCGTTCCGTGACCGGTACAACGCCACACTTCACCACCCTGCAGAATAGGTTCCGGATATTGCTCCCAGCCCGTTCTTAAATTTTTAGACCGGGAAACTCTAACGCGGTAATCACAACGATTGTCGCAACAACCTCCAACCGAATAAAACATATAGTAATATCCATTGCGTTTTATCAAACACTGCCCTTCGTCGCCGGCACCGTGCCAGCCTTTTTCAAAATCGGTAAGCGTAAAATGTTCGCCAATCAAATGCATTCCGTCGTCACTCAGTTCCGAAGCCAGAATTTCTATGTCGCGGCCCTGTGTTAAACCATAAGCTTTCCAGGTAATGTAGAGTTTTTTATCGTCATCCTGAAAAACAAAGGCATCAATGGCCTCTTCGCCCCATTCGATAATAATTCCGTGATCGGTAAACCCTTTGCGAATGTCTTTTGTAGTTGCCACACCTATGCAGGCAATTCGGTTGTCTTTTCGTTTGGTGGTGTAATACACGAAAAATGTTCCGTCTTTGAAATACAGCTCGGGTGCCCAAAAATCATCCGACGACCATGCCGGCGGAATGTTAAAAACCGATCCTATTCTTTCCCAGTTGATGAGGTCTTTTGATTCGTAAATTGGATAATTGGGCGCAAAATCGCAACTGGTGCCGGCCGCATAATAGGTATCGCCCACCCTGATTATCGACGGATCGGGGAAATCGCCCCGAATGACCGGATTTGTGTATGTACTAACGGCCTCCTTTTTTGTTTGAGGAGCACACGAAACAAGTGCAATCCCTGCCACAAAGACCAAAGCAAAAATCTGCAGGGCAAAACGTTTCATCTTTCCGACAAATTCGCCTGCTTTAACAAATGTGTTAAACACAGCAACCTGAGCCAAATAATATGAAGGTATTTTCATAATTTCTAATTTCCGTTTTTGAAATGTTGAATAACTTGAACCACATCCTGAATTTGTTGCATATCAATTTTTTCAGCTTTTATGTATTTCGTTAATTCTTTGACATCAAAATCATATGCTTTCCCGATTTGTTTTGCCGAAATCAAAGCTTTGAAACTGTTACCTGTTTTCGCATAAAACAAATTATCCGGCGTCAATTCAAATTCCTCATCAATCGTCAAATCCTTTGCTTGCGCTTCGGCCCCATGTGGCAACCGCGACACAGTGCTAACTGCAGCGTTACTCGACACCCCGCCATAAGGCATACCTTTTCCTTTCGACATCAATTGGTTTCGGTTTCGGCGGTACATTACAAAACCAGCTGTATCTATTTTTTCAAGAAAAACATCGCCTTCCAGCCATTCAAAAGTTTTGCCTTGTATCATAATCTTTGCCACGTTTTGGGGCGTTGCCACTGCCATAAATTCTCCGTTGTTATTAAAAATCATTTCTTCTTCATATGTATCGTAATTTAACGGAGCCAAAGCTGCAGTACCATCTTTAAAGAATACTTTCCCCTGCACAAAATCAGGAAATATCATTCTGTTTTTATAATCGGATTGACCAAATACGACAAAATGCATCAGAAACATACTTGCAAAAATTGTGGTTTTCATGGGTACATGATTTAGGATGTTATGATTGTATTCCTTTTCTTATTTCCATTGAATTCCGATCGTATTATTCGTTGTAATTTACCCAGACTTTCATCTTTCCGGGTTCGCGGTTATTCCATGAGAAATAAGGCGAGAAGATCAATTTTTCTGTTCCGCTAGTGCTTTCAATCTGAGTCATTCCTTTTAATTTTCCGGAGGCCTTTTTTGTTTTGAAAGTGGAATCAGAATTGATGGCAACAGCATCAAAATCGATGTTTTTCTGATCGGTTTGTTCAAGACAAAAAACAACCGGGCCGCGTTGAACAGCTCTCTTTCCAGTATTTTCAGTAACTTTTGGATGCGCTGCAACAACTTCAACCGGCATATCAAGATTCAGGGAAATTTTGTCTCCCTTTTTCCATTTACGATTTACGGCTACATAACCTTTGTCGGATTGTTTGGCCGTCATTTCACTGCCATTTACAGAAAGACCGAAGGTTTTACACCAACCCGGAATTCTCATATTCACTGCAAATTCGGCAGGAGTTTCAGGATCGATATTCAGCACAATTTCTCCGTCCCAGGGATATGCTGTTTTTTGGCTTACTTCCAGTTTTGTTGCTCCCACTTCAATTTCTGCGGTGTTACCGATGTACAGGTTTACAAACAGTTCGTTTTCTCCCGCCAGGTAAATGTAATTGCCAACCGATGGTACAAAACGCGAGATATTACTTGGGCAACAAGCACAGCCAAACCAACGCTGACGATGGTGGTCGCCATCCGATTCAAGCGGATTGACGTAATAAAATAAATCGCCATCCAACGAAACACCGGACAAAACACCATTGTACATGGCACGCTCCATCACATCAACGTATTTTGCATCATTCGAGAACAGATTCATCCGGTTGTTCCAAAGTACCATACCAATTGATGCACAGGTTTCGCAATACGCTGTTTTGTTTGGCAGATCGTAATCTTCCGAAAATCCTTCGTTCGATCCCGAACTACCGATTCCTCCGGTAATGTACATGTTTCGGTTCACCACATCGTCCCAAACGCGTTCGAGAGCAGCTACATAACCCGGCAAATCCTTTTCAGCGGCAACATCTGCCATTCCGGTAAACAAGTACATGGCACGCACCGCGTGTCCTTTTATTTCCGATATTTCAGAAACCGGCACATCGTCCTGGCAATACGCAGCACCCCAGTGTTGTTTGTCCCAAATTTCGCCACGGCCATGTCCGTGACCGCGTTCTTCCAGAATCCAGTAACTTAAATCGAGGTAGTTTTTATTGCCGGTTTCGTGGTATAATTTTACCAGCGCCAGCTCAATTTCTTCGTGACCGGCCACCCAGTGTTTTTTACCGGGGCCAAATTCAGTTCCAAGGTAATCGGCAAACTTTACAGCCACATCCAAAAACGATGTTTTACCTGTTGCTTTATGATGTGCCACTGCCGCTTCAATCATGTGTCCGCCACAATACATCTCGTGTTTTTCCATGTCGGTCCATCGTTCTGTTGGATGATTCAGCGTATAAAATGTATTCAAATAACCATCGGGTTGTTGAGCTTTGGCAATTAAACCGATCCACTTGTCGAGCAAATCCTCGTTCTTTTTATTCGGATTATTTATGAGCGAATACGCAATTCCTTCCATGGCTTTGTACACGTCCGAATCGTCAAAATAAATTCCTTCGTGTTTGCCTTCCATTACGCCGGCCGCCTTTGCAAAATTGTTAATGCGCTCGGTTGAATCCTGCGTTTGTGTAATACACGTCTCCAAAGTAGTGTGCGCGTGCGCTTCCAAACGTGGAGCCCAAAAGTTGTCGTTAATTTTTACCTTGTTAAAAGGTACAGGTTTTACTGTATATTTTTGTGCCTGCAGGGCATAAGTCCCCGCAATAAAAACCAATATAAGTAGTAGCGTACGAAATTTCATAATCGCTTATTTTTGAGTGCTGAATTTGTAAATCGACATTGTTTTGTACTCCTGACCCGGATTTAAAATAATGCCGGGGAACTGTGGCTGATTCGGAGAATCGGGCAGGTGTTGTGTTTCCAGCGCAAATGATTCGCGGAAATCGAATGTTTCTCCGTATTTGCCTGTATCCGATCCGTCCATAAAATTGCCACCGTAAAACTGAAGCGCAGGTTCCTCGGTAAAAACTTCCATTTTTCGTCCGCTAACTGGTTCTACAACGGTTGCTGCCAGTGTCATTTCGTCTGCCTTTTCTTTGTTCAACACAAAATCATGATCGTAGCCCAGGCCATTTATTAATTGCTGGTTTTCTTTTTCATAAACTAAATCTTTGCCAATGGCTTTTGCTGTTCTGAAGTCGAAAGGAGTTCCATCAACCGGAACATTTTCGCCCAGTGGAATTAAGGTAGAATCAACAGCAGTAAGTAAGTCGGCATTTATGGTGAGCAGGTGCTCGTTTATGCTTCCTTTTTCTGCTCCGCGCAGGTTAAAAAATGCGTGGTTGGTCAGATTTACAGGCGTACTTTTATCGGTAGTTGCCAAATAATTGATTAGCAATTCGTTTTTTGAATTCAATGTATATTTTACTTCAACACTTAAATTTCCGGGATAACCCATTTCTCCGTCCTTCGACAAATAACTTAAAACAATTGAGGTATCGTTTGCCGATTTTACGTCCCAAACCTGGTTGTGAAAACCTTTGGGACCACCATGTAAATGATTGGGATCGTTGTTAATTGGAAGTGTATATTCAACGCCATCAAGCGTAAATTTACCTTTGGCAATGCGGTTTCCAACACGGCCAATTAATGCACCATGAAAAACTTCGTTGGCACTTAAATAATCACCGATGCTTTTAAAACCCAAAACAACATCGCCAGGTTTTCCATTTTTATCGGGTGCGAGCAAACTTACTATGCGGCCTCCGTAATTTGTAATTGCCGTTGTAATATCGCCGTTTTGCAACACATACAAATTTGTTGCTTTTCCATTAACAGTAGATTGAAAATCTTCCGCTTTTAAGTTGCCACAAGTAAGTGGTTCAGCCGGTTTTTGACTACACGAGAAAATTAAAAAACTAAAAGATATCAGTAAAATAGAAAGTTTTATACGTTTCATTATTTCAGTTTAATTGGTTTAAATTTAATTCTTTGTTGTTGGTCCGTAAACCACTAGTTTTCCATCCTTGGTTACCTCCATTTTATCTATAAAAACGACCCGCTGATCGCCACTCTCCAGCGTTCGTCCATGATATACGCAAAGTCTGTTTTTGCCATCAGGAGACATGGTAACCGAGTTATGACCGGTTCCGGTAACTGTACCGCCTTGCTCGCTATTTTTTTGTAATACCGGATTATTAGCTGCCTTTTGAAAAGGGCCGAGCGGCGATGTGGATGTGGCATAACCCACCGCATAGTTTTTCCCGCCAAAAAAGTTAGCAGAATACATGATGTAATACAAATCGTTGTTTTTAAAAATATAAGAGCCTTCCGTCCAGCGACGGTTTACTTCACCCGAAGTAACTGAGCGACTTTCCCATTCTGCTTGTTTATCATCCATTGTTAGTGGCGGCCGAAGAAGCAAGTCTGGCTCACCTATAATCCCTGAAAAATCTGCCGCCATTTCAACACCGTACACCCAGCTTTCTTCAATTTCTTCAAATAATCCTTCTGCACGCGCCCAGGTGGAAACTTCACTTTCTACCGGATTTTTGTAACAGCAGCGCGAATAGTAGAGGTAAACTTTATCATTTTCAAATAAAAGGTTTCCATCAATTACCGGATACCTGGGATCAAATATAGGGCGGTCGTACAAATCGTTATACATACCTGTAGGTGAGTCGGAAACAGCTACTCCAATGCGGAAATTTTCCAATTCGCCGGTTGGGTTTACGCGCCAGTCGGCACTAAATAATAAATAAAATTTTCCTTTGTATTCGTAAAGCTCCGGTGCCCAGAAATTAGCGATACCCCACGATTCTTTTGTATTTCCCTGATAGATTCGACCTTCGTCTTTCCAGTTTATTAAATCGGTAGATGAGTACATTTTAAAACCATCAGTTACACCTCCGGTTCCAACCATGTAGTATATTCCATCCGAAGCTTTTAAGATATACGGGTCACCAAACTCTACCGGTAATGGATTTTCAATTTTTAATCCTTCACTTTTAGGCTGACAAGCACCCAAAAACACAATCAGAAATCCCAAAAAGAGGTTTACTTTCAGTTTCATTTTAGTTGGTATAAATTATTCTGTTAAAGTTAAGCTTTTATCAGGCAAGCTTCCTCCTGTTTTTGTTCCATTTAACTGGTTTTGAAAAACTGATGCGAGTGTTTTTGCTCACACCAGTTTTCTTTTTATTTATATATAATTCGTATCGGATTGAGCTCTATTTTATATTGGCACAAAAACCAACAAAAAGGGTGAAAAGAGAAGCTGTTTATTCACAATTTCTTCTCCCCGATGCTTTTCCGAAGAATCTTTTATGCCGAAACTACTCGCCCAGCGTTAAACTTTTAATTAAGTCCACTTCTTCCTGTTTGTAAGGAGTTCCGTCATTTCTGAAGATCTCGTGAAACCAAAGTGGTGGCTCCGATCCATCGGCGATTGGCTCGTCCCAGGCGTATTTTGTATTCGATTTTCCATCAACCAAACCCCAGTTAATAGCACCTACATTTTCCTTTTTCAGAATAGGCATAATGTTCGTAAATAAACTGTTGTTGCGGCGTGCCATGTATTCGGTGCAAACCATCGGAAGTTCGTACTTTTTCAACGAATCAATTGCTGCCTGATGTGGCGCAGGTCCTTCATAGTTGTGGTAGGTTACAATATCTGAGTTTTTTAACTGAAATGTATTCAGGTCTGTTAAACTTGCATTCCAAACACCGGCCGACATTGGCTGGCTTGGCCGAACTTCCCAACCCCAGTCGAACACTTTTTTCAGCAAACGCATTGATTTGTTCCCGTAACCCGAATTACCCGGTTCGTTGTACAAATCCCACAATACAATTCGTTCGTCGTCTTTAAATGTTGTTAGAATGTCTTTCACATACACTTCAAGCGTATCAACCAAATACGGATCGCTGTAAAACAATTCACCCGGATCGCGCACCCAGCCCGAGTTATGAACACCCGGTTTTGGATCGGGTTGTTTTCCGGCCTCGTAAGTTGGATTCCAACAATCATCAAAAATCACAAAAATTGTTTTTATACCGTGCGAATCGGCAATGGTCAGATACTGATCCATGCGGTTTTTAAATCCGTCTTTATCCACCTGCCATGCTACATGGTGCAGGTATACGCGCATACAATTCATGCCAATACCTTCGGCCCAGCCCAATTCGCGATCGATGGTTTCCGGATCGAAAGATTCAGCCTGCCAGGTTTCCAGCTGGTTAATGGCCGTGCTCGGATTAAAATTACATCCGCGCAACCATCCATTTTCAGCTCCCCAGGCGTTGGCCTGTTCCTGTGTCCATTTTGTAGCAGCCTTTTCGCTAACTACTGTTTGTTCATCCTTCGTTTCTTTTTTCGACTGGCAGGCTACTCCAAATACAAGCAATGCCACCAACAAATAGATACTTTGTTTCATTTCTAATTTTTATTGATTTGTTTGATTTTCTTCTATTTCTACTTCACCCGAAGGCCTGTCCAGTGCTTTCCCGGCAGGAATTGCCCGTCCAAAATCAGGCGTTCCATCCGGATTCCATCCAAAAGGCTGCATTCTAACGTTGCGATCCCAACCCGGCTCGGTTGTTTTTTTCGAGTGATAAATAATCCAGTCTTCGGTATTATCGGGCGATTTTACAAACGAGCAGTGCCCCACTCCAAAAACGGTTGAATTACCCTCAAACACGGGGCCTTTTTTTGTCCAGCTGGCCGGATTTAAAGGATCGGCATCCGGGCTGTTTAATTGCAACATTCCCTGGCGATATTCTTTTAACCACGATTCGCGGCAGGAATAAACCACAAAAACATCATCACCGTTTTGCAAAACTTCAGGTCCTTCGTTCAAATCAAGCGGGCCACCGGTTTCCCAGCTTTGCTCAGGCGATGAAAGCAACACACGGGTTCCTTTCAAAGTATACGGATTTTCCATTTCCTGAATGTATAAATGCTGCGATGTGGCATCGGTATCTTTTTGTTCGATCCACCCCGACCAAACAGCGTACAATTTTCCCTTGAGCTGAAATACGGTCATATCGATGGCCCAGATATTTTTTGAAAGGTCATCCGGAAAATCACCTGTATTCAGAATTCCCATGTCTTCATAGTCGCTAAAAACACCATCTGATTTTGAACGTAAAACGCCTGTTCGCTGATGAATAAAAGGAGGACCCGACACACCGGCGGCATAATAAACGTACCAGTGTCCGTCTATAAAATGAATTTCGGGCGCCCATACACAGGCACGGTTCCAACCGCTTTCCGGTGCACGCCAAATCTGTTTTAACTCGCCTTTTTGGGTCATGAATTTAGAGCGAGAAAGGGCAATGCCGTTGTTGGCCGAATAACAATAAACGTATTCGTTGTTGTGTTTTACAAGCCACGGATCGGCTCCATCCCACACCGGATTTTGAAAAGTTGTTTTCACTGTATCTTCCGGCAAAGCCTCTGATTTGCTGCATCCCGAAAGGGAAAGTATTGCGAGTAGTGTTAATAGTGTTTTTAGCATTCTGTATTATTTTTTCCCTTTTACACCGTGCTTCAGCCCGGTGATAAAATAATTGAATTTCAATCAGCTTTAGCCTCTAATTGTCTTTAAGAATAACAGCTAAAGCCTTTTTCTCCTCATAATCCTTATCGCCAAGCTAAAGCATGGCGTAACACTTACATTTTTTTACTTCAAAACGGGTGTTATAAAATCATCGTCAATTGTCATTATTTCTTTTCCATCTTCCATTTCGAAACCAACCGTTCCAATGTGCATACAACGCGGATGAATTTCGGAATTACTTTGATGGGCGTGAAAAACAATTCTTAGCTGGCCATCCTTGTCTTTAAACATGGCACTGTGCCCCACTCCAACAAGTCCGGCCGGTTTCTGCAGAATTGGATTTCCCTCAAATTTCTCCCAGGGTCCCATTATATTTTTCGCGCTTGCAAAACCTACTCCGTAAAGCGGGCTTTTAAAATGATTCGCTGAATAACTCATGTAATAAACTCCGTTTTGCTTTACAATAAAAGAACCTTCGTTTACCCTTGCCCATTCTTCTTCCCAGGCCTGAGAAACATGAATACAAGGCCGAAGTGTTTCCATTTTTAAAGTCATCAAATCGTTTTCCAGTTCAGCTATCCAAATGTTATTGCCATCGGTAAAGCGTACAAATGTGAGGTAAGGCGTTCCGTCATCGTCAATAAAAAGCGAATTGTCGATACACTTTTCATCCTGAATCATAGCCTGCTTTTTGTTCTGAACAAAGGGCCCCAAAGGACTATCGGAAGTAGCCACACAAATGTGCTCGTTGGCCGAATAATACATGTAAAATTTATCATTTACGCGATACACTTCCGGGGCCCAAAACCATTGGTCTGCCCACACGTCGTTTTTATGCAATGCATATCCGTTATGCGCTCCAACCGGACCTTCCCACGTTTGTAAATCATCAGAAGTATATACCTCTATTCCATCACTCCCGTGCGTTCCGTAGGCGTAATACTGTCCCTCGGAATAAAGAATAAACGGATCACCAAGCGGTACTTTCTGACTTCCGCTTTGCTGAGCAGAAACCATAAATCCAAATATCGAAAGGAGGAAAATTCCGAACACTTTATATCTTGTATTATCTCTCTTCATACAGCAGTTTTGCCAATCGATTGTTACGAAAATTTATTTTTCCAGAAGTTTGATAAAATAGCCACCAACTACCGAACGTGCCTGAAAACCAACCTGAGTTGCATCGGGTGTTTCGTACCAGTCGGTCATTGGAACGCGATCAGGAGTTTCGGTAACAAACTTATGTACCGGATCAATAAACTTCTGGAAAGTAGCTTTATCGTCGGCCAAAGTTGCAGTCCAAACAATCCAGTCCGACTTGGTATACGTGCGGCGGTTGTCCAATGGCAATCCGTAAGTATTTTGTTTGGTCAGGTAATAAGCGATTTCTTTCTGCGCCACCTCTTTCGGGAAAATTCCCAGGTTTAAAAGCTTATCCCAAACCAGGTTGTACTTTTGGCTCCAGGTTCCGGGCTGATCAAAAGTCAAGCGGTAATGATCGCCGTCATCGGCCATTTTCATCCACTCCTGAGCCATTTTTTTCGCTTCTGCAGTGTATTTTTCAGCCACATCCGTTTTTCCCAACATTGCGGCCAGGCGCCCATAACTGGCAATTCCCATAATCGCTTTTGCCGAAAGGTTTATGTTGTGTGCAAAGTGACCGGCAAAATCGTCGGTACAAAGTTGGTTTTCGGGATCAAGGCCGTTCTCCATCAGGTAGTTCGACCAGGTAGTTAATACGTCCCAGTGTTTGGCTGCATAATCAGCATTTCCCTCCATTGCGGCAATGGCAGCCGTTAATATTACCATGTTTCCGCATTCTTCAACCGGCATATCGCCACCATACGTTTGCCCGTTGGCTTTTGGGTAAGTACCCACATCGTGCGCAGCAAAAGGTTTGGCCCATTTACCACTTTCAGAATAATAGAAAATTGGATTTAGCATGCCCTTTAACAAATCGGGATTGTATTTTAAATACATCGGTGCCGACGGATAGGTAACATCAACCGTACCAATCGATCCGTTGCTGAAATTCTCTTTTGAAAGAAACAAAATGTTTCCCTGTTTATCTTTTACAAGCTTGTGTGCCGCAACCGACTGTCGGAAAGCCAACACACACAAATCGGCATAATTTTTACCTCCGGCTTCCATTGTCTCATCCCACAGGTTTTTGTCGAATTCGGCACATTTATTCATGATGGAAGTGTACTCCGAAACTGCCATTTTTAAAGCATCATCAATGTTCAGGGTACCATCCTGTGTCCACCATGCTTTTAAATTGTCGCCAAAATACTGAATGGATTCAATATCATCATAAGCCAACATAAGGTAGTTGTTTACCGGTTTAGAAGACACCGAACCAACATTATCAATAGTTACCATAACCGGCATTGCCTGTGTCATTACTGCCTTACTTTCGTTTTCTCCTGCCGGAATACTTCCCTCTTTCAGAAAATTTTCCTTGGCTTTAAAATAATCGCCAATGGCCATTATTGTTTGGTCAGCTTCTTTGGCAGCCAGGTAAACATATCCCCAGTCAATTCGAATATTGTCTCCCTTTTTCTCCAAAACAGCTTGTTCGGTTGTTCCGGCTTTTAAATAGTTGATACCATTTTTTGTGCCTTTTGAAATTTCCACTTCCTGAAAAGTTTCGTTTACAGCCCACTCGGGTGTGGCTTCAAAATAAATTTGTACCTCATGGCTGTTGCCGTCGTTTGCATGCACATCGTAGTTGATGTAATTAACGGGGCGCGATAACAAATCCAAATCGTTGGGTAGCAAAGGCGAAATAAATTGCAGATTTAAATCAACCGGGCCACACTGGAAACTGTAATGTGTTTGCGTTGCCGAAAGTGAAACACTTTTTTGAACTACTGTATTTGCAAATACTTCTTTGCGGTCGTTTTCCCTGAAAATACCAAAATCGACATAAGCCAGACCTCCCCGATCGAGGCAATGAGCAGCAATTACGTTTGTCCCTTTTTTGTTGAATAATTCTTCGTCAACTTTAAGAACAACCATACTTCGTGCACTTGCACCGGTATCAACCAGCTTTTTACCATTCAGGTAAAGCACAAAATCGTCGTCGTGAGAATACACAATGTACAGTTGATTTCCTGCACTCAATTCGGGCAAAACAAACTCACGTCGCACCCAAATTTCTTTTGTATCCCAAACAGTACCGGCATCTTCCATTCCTTCAGTACCAAAACCGGCTTTACCCGATTTCCATGATTTATCGTTAAAATCTACTTTTTCCCATCCTGTTTTTGGTTCAGAAAAAGTATAAGATCCTTCCCATTTTTCTTGTTTTGCCATTGGCACCAAAGGTTGAAGCGGAATATCTTCTTTTCCTAAAAAACGATAAACCTTCCCATCAACACGAATTGCTCCAATAAGCGATTGAGTTTTTCCGGTCCAGTGTTTCACAGGCACATCAAACAGCTGATCGGCCATTGACCAGGCAGATGTATATGGATCGATTGTGATAAGTGGATATGCAGGTGCTTTAATTTCTGTGGTTGGCGACTTTCTCACCATTTCCTGATTTGGACTGCACGAAACAGCCAGCCCGGCTAAAATAATCAGTACTACTTGTTTAAAACTCAATCTTCGCATTCAATTTTCTTTTATAGGTTTTAAAATGTTTTCGTGCCCCGACACGAAAATTAGTTGTTGGATTCGGTTTTAATGCCTACTTGTTCAGCCCATTCTTTCCAGGCTTTATTCAGTATCTCTATTTAACATTGTTTAAAACGGTATGCAAGTAATGCATCGCGTGACACATTTCACTGCTTGTTACTTACATGATGCTTTTTATACCAAAAACCCTGTATTTACAGGCAAAAAATATTACTTATCTACTTCTGCCCAAAAAAACTGACTTTTAATCAGAGTACGAAATGCAGAATTCATAACTGCTTTCTGCGGCATTGAGTGATTTAATTCCAAACCGTTGAAGCAAATTCCAATTGAAACTACTCGAATCCGTGGTATAGATACACTGCTCCATAAGTCCAGTTGGGGCCTTTTAATTCCGGATAATTAAATCGGTCCATCATTAAAGCAAGGTAGCGAAATGGGTAGCCTTCGGGCAACTGAACCACATTGGGCCACACTCGTGTTCCCGATGTTTCATCCCAGGGTGGTAAATCCATGTTTAGAGTGCCTGATTCTATTAAATCGGGATACGAATAGATGTAAATTTTACGATCCTGACTCCCCGAAAAACAATAGCGTTTGTCGCCAATTTTCTGAATGGAAGTCCCGGTTGAATTGTATTTTACTGGGCCGGCAATTCGTTGGTAATTCTTGTCCCATTCATCCGACTCGAGCAGAATGGCTTTATACCCGTTGTTGTTCTCGCAGGTGAGCATTCTCCATTTCTGAGCTTCTGTGTCAAACAAAATATGCGGATCTTCAATATCGCCAACCATTCCAAACGGAGAAGCATGCATTACCGAAAAACCAAAACGAGGATCATTTTTGCTCTCAATGGCAAGCAACTGCTTTTTTTCGTTTGGGTTTGCATAGGCACTAAATCCGGTGGTTAATCCCCTCCAAGTGTTCGCGTTCCGATCGTAAAATATATGCGAAGCTATTTCATTTCGAAGTAAACCATCCTCGCGATCAAACAAAATAACTCCCTCGAAACGAAGATCAAAAACGGTAGGATTTAAACTAAAAACTCCCTGAATATGCTGGGGCAAAGCGCGTCCCCTGATACTCATGGTGTACCACAAGCGTCCCTGATCAAAAATTGGTTCGCCATCTTCGTAGGTAATTGCACGAATGTCGGCCAGCCCCATTCCGGAGCTTAACGCCGACTCGACTCTATTAATAGAAAGTCCTCCTTCAGCAATACCCAGGTACAAATTTGACTGAAATGACTGCATGTATTTCTTTTGGCGCAAATCAACGAACTGAGCAAAATCAGATTGTGCAATGGCCACAGGCAAACCATTGTTTTGCATAAATAAGTTAAAACCGCTTCCCAGCATTTGCAGTATGATTTTTCCTTCGATGTTATTCAAATCCTTGTTATTAGTAAGAATCGACTCGCTTACAAGCTCTTTGGAAT
Organism: uncultured Draconibacterium sp.; assembly: GCF_963675585.1. Lineage (NCBI taxonomy): Bacteria > Pseudomonadati > Bacteroidota > Bacteroidia > Marinilabiliales > Prolixibacteraceae > Draconibacterium > uncultured Draconibacterium sp. Next base: position 4,251,939 of record NZ_OY776414.1, read on the forward strand.
CCTTAATATACTTTTGCCTCACATCCAGAATTTGTTTTTCGTTATACTGAAGAGTGACAAAATACTGTTCCGTTTTTGTTGGATCGGAAAATTCGAAACCAATTTCGCCCTGTCCTTCACACGATGCCAGATCGATGGTATACGTAGCAAAGGGATTGAATCCTCCAAACCAAACCGCCAGCTTTGATTCTTCGTCTGAACTAAACTGCAACTGTTTATTCTCAAGTCGTATATCAGCCTGAACATCTGAATAACAAGTGCTTGGATACATGGCTGACATTCCTATAATTTCTGAGGGATACAAACCCGCCAGAGGTATTTTCTGACTTTCATCGAAAATGAACCTGCGAACTCCCTGCCTTACAAATTTAATCTGGTCGGGCGACAGGTTTGTTTGTGCTTCTGAATGTCCGTTGAAAAACATAACAGCACAAAATAGAAGCAAAATCCGAATGTGTGATCCAATTATTGTTTTCATCTGGTATTTCTTTCAAGTACTCATTGCGTTTCAAAATTCCTTCGTGTTGACACTTTAAACTTGTTCTAATTTACATGGAATTTATAAGATCTGAAACCAATTCCCCTTTTAGGTTTTTGCTAAAGATTAGCTAAAAAAAACAGCAGGAAAACTATTTTGATTTATTATCTCCATGTCTTCCTGCTGTATATTTTATTTGGCTATTATGAAACTTTTACTTTTCCAGTAACTTTATAAAGTACCCACCAACAACCGAACGTGCCTGAAATCCAACCTGAGTTGCATCAGTGGTTTGATACCAGTCGGACATGGGAACGCGGTCGGGAGTTTCGCTAACAAACTTATGTACAGGGTCGATAAACTTTTCGAAGGTAGCTTTGTCGTCGGCCAGCGTTGCAGTCCAAACAATCCAGTCTGATTTGGTGTACTCTTTGCGGTTGTCCAGTGGCAAACCGTAGGTATTTTGTTTGGTTAGGTAATAAGCCACTTCTTTTTGTGCCACATCGGCAGGGAAGATTTCCAGCCCAAGTAGTTTATCCCAAACCAGGTTGTACTTTTGGCTCCAGGTGCCCGGTTTATCAAAGGTTAAACGATAATGATCGCTGTCGTCGGCCATTTTTATCCACTCCTGCGCCATGTATTTTGCCTTTGTGGTATATTCCTCAGCAACCTTTGTTTTTCCCAACATTTCTGCCAGCTTTCCGTATCCGGCAATTCCCATTATCGCTTTTACCGAAAGGTTGGTGTTGTGTGCAAAGTGTCCTGCAAAATCGTCGGTGCACAACTGGTTTTCAGGATCGAGACCATTTTCCATCAGGTAATTGGCCCAAACCGTTAATACATCCCAGTGCTGCTCGGCGTAATCAGCATTTCCTTCTGCATCTGCAATTGCTGTGGTTAAAATCAGCATATTCCCGCATTCTTCAACCGGCATGTCGCCACCATAGGTTTGACCGTTGGCCCTTGGATAAGTTCCCACGTCGTGCGCTGCAAATGGTTTTTTCCATTTTCCGCTTTCCGAATAATAGAAAATCGGATTCAACATTCCCTTTAACAAATCGGGATTGTATTTCAAATACAAAGGAGCAGAAGGATAAGTAACATCAACCGTTCCGATAGAACCATTGCTAAAATTTTCTTTTGAAAGAAACAGAATATTTCCCTGCGTATCTTTTACCAATTTATGGGCGGCAATACTCTGGCGGAATGCTAAAACACACAGGTCGGCATACTTTTTACCACCGGCCTGTACAGTTTCGTCCCACAATTTTTTATCAAATGAATTGCACTGATTCAGAATTTCGGGATATTCCACAACTGCTTTATGCAAAACATTTTCGATGCTTACCTGTCCGTTTTTTGTCCACCAGCCTTTTAAATTCTGCTCAAAATACTGAATGGACTCAATGTCGTCGTAAGCGATCATTACATAGCCTTTTTTTGCCGTGCTTGTAATTTCACCCAGTTGATCGACAAAACTCATTACCGGCATTGTTTTCGACATTTGCGAAACATACTCGTCAACACCTGCCGATATATTTCCTTCTGCGGCAAATTGTAATTTTGTGCTGTTGTAACCGCCAATTTCAACCGACGATTCAGGCGTGCCGTTTGCGGCTAAATAAAAGTACCCCCAATCAATCCGAACATTATCGCCTTTCTTTTGAAGTATGGGCTGCTCGGTTGTTCCTGCTTTTACGTAATTAATTCCATTGGTTTTACCTTTGTTTACCGTTACTTCCTGGCTAAAATCGTTTACTGCCCACTCGGGTGTAGCTTCAAAATATATCTGTACATCGTGTTTTTTCTTGTCGTTTGCCACAACTTTATAATTGATGTAATTAACTGGTCGCGACAACAAATCAAGGTTTTCGGGTAACAACGGCGATACAAATTCGATTTGCAGATCAACCGGGCCGCACATAAAATTGTATTGTGTTTGAGTAGCGCTTAGTGCCACTTTTGTTTGCACTGCCATTTGGTCGAAAACTTCGGTTTGTTCATTGTCCTGAATAATGCCAAAATCGACATAACCTCCGCCAATGCGATTATTACAATGTGCTGCAATTACATTTTTTTGGCCCGGGCGTAATAAATTGCGATCTATTTTTAACTCCACATTGTTGTGCCACTCGTATTCAGTTTTTACCAGTTGTACACCATTTAGGTACAATTCGAAAATATCGTCGTGCGAGTAAATCAGCGAAATGTCGCCTTCATCCAGTAGTTCGGGCAAGGTAAATTCGCGGCGAACCCAAATGTCTTCAGTATCCCAAAGTGTATTGCAAACGGGCATTCCTTCGGTACCAAAAGCTCCCCGGCCCACATTCCACGAGTCGGCATTGTAATCAATTTGTTCCCATCCTTTTGATGGTTTCTCATTTACATAATTTCCTTCCCAGGGGCCGCCACCTGCCATTTGCAACAAATAGGTTTTTGGTATCACTTCTTTGCCCAAAAAGCGGTATACCGTTCCGTCCACTCGTAAGGCACCAATTATTGGATGCGCTCTACCTGTCCAATGAGTTACGGGAGCATCGAATAATTGATCGGTACAAGACCATGCGCTGGTGTATGGATCGATTGTAATTAACGGATAAGCGGGTGCACGTAGTTCGCTTTTAGTATCCGGTGTTAAAGGTTCTTTGGTTGTTTCTGTGCATGAAAATGCCATACATACTGCCAATAGCAGAATGGTAAAATAATTTTTAATCATGGTTTTTGAATTAAGGTTCAGGTTAAAGTACACATCAGAATGAAAAAAAAAGGGCTACCCGCAATTATATATACCTATCCGGGGTAGCCCTCAATCTATTCAAATCCTAAAAAAACATTATAAATCTATCTTTTGAACAGGGCTGAAAATCATATCTTCAACTCCCTGAATTTTAATTCCTACACGACCATAAACATAGCCTTGAGCCGGTACCAGCTCAGGAACGGTTAAAGTCATACTTATCGATGCAGGATTGGTAATGTCGCCACCACCTATTTCGGCACTTGCCACGTTAGATGATGAACGGAAATCAACAAACTGCGTTTTATTGATGTAGAAGTTTACACGTTCGATGTTTTTTGCTCCGGCATCTGTGATAATTTTCTCGGCCTGAAATGTGGCAGTAGCAGTACTTCCGCTGGCAGAAAACTGTGCATTACGAATCATAAAGTAGGGTTCCACTTCAATATCCATTGTTTTGTTTCCATTCAGATTTACGTAAATGGTATCCGATCCCGATTCAGCATTGAGTTTTGTTCTCCATGGTCCCTGATTCGAAGGAATTACCAATTTGTACTGAGCATCGAAAAGCAACGAAGAATACGATCCGTCTTGCGCTACCTCAACATTTATTGGGTAACTTTTTTGCCATCCCGGTTCCCACAACTGAAAAGAAACATCTTTTGAGCTTACATTAATGGCTTCGCCGTTGTAAACAATATTTCCCTCAAGAAATGAGCCCGGTTCATCGTAGTTGTCGTAATCGCATGAAGCAAATAATCCTGCCATTGCTACGACTAATATTATCAGTTTAAATTTTGTCTTCATTTTTAGTTTTGATTAGGATTCTTAATAATAAGATTGTTGTTGTTCACCGTTTCATCGTTAATCTCCGAATAGTAATTTCCTAAACGGAAGCGGTCGGCATTTGTCACCACTCTTGGCAATACTTCTTTAAAAATGTATTTACCATGATTTGGACTTTCGGGCGCATAGTATTTGTATGGCCACAATGCAAATACACGATTACTTACCTCATCGGCTTTCTCCGGATTGTTTGTTAAATCAACTGATTCACCATTCCAAACGATGTGCGCCAAACGCCAGCGTTTCATGTCCCAAAGAATGTGACCTTCGAAAGCCAACTCTACTTTACGTTCGTGAACAATACGATCGAATGACATATCGGCCGAAGTTAAATCGGTAGTAAAACCGGCACGACGACGAACCACATTCAAATAATCGGCAGCTTTTGTAGTGTTACCCAATTCGAAAGCAGCTTCGGCAGCATTTAAATACACTTCGGCCAAACGGTAACGTACCCACCACACTTCGCTGTTTAAACCACGCTGACCTGAACCGGTTGCTGTGTCCATAAATTTGCGGCAGTAAAAACCGGTTTGAGCTGAAAACTCCAGTTCATCAATTGGGCCATCGTAACCCACAACAGGAATCTCAGGATCGGCTTCGGTTGGGAAATGTTTACGCTGACCATAAGTAGAACCGGTTGTAATGTTGCCTTCGGCATCGATGTAACCAGCCCAGATATCCAGCTCTTTTCCTTTAAATTTCGAACCGGGAATAATGATAGTTCCTTCCAAACGTGCATCACGACCGGCAAATATATCTTTTGGACTATCGTAATAAACATAGTCGCCTTCGGTAGTGTTGGTTTCAAAGGTTGAAAAGCTATTGTCTAAAAGTTCGAACGACTGAACCAGGTTTAATGAAGGATTTAAACGTCCTCCTTCTAAATCTTCGGCACTCGACCAGGGCTGATTTTGAACGGTAAACGGCTGTACTTTTCCACTTTGTAATTTGTAATCTTTTACAAAAATAACTTCGGTGTTTCCGCTTTTGTCTAAAAACAGGTTGGTAAAGTTTTCAGCCAGATTTTCCTTTTTGTTGTACAAAGCATACGTTCCGCTGTTGATTAACTCTTCGGCAGCACTTAAAGCTTTTGTATAATATGCGTTTGCCATACTTGCCGGAATTCCAACTTCGCCACCCGGTAACGAAACGTTAGGAGTTGTAGCACCATATTTTGCAATAGAACCGGCATAAATAGCTGCACGTGCCTGCATGGCCAAAACCAAACCTTTTGTTGCACGTCCTTTTACGTTTACATCGTTTGGAAGATCGTTTTTAATGGCTTCCAACTCGTTGATTACAAAATCATATATTTCTGATTCTTTTGAACGAGGATATTCCAAATAAGAAGGATCGCCGCTAAAATCGTAAGTTAATGGCTCAAGAATAAGTGGAACTCCCCCCATACGTTTTACCATTTCGAAATAAATACTGGCACGAATGAAACGTCCTTCAGCAATAAAACGCGCTTTATCAGCAGCCTGCAAATCATCGGTTAATTCCGAATCGGCTTTCTGGATAAAAAGATTCACCTCGCGCATTAATTTATAGTAGTCTTTCCAATTGATTGACCATTCGCCATAACCCCAGTCGGAGTTTTTATGACGCCAGTAATCGCCAAAAGCCGAACCAAAACCTTCATCAAAGTCGGCATAATTCCACCAATTGCTAATGGTTTGAAATTCAGGAATTCGATCGTACAAATCGGCAACCACAGATAAAATCAAACTGTTATCGCTCCAAATCTGGTCGTCAATTAAAATATTGGTTGGCTCCCTGTCAAGGAAATCGGCGTCGTTACACCCCCAACTCAGGGAAAATAATATTATGAAGATATATACAAATTTTTTCATCTTTTTAAAGTTTTAAAGGTTAGAAAGAAAGGTTTACACCAATATTCACCATACTGTTTTGTGGATATTGCAAACCGTTTTGATCCATAATTTCAGGTTCAACACCTAAACTCTTTAAGTTGTCGAAAGAAAATAAGTTATATGTATTTAAATACACACGGCATCTTTGCATTCCAACTTTTGCAATCAAATCAGTTGGTAAAGTGTATCCAACTTCAAAAGTTCTCATTCGTAAGTATCTAACATTTGTTAGCCAGAATGTTGAGTTCTTATTGTAGTTATTGTGCCATCCGGTGTTGTAACGCAATGCAGGATATTTTCCGGCAACCCATTCGCTGTTTAAATCAAACGGATCAACACGGTGCCATCTGTCATCGTAGAATTGTTTTAACAGGTTACCAGTGTTCTGATATGGCCAACGCATTTCCCAACCCTGGTTGTACGAATACATTGATCCACCCGAGAAATCGGCCTTTAAATCAAATCCTTTGTACTCAGCAGAAATGTTAATACCGAAGTTTAAGATCGGGTTTTTATCGCGTGCATAACCAATCGGACGTTCATCCAAACCATTAATTACTCCATCGCCGTTTACATCTTTGTAAATTAAATCACCCGGAATCATGTCTTTGTTGCTATTCCCGTCGTTATTCACTTCCCAGCTGTTAATCTGGTCGAAAGATTCAAACTGACCAACTACTTCGTATCCCCAGAAAGTACCATCCCAACGTTCTTCTCTTGAGTTGCGGTAGTGATCCCACGAGTTACCCCATGTTGGTTTGTACGATTCGATAAATTTATTTCGTGCATACGAAATGTTACCGCCAATCGAATAATTAAAATCGCCAATGTTATCGATGTAGTTAATGGCAGTTTCGGCTCCCATAGTAGCATCGCTGTTTACGTTTTCATCGGGTAAATCGTAACCCAGTTCGCTTGGTACCAATACATCGTATTTGCGTCCGCGAAGACCTTCGCGTTTACGATGGAAGTAATCAACCGAACCGCTAAGTTTTCCGCCCAACAATGAATAGTCGGCACCAATATCGGTGATTGCTGCAGTAAACCAGCTGATTGATGTAACAGGTACACCACGGTCGCGTGATCCTTTTACAATCTGACCATCCATAATTACGGTTGAAGAAGCATAGTTGTAACCTTCGCGGTAATCGAAAGCACCAATTCCTACGTTGTCGTCTCCCAGCTCACCATACGAAGCACGAAGTTTTAAATCGAAACTGCTTTCGCCGATTATAGCTTTGGCAAAGTTTTCTTCAGTAATTCTCCAACCCACCGATCCCGATGGGAAGAAACCCCAACGTCTGTCGTCGGCAAATTTCCACGAACCGTCCTGACGACCGGCTAAATCAAGATAATATTTGTTGGCGTAGTTGTAGCTAAATCGACCGATGTAACCAATACGAGCCTGCTCGTCATCTCTGTCGTTGTATGTATCCATATCGGCAAATTGCAGTAATGGAAGTGCATTGGTTTTTGGCACCGAGTGCACCCAAACTTCCAGTTCGCGACGTTCGATACGTTCGTTTACAACCGTTGCAGAAATGTTGTGATCGCCAAATTGTTTGTCGTAGTTTAACTGCAACTGACTCACGTTTTCAAAATATTTACGGGTACGACGCTCTCTCCATGGATTCAGGTTGGCAAATGTAACTTTGTATTCATCCGTTTCGGGGAAATACGAATACGCATCGTAGGTATATTCGTGACCGTCGTAAACCTGATCGGCCATGTAATACGAGTAAGTTCCTTTAAAGGTTAATCCATCAACCGGAATATCATATTCTCCCGTAAAATTCATTTGAAGAACACGCCAGTCGTCTTGTACATAACCCGAGTTTTCCATGGTTAATAAACCCCAGTTCTCGGCCATGTGACCAATGTTGTTGATGTACTCCGGATTATCGTTTGCATAAGGACGTTCGTATGGACGGTTGCGGAACAAGGCAAAACGAGGAGCCCAATAATCATCACCACCGGGAACACCTGGGTTTTCGCGTGTTTCAAGACGTCCGTTAATCGAAGTACTTATTTTAAAACGTTTTGTAATTTGCGCATCTAAATTCGATTGAAAATTGGTACGGCCAAATGTAAACTCACGGCCTAAAACCGAATTTTGATCTAAACGGGTCAGCGACACGTAGTAATTAATTTTGTCGGAACCACCCGAAGTACTAATGTTTACTGATGACTGAGGAGAATTTGGCTGGATGATAAAATCGTACCAGTCGAAATTTTGGTAACCTCTTTCGGTACCTGCCTGCCATTTGTCCAATTCGGACTGAGTCATGTTTGTGCTTCCGCCAAGGTTCATATCGGCATAAGCTTTACCCAGCTGCCATTCGTATGCATTTACTGTTTTGGGGAAACGCGACCAGTTTTGCCAGCCCATGTAAGCATCAACATTGATCGTGTTTTTGGTGTCTTTCTTTCCACGTTTTGTGGTAACAACCACAACTCCGTTTGCTGCACGTACACCATAAATAGCTGCCGATGCATCTTTCAAAACAGAAATACTTGCAATGTCGTTTGGCGACAGGTTATTAAACTGTCCTGCATCTTTTTGAATTCCGTCGATTACGTACAAAGGATCACCCATGTTACGAATCTGAATACTTGCACCGGAACCGGGACGTCCGTCGGGCATCCTGAAAGAAACACCTGCCAATTTACCTGCCAACGCACCACTAACTGTTGATGCATGCACACGTTCCATATCTTCCGAAGAAATATTTGAAATAGCTCCGGTTAGCGATTCTTTCTTTTTGGTACCATAACCAATGGCAATTACTTCTTCCAAACCAATTGAAGAATCGCTCATGGTTACATCGATAACATCAGAATCAGCAACTACAATTTCCCTGGTTTCCATACCCACAAACGAGAAAACAAGCACATCGCCTGCTTTAACACTGCTAAGCGAGTATTTTCCGTTTGCGTCGGTTACAGTACCGTTTGTAGTACCTTTTACCATTACAGTAAGTCCGGGTAATACACCGCCTGTGCGGTCAACTACTTTACCCGATACACCTTCTTTCTGATCGGCAACAAAAACGGTTTGTCCTCTTTTTTCCGATCTTTCAATTAAAATAAGGTTGTTGTTTACTTCGGTAAACGAATAAGGTAACTCACTAAATGCTTCATTCAGAATGTCGCCAATAGTTTTATCCTTTACGTTAACCGATACTTTTCTTGATACATCAACGTCGTCGTTGTTGTAAAAGAAACGATAATTACTGTTGTCTTCAATTTTTGTAAAAAGTTCCTGCAGTGTTGAATTGACCACTTTTACATCCATTTTGGTTGACTGTGACCACACTGTTGCGGAGGTGTTAAGGGTTAGAGCCAAAATTAGAAACCACGTTAGCTTCATAATTAACAATACTTTTTGGTTCCTCCCCAAAAATCCGGGCAGGAGTTTTCGATTTAATTTCATAAATTTGAATGCTTTAAAAAAGTTAAACTTCGGTTTAATTTAAAAAGGGGAAGTGTTCCAGACTTCTCCTTTTTTTCATAAAAAATTGTGCTATTTCATACTATTAATATTGTTTATTTTTATTTGTATAGTATGTAACTCGCATTGTTTTATTATTCTCCGGGGAGAAATTGTTTTACATGCTCGTTTCATACAATTTGTCCTCTCAATTTATTTTTTGTTGGTTGTGAAAAATGTAATCTTATTTCCCTCTAATTCGTAATCAACCGAGCGTGCAAGCTTGAAATACGACATTACTTCCAAAATACTTTCGCGTTCGAGTGTTCCTGTATATTTTCGTTTTTTCACAGCTTCGTCAGCCAAAACGATATCAACATCAAACCACCTTTCAAGTTTAAACTCAAGGTCACCAAGCGATTCATTACGAAAAACCAAACGTCCGTCTTTCCATTCTGTTTCGGGAGAAAGATCGGCCAGTTCGTACAGTGCCATTTTTTTCGAATCGACACTGTACACCAGCTTTTGACCGGGTTTTATAACTGTTTCCTGGTGCTGGCTCGAAATTTTAACGCTCCCTTCAACCAGGGTCGTCGACACTGTTTTTTCGTCGGAATAAGCTTTCATGTTAAATTCAGTTCCTAACACTTCAACGTCAATCTCGTTGGTTTTAATCCGAAAAGGATTCTCGGCATCTTTTGTCACCGAAAAATAGGCTTCTCCATCAAGAAATACCTGACGTACTCCTTTTTTAAAGTTGTTGTTAAACCGTAAGGTACTTCCCGAATTTAAACAAACTAACGTGCTGTCGGGTAAAACCAAATTCGACTTGTCGCCCAAAGCACAGGTTATTGTTGTGTACGAATCCTGAACCGCTGCATTTTTATTTCCCAAAAAATACATAAACGGAAGTGCCACAAGCAAAACTGCAATAGCTGCATATTTAAGCAAATTGGGCACATTTAACTTACGAACCTTATTTTTTTCGGAGGCTTTTATTTTTTGCGAGAAACTGGCAATGGCCTTGTCGAGTTGATAGTTATCGGCATTGTTTTTTACGCCACTGCTTAACCAGATGTCCTTTAATTCGTTAAAGAACAACTTGTTGTCTGCAGACTGGTTCAGCCAATCTCTAATGTATTTCTTTTCATTAGGATCGGCTTCACCTGTGAACAATCGGATTATTAGTAAATGTATTTTATCTTCTGAATTCATTTTATATTCGAATCTATAGTTAAGATGCAGAAACTTAAAAAACCCTGTATGTTTGAATGATTTTTTTTAACCCGACCTACACAACACCCTATTAAATGCTAAATACCAAACACTTAGGTGCGATTTATTTTAATAAAATAAACAGTAAAAAGGTGGGTAAATAGTCTTTTAGCTGGTTGCGAAGTGTAAACATGGCTTTGGAAAGATGCATTTCAACTGTTTTAATTGAAATTCCCATTTCTTCGGCTACTTCTTTATTTTTTTTGCCTTCAAAACGTTTCAGGCGAAAAGCGATTTGCTGCTGCTTTGGAAGCTGACTAACCACTTCTTCGATCCGCTCAGTCATATCATCCAGTAAAATGCTGGCCTCTTTCTCCTCTTCGGGCGAGGTGGCAAAACCAATATTTTCAAAATCGGTATCGCTAAAATATGCTTCTATATTTTCTTCCTTTTTTAGCTTGCGCAAATAGTAAAGTGAATTGTTACAAACGGCCTGAAAAAGATATGATTTTACCGAAGTGGTAATACGTAACGTTTTGCGGTTTTCCCAAATTTTGAAAAATACCTCGGATACAATTTCTTCGGCTACATCTTTTCGTCCAACATACTTTCGGGAATAAGCACACAGAGAGACATAATACTCGCGAAAGAGCAAAATGTATGTTTCTTCATTACCGTTTTGAAGACCTGCGATTATATTTAATTCCTCAGTTCTCATTTAGTTAGCTGGCTACAAAAGTAGAAATTAAACGGAATTATTTGAATGGTGCATTTTTTTGCCCAAATAATGCGTTAAGTCAATAGAATTTAAACGACTCAATTTCTATTTGTTACAATCCATACACACTGCAATTAAATTCGCAAATCGTTTCCTTCCACTGTCCGGCACTAAACATAACTCAATACCGCTAAAAAAAGACATGTTAAACCTTTTAAGCGAACAAGCGTATATCATTGTAAACTTTAAAATACAGAAGAGGAAACGCACACAATCCGCACAACACAGGAAGCATGATTGATAATTGAGATAGATGCTTTTTACTATTTAACTTAAAATTCAATTATCATGAAAAAGATTGTACTTGTTCTAATTTGTGTCTGGCTAATCCAGCCCGGCTTTTCACAGCAAAACAAAAATTCTTATTTCGATCAGGTGGGTGTAATGATTGCCCCCGGATTTTCAACTGTAATGGGCGGCGATAGCTGGTCGGGGACATTTGGATTTCAGCTGGGCATTGAGTCCCGGATTTACAAAATGAATGAAAATTCATCCGTATACGGTGGTGTACTATTCTCGCTTCAGGGAGCTTCGTACGAAGAAATTTTTTCCGATTATGTGAGTGAAAAATACGCAGGAAAAGTTACCCTGGGGTACATTAGCATTCCAATCTTGTACAATTACTTAAGCGACAATGGTTTTTATGCCGAGGCCGGTATTCAACCCGGTTTTTTAATTAGTGCCAATGATAAATTAGATGGTGGAGAAAGTTATGACTACAAAGATGCCATTAACTCATTTGATTTGGCCATTCCGGTAGGTGCCGGTTTTTGGATAAACGAAAAACTAAGTGTTGGTGCCAGGGCTGTTTTTGGTTTAACGAATATAAACAGCTCGGAAAGCTACGATAGCGACCAAACCGACCGCAACTTTCTTTTGTTAGGTGTGGTACGTTATAATTTTAAAAAGGAATAACAGTTTTTAGCCCATAAAAAAGCCGGCTTTGCATCTCCAAAACCGGCTTTTTCTATTGTGTAATTACCTGTTACTGTTTTACACGTTCGCTGTATGAACGGTCGCTGGTGCTAACCTTAATCACATCGCCTTCGTTAATAAACATCGGAACCATTACTTCGGCCCCTGTTTCAACGGTTGCAGGTTTTAGTGCTGTTGAACTTGCAGTATTTCCTTTTTCGCCTTCGATAGTTGATGTAACTGTTAATTCCACTTTTTCCGGCATTTCTGCTGTTAACGGAATTTCTTCTTCGGCATGAAACTGAATTTCAATTAACTGTCCTTCTTTCATAAGGTCGTTGTTTTCAACCATATCTTCAGGAATCGAAACCTGTTCGTAAGTTTCGGTATTCATTACGTTCAATCCCATATCATCGCGGTACAGGAATTGGTACGGACGACGCTCAACGCGTACTTCATCTACTTTTACACCCGAGTTAAAGGTGTTTTCGATGATGCGTCCTGTTTTAACATTTTTAAGTTTTGTGCGAACAAAAGCCGGACCTTTACCGGGTTTAACATGAAGGAAACTTTTTATAGTGTAAATATCTCCCTTGAACATGAAGCACATCCCATTTTTGAAGTCTGATGTAGAAGCCATAATCTAATTTTTACTTTAAACGCTGCAAAAATAATTAAATCCGTTAAAAATCAAGCATTTCAAAATTCTTTTGCATAAATGTGTACCAGGTAGTTACATGCTCTTTTGTTCTACACCGTCGATTTTATAACTTTTAATTACCGCTTTTAGTGCTCCTACCCGCATTTCAAACTCAACATACACCGGAATTTTTTCTTCTTTCGAGATATAGAATTTAATGCCGTCGGAGCGCTCCAGCACCCTACCTTTTCGTACTGTTGGAGTTAACACATAACAATTTACTGTGCCAATGTCGGTTTTAATTGTTTCTTCGCGCAGGTAAGTAATCGAAACATCCGAAATTTTATCGGCGTTTATGGTCGGGTAAACGACTCCATCGCCTGAACTCAGATTTTCGAACGGATTGTTGTGTATAAAATAAAAGAACACCGATATTATATCAACCAGATTATGTGGCACTTCGCGCCAGCCGCTGCGTTGACTGTTAATGGAATCAACATCGTGATAAAACAATGTTTCGTTGTAACGTCGGTAGCTTCCTTCCTTTACATTTCGTATTGTTTTTACAGGAAGATGTGTTTCGGCGTCAACTGTGGTTTCATAAATATCGTAAACTCCGTAAAGCGTGTTTGCCAAACCGGTAGTTTTCCCAACAACATGGTAATGAATGGCGGGTCTGCCGTTAAAGGTTGTGTCGCTGATAAACATTTCAGCCTCGCCTCCTTTTACAAACCCAAATTTTAAATTGAATTTAATTTGTACCTCTTTTGTAAAAGCACTATTCACTCCCAGAAACAAAAGGAGAATTATGAGAAGGAATCGATTCATTTTAGAACTTTATTTTTTGGAATGGTTGCTACAAAATCTTTTAAATAAAAAGGCTCGAAATAAGCAACGTCTTCAAATTCGTTTTTGTTGTACTTCATTTCCGATAGATTTTGCATAAACCGTGCCGAGGTTTGCGAAGGACCTGCAAACAGAGCATTTTTGTGTGTAATTTTCTCTTTGCACTTTTCGGCACCGTTTCCAAAAAACAGTATTTTTTTATCTTTTAGAAAGTCTGCAAACGAGTTTTCATCAATAATTTCGGCAGTTACCGGTAGAATCTGTTTTCCATTTTCTGCGAATAAAGCAGTATAAACTTCCATCCGGCGTGCATCAATCATAGGGCAAAAAAGCAGCTCCTCTTCCGTTGTGTTTGAATAAAATTCGTTTGAATGTGCTGCGGTGTAACTCCCCATTAATTCAATCGACCCAATGCCAATTAATGGAATATTCAGCCCGTAACACAAACCTTTCGCCACCGAAACACCAATTCGCAGGCCGGTATACGACCCCGGCCCTTTACTAACTGCAACTGCATTAAGCTTGCTTATTTCAAAATTGTTTTCCTTAAAAAGGTCTTGTATAAAAACGGTTAATAATTCCGAATGTCTTAATCCGTCGTTACTTTCTTTCTGAAAAAGTGTTTTACCGTTTTCGGCTATCGTTACCGAACATACTTCGGTCGAAGTTTCTATGTTTAAAATTATTGCCATCTGACTACTATTAACAAACGGGTACAAAAATAGTTAAATGAAAGTTTCCGATTTACATTAATTCGCGTTTTAATCGCTTTTCTGTTTTATGCCTGGCTTTTGTTGAAGTTTTACCGATTCATAAATTCAATTTGTTTCCATTCAAAATCAATTGAATCGTTTTTTTGCGGAATACCCGGTGTACTCCTGCCTTCGTTAATGTACTTTATCAGCAGAGATCGTAATTCTTCAAGCTTTGGTGCATTTGTTGCCTGCAAATTTTCGGTTTCGCCCGGATCAGTTTTAAGATTATAGAGTTGATATTTTGGCAATGAATCGATTACCGCTTTATTTCCCGGCCGGGGAAAACTCCAACCTCCGGAGCCGGGACACAGAATGAGTTTCCAATCTCCTTTTCTGATTGCAAAACTTCCGTTAACGGAATGATGTACAGTTCCCTCTCGCAAAGGCTTATTTCGTTTTACATCTTCAAATACCGGAACCAGGCTAAAACTATCTTCACCTTCGTTGTCTGACAAAGAGTAGCCAACTATTTCGGCACAAGTGGCCATAAAATCAGTTAAACAAATGGTTTCGTCCGATACTCTTCCTTTTTCAATCTTTGCGGGCCATTTTGCAATAAAAGGAACTCTGTGGCCTCCTTCGTAAATATCGGCTTTATAACCCCTGAATATCGAACTGGGATAATGTCCTTTTTCCTCCAATTCATCCGTTTTTGCCGCTGGAGCACAACCATTGTCGCTTGTAAAAATGATAAGGGTATTGTTTTCAATGCCTGCATCTTTTACCGCTTTTTCAAGTTCTCCCATATAGTTGTCAATCATCATTACAAAATCACCATAGGGATTTAATCCACTTTTATCCTGCCACTCTGCTGTCGGAAGAATTGGGGTATGTGGTGATGGCAATGCCAGATACAAGAAGAAGGGGCTATCCTCTTTTGATCTTTCGTTAATGAATTGAATGGATCTTCTGAAAAAATTGGGTGTTACATCGTCGTGTACAAAATCGTCAGATGTTGGTCCTTTTCTCCACCACGAATATTTACCGGTGTTTTCCGACATCGAATCCGGGACCTGCGTAACCATTTCATTTTCAACATAAACGTACGGAGCCATGTCTAAAGAAGCCGGATGTCCGTAAGCGTAATCGAAGCCTAAGGTATTTGGCGAATTTTTAACGGGCTTCGAGAAATCAATGTTATCAAAATCGTTCGCATCCCATCCTTCTCCTTTATCCTGCTCCGGGCTTTTTAATGCCCAGTCCCAACCCAAATGCCATTTCCCGATAAAAGCAGTGTGATATCCATGCGCATGTAACAAAGACGCAACTGTAGTTCGGGAATTTGGGATTAATGCTTTTGATTTTCCTGTTAACACTCCTTCTTTGAGCCTGGTCCTCCAGTTGTACCTTCCGGTAAGTAATCCGTACCGGGTAGGTGTACAAACCGAAGACGATGTGTGTGCGTCGATAAACATGATGCCTTCAGCCGCCATCTTGTCTATATTCGGCGTTTTTATTTTGCTTTGTTCATTAAAAGCCCCAATATCGCCGTAACCTAAATCGTCGGCCAAAACATAAATGATATTGGGATTTTTTGGTCCTTCTTTTTCAGCGGTACATGCAACTCCAAAAACCAGCACACTGAATGCAATGAGTATGTAAATCCGTTTCATAAGTGGTTCTGTTTTAATTGCATGCCAGGTTTTACAAGCATCTGCAATCAGCTTGAAAACCATCATGCATAATTTTGGTATTTGTTATTCGTTAAATTCTAAATAGAAATCGAAAAAAGGCAACATTTGGTTGGGGATACGCCCGTCTTTGGTATAAATATTATTTACATGCGTACCAATGTATTCCTCTGCAAAATGTGTTATTCCAACATTTTCCAGTCGCTGGCTAAACATTTTACATTGTATGGTAAACCTGTCGCCCGCATTTCTTCCCCAGTCGAATTTTATGGCTTTTAGTTTTTCCAGATTATCCTCGATCATGTACACTGGCATATTTTTATACCATTTTTCCAAAACATCTGTATTTACTTCCATTTCTTCGTTCTTATACTCAAAAGGTACATCGCAGTAAAAAGGAGGATTATCCGGGTTGGGCGACCACGATTTTCCAAATGCCACAATCACCTTTCCAAAATATGTTTTGTTTAGTTCTTCCTGCGTTTTTACGGAAGCAAATTCTTTATACGTGTCGCTGTTTGGTCCATATTCCCGAACAATTGCCAAAGCTCCCGGACTAAGCGCATATACACTGCTAAATATTTCGGGATGATGCATGGCAATTTTCAGCGCCCCGGTACCTCCCATACTGTGCCCGGTAATTCCACGACTTTCTTTTTTTGCGATGGTGCGGAAATTGTTGTCCATGTATTCCACCAGGTCGTAAGCAGTAAAATCTTCCCAGTTTCCGAATACCCCCGAGTTGCTGTAAAAACTCCCGTCGTAGGTTGTTTTCTGGTCGGATACAACCAAAATAAAAGGCCGAATTTTGTGTGTTGCAATGGCAAAATCAAATAGATCTGCCATGTGGTTTATCAGGGTATTATCGTTCATAAAACCATGCAGAAATTAAATAACCGGATAACGCTGATCGGTATCGTTGTAGCCCGGTGGCAAATAAACCGATACTGCCCGATTCGGATCTTCGCCAAATTTATTCTCTAAATTTTTTGAATAAAGTTTGTTGGTCACCACCTCTCCTTTCTCCTGAGAAACTGCCGACGTGATAAAAATAAAAACAAAGACAAACGGGAGTAATTGTTTAAGTTTAGTCATAGTTAGTAGTTTAAATGTAAAATTTCAGGTTATTTCAAACCGAAATCCCGGTTCTGCTATATCGCGCTTTTAAATATACCATTCAAAACAACACCATCCAATTTCATTTTTTGTGCCGATTTTAAAGCATCCTCTTCGGTATGTACAATCGGCTCTCCACCAGCATTAAACGATGTATTTATTAAGGCTTTTATTCCTAATTCTTCGTCGAGATACGTTAACAAATCAAACACAAAGGGATTCTCATCACGATTAAACAGGGTTTGAAAACGAGCTGTTCCGTCGGCATGAATGGCACCTGCCAATTCGTTTTGTTTTTCGGCAAGAACGGCAAAATCGAGCAACATATACTTCGAAAGAGGATGTATTTTATCGAGCCCGGTAAAATATTTTGTGTTTTTTTCGAGGGCGATTGGAGCCAGCGGACGATACCATTCGCGGCCCTTTTTTTCCATGCTTAGTGTTTTCGACAAGGCTTTTGATCCTGCGTAAGCCAGAATACTGCGGTTGCCAAGTGCCCGCGGCCCTGCCTCCCCAAATCCATTACAAACACCAATTATTTTATTCCGAACAAGCTGTTCAGCCACTTCTTTTATCGTATCTTTTTTGTGTTTCGACTCATACTCATCAATTCCCCAATTGTTTAAATAGGCGAAGTGTTTTTCAATTTTGCCGTGTTTTTTCCATTCGGCAAAAGCAGCTGCTCCCAATGCCAATCCGGAGTCTTCGGTGCAGGGCGGAATAAAAACCTGATCGAAAATACCACTGTTTATAATCTGTGTATTTGCTACAATATTTAGTGCCGAACCACCGGTGTAATACAAGTTTTTAGTGCCGGTTTTGTGCTGTAACTCTTTTAATTTATTCAGAATTTTATTTACAAATAGCTGCTGCAGGGTGGCAGCCACATTTTGAATAAACGGATCTTTTTGGTTGAATGATTTTAATTCGATGCCAAAGTCCTGTTTCGCTGTTTGAAAAAACACAGATGTTTTTCCCCAAATATCCTGAAAAAAGTGGTTTTTAACCAACCAGTCTTCCAATTCGGGTTTGTACACACCCAAACCTGCAAAACCCATAAATTTACCGGGAACAGCATTTTGGTCTGACAATTTCGCACCAATAATGGCAAACACCAGTGCATTTGCATTGTATAAAGTCGAATAGGCTTTTAAGTCCCAGTTGTACTCCACCCAATCCAGTTTCCCGCTTAAAAAAGTACAAGCCGAAAAATTGCTTAAACTGGCGCCACCGTCGAAGTGTACCAGCAAACTGTTTTCTTTAAAGTTGCCAAAAAAGGGCAGGCACGAGAATATATGAGCCAGCTCATGATTGAGCACCGAGGCCTCTTTTTCACTACCAAACCACCAACATTTTCCGGGTTCCAAATCGTTGGCCAAAGCATTGTTTAGTGGCGCTTCAAATCGCACTTCTCCATTTTGTAAAAGAAAAGTCCTTCCCACTACATTGTCGACAAATACCAGGTCGAAATTGATTCCGAGCCGCTTTTTTTCTTTCAGAATTTCTTTTAAATGAATGTGCAGCGAGTTGTCGCGTTTGCGGCGCGAAATACGTTCCTGCTGCAAAAAATTTACCACCCTGCCATTTTGCATTACAGCCAAATTATGGTCGTGAACATAAAATGGATGTTCGTAATCGAAACGATCCTGAATACCATAAATCGCCAGGGTTGGTTTGTTTTTATCCATTAAAAATGAATTCGGCAAATTGTACAAGTATCACACTTAACAGTAAGAGGGCAAACAAAAATTCGCCCCAGAATTTTTTCTTGGTAAACACAAAAAAATTCGCGATTAGAAACGTTACCGGAATGGCTGTAATAACC
The DNA here is from genome assembly GCF_963675585.1 of uncultured Draconibacterium sp. Classification (NCBI taxonomy): domain Bacteria; kingdom Pseudomonadati; phylum Bacteroidota; class Bacteroidia; order Marinilabiliales; family Prolixibacteraceae; genus Draconibacterium; species uncultured Draconibacterium sp. The sequence continues at coordinate 4,271,028 of NZ_OY776414.1, forward strand.
AGCATTTCTTGGGAAGCCGCATGTATAAAAATATAACTGATCAACGAAAAAATAAACACCCAAAAGAAAACGGTGAAATATTTTCGCGAGCTAATTTTCTTTTTATCGTATTGTTTTAAAATGTCTAAACTGCCAATAATCGTGAATAAAATTAAGACTGCCAGATAGCCTTGCAATACGTAATTGTTTCGAAAATGATCGACCGGAGTTGTGATATTGCTTTTATACACCTCGTAAATTTCCTGAACATTGTTGCTTAATACCGCATAGGACAAAGCAAAAACAAAGGGCAGTAAAAAACCAAGAAATAGTATAACAAACTCGCGCCATTTTTTTTCGCGGCTTAAAACGGCAATACTGATTAAAAATGCAGGAAATAAGATGATGAGATTAAAACAAAAAAGCGAAGCTACCCCGGTTAAAAATCCAACATCGAAAACAACGGAATAAGGGCGCGATTTTTCGAACATGCCAAACAAACGATTGATGGCAAACAACACAAAAATGGCCCCAAAATACATCGGATGAAGCGTGTGTATATTTACAAAACCACCCAGAATAATAACAAAAAGAATGGACGGTAATTTGCTGCGAATGCGAATAAACGAATAGCGGTCGTTAACCAATTGCATAAGAAAACCAAGGCCAACAACCAGTAACATACTTACGGCAACGTGCACAAACGGGTGGTTGCCAATTAATCGTAACAGGGGAGAAAAGAGGAGGTTTTGGCTTTCGCAAACCGAATAATTATAAACAGTGGGATGCAACAAATTTTTCATCCAGAAAACAAGTGCTGCCACCGGAATCAGAAATAAGTTTACACCACTGTTTGTTTTTATTCTTTTTAATATCATCTCTTTCCAAGAGAGTTCATTCTATAAATCGAATCCTAAATCTTTTCTGAAATATTTTCCTTCAAAATCAATTAACTCAGCATTTTTAAACGAAGTTGCCAAAGCATCTTTCATTGAAGAGCCATAAGAACTAACAGCAATTACACGGCCTCCGTCAGTTACAACATCGCCGCCTGCTGATTTGGTTCCGGCATGAAAAACGATACTGTCGCTTACTTTTGCGGTACCGCTAATTACTTTTCCCTTTTCGTAATCTCCCGGATAACCACCCGACACCAACATTACAGTCACTGCTGTTCTTTCGTCGAATTCAACCGATGTTTCGGCCAACGTACCCGTTGCAGCACCAACCAGCAAATCCACAAAATCAGATTTTACCCGCAGCATTACTGCTTCCGTTTCCGGATCGCCCATGCGTACATTGTATTCAATTACGTAAGGATTATTGTTCACGTTTATCAGCCCAAAAAAGATAAAACCATTGTACTCGATTCCGTCTTTCTGTAAACCTGCCACAGTAGGTTTTACAATTTGCTCTTCCACTTTTGCCATCCATTCTTTGTTGGCAAACGGAACAGGAGAAATTGCACCCATTCCACCGGTATTTAATCCGGTGTCGCCTTCACCAATTCGTTTGTAATCTTTGGCTTCGGGTAATATTTTATAGTCTTTTCCATCGGTTATGGCAAATACCGATACTTCAACACCACTTAAAAATTCTTCGATAACCACTTTACTGCTGGCGGCTCCAAATTGTCCGGCCAACATTTCTTTGAGCGAATTTTCAGCCTCCTCAATCGAATCGATAATCAGCACTCCCTTTCCGGCAGCCAATCCATCGGCTTTTAGTACATAAGGAGCGGTCATGGTTTTCAGAAATTCAACTCCTTCTGCAATATTTTCAGAACTAACGGTTAAATATTTGGCCGTTGGAATGTTGTGACGAAGCATAAAATCTTTCGAGAAGTCTTTACTTCCTTCTAACGCTGCACCCGCCTTTTTGGGGCCAACAACTTTAACAGAAGCTAATTCCGCGTCGGCGGCAAAAAAATCGTGCAAGCCTTCTACCAGCGGAACCTCCGGGCCGATCAACATCAAGTCGATATTGTTCTCTAAAACCAGTGTTTTTATTTTTTGAAAATCAGATACTCCTGCTTCCAGATTTGTTCCCAAGGCTGCTGTTCCCGCATTTCCGGGAGCAAAAAACAGCTTCTCTACTTTTTCGCTTTGTTTAATTTTCCAGCCCAGCGCGTGTTCTCTTCCGCCTGATCCAACTATTAAAATATTCATATGATTAAAATTCTATATTTTCAAAACTATTACGAATTGGCACTGCTATACACCTCGAAATGAGCCTGCAAGCTTTCGCCAAGTTTTTTTGCCAATTCAGCCTGTCCGGCAGTTCTGGCAATGCGTTCCATATTTTGCATGTAGAACAGATCTCGTTGAATTTCTTCACTTATTCCACTGCTAAACCTGAATTTTCTGTCGAGCGAGAAATAGAAGTTCAGTTCGTCGTTAAAGTTATCAAATGCCTGTTCAATCATTGCAACTCCCTTTTCTGTTGCCCCGGCTTTTAAATAACTGTCGGCCAAATTCATTGCAAAATATTCGTACGGAACCAGTTCGTGAGGAATAAGCTCGTTGCAACGATCGATTACAGCGATTGCCGAGTCTTTTTTTCCTTCAGCGATTAAGGCAGTAGCCAAACGATTAAAACTGTTTCTGATGTTGGTCATCATCCGGGTATTGGTTTCGTCCAGATACACATCCGGATTATTCATTCCTCCCCATTTGAATTTATTCATCAGGTTATCGTACATCAATTTAGTTTCAACCCTGCCAAACTGCAATTGCTGCGGCGAACTTTGTGATTTAATGGGCACCAAACGATACGCAAAACCTTCTACCTGGAAATAATCCTCCAGATTCAGATATTTGCTTCGGCCAACCGTAATCGCCCAGTAAATGGGGCGTTCCCAGTTGTTTGTTGCCAGCAGGTCGAGTATCATCATTTCGTCTTTCGACAACATATTTTTGTCCGCAACATCAATCACAATTTCATCAACAATTTTATCATAGTCTTCCGGAGCAACCACTTTATTTCGAATAACTGCTTCCTTATCAACCTTAAATTTGATTGTTTTTTTAGGAATATAAGCCGCATTATCGGCCTGAGTTAATTTAGTTGCAGGATTGTCATTGGCAATAAAATCGACCGCCTCTTTTAATCCCACATAATCGCGTTTGATTCTTGGATTGTCAACAATATAAACCGCATCGCGGGTTCCCAAACGATACTGTTCAGATCTTAAAGTAAACGGCAGTGGCTCCGATTCGTATGCTTTTCGTCGCATTTGATCGATGTACCAGTCGGTTTGTAAATAACTCAGGTTACAAACGCGCATATCAGTTCTTACTCCTTCTACTTCCTGGTTGTACCACAGCGGGAAGGTATCGTTGTCGCCATTGGTAAAAATAACACCATTGGGTTTGCAGGTTTCCAGGTAATTTGCTCCAAAATCGCGGGCAGTATAACGTCCCGAACGATCGTGGTCGTCCCAGTTTTCAGCCGCCATAATTCCGGGAACCAAAATCAAAACGATTACACCGGTAACTCCGGCGGCAATGGTTTCCGGGATGAGTACTCTGCGTTGGTATGCCCTGGGCACGGTGGATTTTGATGTTTTGGACGGCGTAGATGAGACACTAGAATCTGCCGATCTAGCAGGTGTTCGCGCGGTAGCCGGTATGGAGACACGGACCTTTGTTCCCGAGTTTGCTGACGATGAGATCAATTCTCCGGGCGAGCCCGGTGTGTGCTATCACGTAGGGCTGGGTTTTTGCTCTCGGCAGGTGCCCCCAAAGGCCGGTAGGGTGCTCGCTCAGATGCGTGCTGGCGCAGAGCAGCGAAATCGCGCAATGTTTGAGCGTATTATGCCTGCGCTTGCCCCATTGACACTCGATTACGATCGGGACGTTCAATCGCTCACGCCAGCGGGTAATGCCACTGAGCGCCATATTCTTGTGGCCCTCGATGCTGCTGCGCGCGAACTCTATCCCGATCGTTGTGATCTGCTGGCTTTTTGGACCGCAAAGTTGGGTCTGAGCCCGGAAAAGGTAGAAGCGGGCATTGGCTTGGAGCCGGGGCCTAGCGACCTGGTTCGTTCGCGCTTGATGAAGCGGGGTGGCGTTGGCTATGTGCAGCCTGGTCCCGACACATTCCCCATGTTTGCGGATGTGGCTCAGGCTATTATAGCCGCTGGGGCCATTCCCACCCTCGCCTGGCTGGATGGTTCTACATCTGGTGAGCAGCGCCTGCCCGAGATGCTGGAACTGATGGTTGCACGGGGTGTCGGAGCATTTAACATCATTCCAGATCGAAACTGGAACTTCGCCGATGCGGCATTGCGTAAAACCCGTGTGGCCGCGCTTTACGAGGCGGTTGAACTGGCTCGTGAGTTCTCGTTGCCTGTGGTAGTTGGCACAGAGCTAAACAAACCAGGCCAGCGCATCCTCGATGATTTCAATGCAGAACCGTTGGTGCCGCTTCATGACGAGTTCACCAGAGGGACGGATTTTTGCTATGGCCACACTGTTATGGAGAGAGCTTGGGGAATAGGCTATCAAAGTGACTGGGCTGCGCGCTATCTTGGTTCGCGCCAGGAACGCAACGCTTTTTATATCGAGGCTGGGAGACTGATTCCTCCAGGCGCCGAAACACTGGCACGACTTCGAGCCGTATCTGTCCCCGAGTTGCCGGATCGGGTTTTGGGAGTTCTTGCCCAATTGTAGAAAAAAGGCCCGACAAAAAGTCGGGCCTTTTACTATGTACTACTGTTGACGCAGGTTTACATTTTCATAGCAGCCTGCCTGTGCGTGGAATACCTGGTTTTCGTTGCCGGTCAGTGGCATTTCTTCACCGCCGATGACGAGTTTGGCGATCTGAATGTCAGTGTTGTTCTCGACATAGAATTCATACCAGCCTTGGGCATTTGTTGTGGCGGGTACGTCATAGTACCAATCATCGATGGTGATATAAACGCTAGCTCCTGCAACTACGTTGTTCTCACGGTCAAAGACCTGCCCCTTGACGGTTCCTTGGCTAGAACCGTGTTCAATGCAACCGTTGTACTCGACAACATAGTAACCCTCGAGTGGATCAGGGGTGGGTGTGTTGGTTGGCAAGGGAGCCAGTGTAGATACCTGGGTTGGGACAACATAAGGCGTCAGGGTGGGCACAAGTGTTGCTGTGGCGACAAGGCCGTTCTGAGTTGGCTGTGGCGTGAGTGTTGGGATGAGTGTATTAGTTAGCGTTGTTTCGGCACCAGCCACGCCTGTCGCTGTTGCAGTTGTGGCGCGTGTGCCCAATATGGCGTCAAGGGCCCCCTCACGATAGATGAGGTAGCCTAGTGTTACTACGACCATGATGACAATGATCAGAGCGGCGAGAGCAAGATAGAAGGCAGTTTTCTGTTGCGACATGTAACTCTCCAGATATCCAGATCAGACGGCGCGAAACAATGAGCCGCCCGTTGCGTATAGATAGTACGCATATACAGCCAGGAGGTAGCGATGGCTGATGTCCTCAAGATGTTCCAGGATCAGGCGCAGAAAATGATCGAGCAGATCAATGACAAAGGTGGCTTGCGCGGCATGATAGATGGACTGCGCAATCGCATTGAAGAAGCAGACCGCAAGCGCGATGTGAATCGTGTCAGGGTGGAGCTAGAACGGCTTGATACCCAATATGCCGATCTGACGCGAGCGATAGGTCTCGAAGCGGTTTCACTTTATGAGCGCAATATGCTCAAGACGCCAGAACTCGAGCCTTTGTGCCAGCATGTTTCAGATATACACAAAATGTTGGAATCGAAAAAGCAAGAGCTCGCCCAACTAGAGGCAGAGGCTGCTGCGGAACAGGCCGCGCGAGCTGCGCAGGCTCAAGCCCAGACTCGGTGCAGTGTTTGCGGCAACCCTCTCCCCGAAACAGGCGCCTTTTGTGCGAGTTGCGGAGCCCCAATCCATGGCCGCACCACACCTTCGCCAGCAGGGCCTTCTCATTGCCCAGTGTGCAATGCGGAAATCCGCCTGGGCGCCAAGTTCTGTGGACGCTGTGGAGCTGATGTATCCACCAGCAACTAGCCTCCTCATTCTATCCACAGCCTTTGACATTGCAACTGGATGCATAATTTACCGTTGACCGGCGTTCTACCAGTTGCTAGAATGGGTTGGATGCTGCGGATGAATGTTAGGAGGAGATATGGCTTGGCTTCCCGATGGAACACCGCTGAAAGGCAAGCTCTTTATCGTTGAGGGCATTGATGGTTCTGGCAAAAGTACGCAGCTCGACCTGGTTTACAAATGGTTGCGTACAGAAGGATATGTCGTTTCATTTAGCGAATGGAACTCTTCTCCTGTCGTCCGGCAGACGACAAAACGTGGCAAGAAAAAGCAGATGTTGACGCCAACCACGTTCAGCATCATTCATGCGGTGGACCTTTCTGACCGCGTGCAGCAGCAAATGATTCCTGCACTCAAGGCTGGAGCCGTTGTATTGGCTGATCGGTATATCTATACGGCGTTTGCTCGCGATGGTGCCAGAGGGGTTGATCCTAGCTGGGTCCGCGATATGTATGCCTTTGCCATCCGCCCCACGATGGCCTTTTATTTTCGCGTAACCCTGGAAGAATCACTCAAGCGCATTATTACAGGGCGCCCCTCGCTCAAATACTATGAAGCAGGGATGGATTTGGGACTTTCGGATGACCCTTATGAGAGCTATCGGCTCTTTCAGGGGCGCATTCTTGAAGAATATGACAGTATGATTAACGAATTCGGGCTTACTGTCATCGATGCCACGCTTCCCATTGTCGATCAACAGGAAACGCTGCGCTCTTATATCCGCCCCCATCTCAAGGATGTGCTCAAAACCTCTCCCAGCCCTTGGGACGGTGTTCTTGCCCAAGAAGGTTTGTCGGGGATTTATCTGGACGAGATAAACCGGGGAGGGCCGCAGGAATGACTCTGGCACATTTCTATGGCAAAGGATTGCCCGGATATGAGGGTGTGATGCTGCCTGGCAAGCTGTTGGTGCTGGAAGGGCCAGATGGCGTAGGTCGTTCAACGCAGATCGCTCTGCTTCGCGAGTGGCTGGAAGCAAAGGGTTTTGCGGTATCTTATTCAGGACTCAAGCGCTCCGAACTGGCTAGCAAAGGGATTGCCTCAGCCAAACAGGGGCATACGCTTGATGAGCGTACTATGAACTTGTTTTATGTTGCTGATCTTGCCGACCGTTTGGAGCGAGAGATTATTCCGGCGCTGAAAGCCGGTTTTGTTGTGGTTACCGATCGGTACATGTACTCGCTCATCGCTCGTTCGGTTGTGCGCGGTGTGAATGCCGAATATATCCGGGCTGTGTTGGGCTTTTGTCTAATCCCCGATGCTGTGTTCTATCTCAAAACTAATCTTGACCATCTGATTCCGCGAGTTTTGCGCAAAGGCGGTTTTGATTATTGGGAAGCAGGCGTCGATTTTCAACATAAATCTGATTACTATGATTGTTATTGCCAGTACCAATCACAGATGCTGGCCGAGTTCGATCGGCTTGGTAAGGAATATGCTTTCAGGAATATTGATGCAACGCGCTCTATTGATGCCGTATTCACTGAACTGAAAGATGAAATTGGTCAGATCGTTCTAGAGCTCAAACCCTCGAACAGCATCTAGTTCTTCAATGGAACCCTGTTTTCAGATAGAAGGTCAGTACTGTATGTGTGCTGGCCTTTTTGTCATACACCGGAGGCTTGGTTATGGCACTGTTGGGCATCTCGATAAGTGGGACTTTGTGCAGCGCTGATATCTATAGCGAAGACGGCCGGTTACTATCCAGAAAAAGGGCGGCATTCCCGGTCGAAAGATATCAGGATGTACAGGCAGCACTGCCCGCCAGAATCTGGGAAGCGTTTTGCACGGCTATCAAGGGCGCTGTCTCTGAAACAGATCAGGCAAATCTATCAGCCCTTTGCATTACGGGCGGTGGCGATGGTCTTGTAGCCCTTGATCGTGCCTCAGTGCCGCTTGGCCCCTGTGTCTTTCGCACTGCGTCGGCTATGCACTGCGCCTCTTCTGAGTTGCCCCCAGATATTTTTTTCGAGATGACGGGGCGGTTCGCCACGGATCTGACTGGGCTGGATACACTCTCTTGGTATAACCAGAAATACCGCGGATTCTTTGGGCAGTTGTGGCGTTATGTGCCAGTGGAGACCTGGCTTCAAGTCAAACTCGGTGGTCAGGCTATCGTCGATGCCTCACTCGGTTCTAGGGCCTTGTGTCTGGATATTCGCGATAACACTTGGTCTCGGCAGCTATTGGATCCCTGTGGCATTCGAGAGGCGCATTTGCCGCCTATTGTGCAATCAGCTAGTTTGGCCGGACGGCTCTCTGCAGATGCCGCTTCTGAACTGGGTTTGGATTCTCACGTCCAGCTGGTAGTTGGTGGTTGGGATCGAGCGTGTGAGGCTCTGGGGGCTGGCGTATTGGAGCCGGCCAAAAGTGCGCTCTATTGCATGCAATCGTCCTTTGATTTGATCCCCTCTTTTGCGGCTATCTCGCTTACCGCGCTTTTGCTCAAAAACGGCATCAGTATGACGCCGCATGTACAGAACGAAGCCTTGTTGGGCGTTTGGCAAGTGCGAGAAGGAGGGGCCATGCTACGCTGGTTCCGCGACCAGATCGCTAGGCAGGAGACGGCCGAGGCCCGCAGCCGTGGCTACAATGTTTATGAGAGGTTGTTGGCAGAAATGCCGGATTATCCTACCGAGCTGCTGTATCGGCCTCCTGCGCAAGATCGTTCAACCTCTGTACTGGAGGGTCTCAAGTCCGATACATCGCGGAGTGAACTATTACGCGGGTTGGTGGAGGGTATAACTGAAGAAATGACCGAGGGGCTTGAACGTTTTGGGCATGTAGGTATTCCCGTGGAGACGCTGCATACGACGGGAATAGGCGCTTACTCCGATGTGCTTTTGCAGCTTACAGCCGATATTTCTGGGTGTGAGATCCTCAAAATGGAACAGCCCAACGCCGACACACTCGGCGCAGCCCTGATTGCCGCATGTGGCGCTGGGGTTTATGAGAGCCTGGAAGAAGCTGTGGCCAATGCCGTGCGGGTGGCCGCTCGTTACGAACCACGGCCAGCATTGCACGAGGTTTATGTCGCGAGGCGCGAATCCCGTCGGGGAAATCGGCCTCGCGGTGAGATGCTTCAAGAGATCTAGTGTCCAGCTGCAAGCTCGGTGATCTGCCGCAGTTGCCTTGTGAGAGCTGCAAATGCTGCGGTATAGGTTTCTTCCCATGTTTGAAGCGATTTGTCATCCCCCGTTTCAAGCTCGTATCGCAACCCGGGCAGTAGCCAGGCTTCATACCCGCTATCAGGGTCTTCACAAACATAAAGCGAACGGGCCCAAGCGCTGTGTTGCAGGCCTTCTGAGCGGGTCAGGTTGCGCTCCAGTGTAAGCAACTGCTCGTTGATCTGCCCTTTGATGTCCTCAGATAGCGCAGTTGCAGCATCCTCGGCCAGAGCGGTTTCCATGGCGTAGGCAGCCCCCGCCAGCTCTTGGATGGCGGCGCGTAGTGGACTGGCGTCGAGCTTGCGACCGAGTTCTTGGGCGCGCTGAACCAAAGTCCCCAGGTGTCTGCTGAGATCAGCACCGTAACGCGAAACATCCAGGGGCAGTAGGTCAGCATCGGCCAGCCTGGTAGCAATGATGCCGTTCCAAACAGCTACAGCCGGCCCGAACTTGAACTCGGTGTCACCAAAACGCTCGTACCAGGCCATATCGTCATAATTTGTGTGGTAAAGAGGCATCGGATTGGACATGAATACTTGGGCTGCCGGAATGCCCAGATGGCTGTAGAACCCCACGTGATCCGAACCGCCGCCCAGATCGCCCATACGTGGTTCGCCGCCCGTCTTGGATTGTTCTTGCCACACCTCCAGCAGGCTCTTCTTAGTGCCGGGGTAGGCTGTATCGGCGGCGGCTTCGAGCAGCAGTTTTTTAAGCGAAGGAGCCGATTCGGCGGCGACGTTGGGACCGGTAACAGCCATGTCGGCGTTGAGATAGGCGATGGCCGAGGTCGCCAGCTTGCTTTCAAACTGTTCAACCCACTCTGTCGAGCCAATAATGCCGTATTCTTCGGCGTCCCAATGGGCAATGGCCAATGAACGACGCGGGCGCCAACCCTCGGTTAGCATCTGCCCCAAGGCATCAGCCAATACCAACAGCATAGCGTTGCCGCTGTTAGGGTCGGATGCGCCAAAGTTCCAGGCATCATAATGGCAACCGAGGTATAGCGTCTGCTCGGGGAATTCAGAGCCCTGGATGACACCGACAACGTTCGTTGCTCGCTTGATGCCGAGTGGCTGATCCACGCGAACGCGAACCTGAAGCAATTCGTCGCCCTGTAGGCGGTAGGCAAAAGGCAATCCGCCTTGCCAACCCTCGGGTACGCCCTGACCGGTCATTCTTTTAAGGATTTCTTGCGCCGAGCCGTAGGGCAGGGGTGCGACTGGGATATTCAGTAGGCCGTCGACATCTGCAGGATCAAGGCGTTCAACGAGCTCATCCGAATCCAAGGGCAGGGCAGGGCCATTGGGCGTGAGCGGGTCGCCAGAGTAGCCCAGGGTCAACAGAGAACCGCGCTGCACGCAGCTATCATTGATAGCCGGCCCTTCGGGATAAGGCAATGCCTTGACATAACCAGAATCCGCAGGATCCGAGTAGATGATCAAACCGAGAGCGCCCCGTTCTTGGGCATATTTGGCTTTATAGCCGCGGAAATTGCCGCCAAAACGGGCAATAACGATCTTGCCAGCCACGGAGATGCCCAACGCATCAAGTTGCTCGTAATCTTCCTTGCGAGCGTAATTGGCATAGACGACGGTACCGGTAACGTCACCCGATCCTGAATAGGCGTTCCATCCTGGCCCGAGGTCCGCATGGGCTGAATAAGGATCCTCAGCCAGAATATCTTCTTGGTTGTTGAGCGCCATGCGTTTGGGCTGCACCAGATCGACACGCACTGAACAATCTGGCGAGGGCATGAGCACATCGTAGGGATATTCAGTCACTTGCAGACCGGCCGCTTTCATGCTCGTGGTGAGGTATTCGCGTACTCGGTCATTAGCAGGGGTGCCAGCGGGGTGGGGCTCCTGAGCGAGTGCTTGAAGGTGCTTTTTAAAGCCTGCTGCTGTACACAACTCGCAGAGGCGGGCTTCAAACTGGTATTGCGCCTGGCTGCGGGTAGTAGAGAATCCTCGAATTGCCTTGGTGTCAGTCATTGCGGGCCTCCGTGTTGATGCAATAACATTCGCTTCTCTGGCATACCTGTGATAAAGTGCGCCCACGTAAAAACAGACCCGCAGCATTGCTGGCTGCGGGTAAGGTGCCCCAGGAGGGAGTCGAACCCCCGGCACAAGGTTTAGGAAACCTCTGCTCTATCCTCTGAGCTACTGGGGCGCGAGCAGGAGTATACCATAGACACAGGAGAGCGACAAGAATTGTCACCCCGACGCGTATGTAATCTGGTTCTGCGTGCTTTCATTCTGTTTGCACTGGTCTATGTGACTAGTGCGCCTGTTCAGCGTCTGGTTACCGTTGGGGAGCAGCAGCAGGTTGAGACAAATAATCCGGTGGTTGGTGTGCATACGCGCCTGACCGATGAAGTGGAAGAATGGAAGATTCAGCAGACGCTGGTGATGGTGCGCGAGATGGGCGCCAGCTGGATTGTCGAGTATTTCCCCTGGGCCTATTACGAGCCAGAAAAGGGTGTTTACGATTTTGGCCACGCCGATATGGTGATAGAACATGCTCTGGCACAGGGTCTGAAGGTCATCGCCCGGGTGGATTATGTACCTGACTGGGCTCGTCCCGAGGATACAACGGCGCGCTATCTCGATGAAGACCATTATCAGGATTACGCCGATTTCATCTATGCTTTTTGTGAGCACTTTGAGGGGCAGCTAGATTCCATCATCATTTGGAACGAACCTAACCTGGCCTTTGAATGGGGTTATCGTATGCCCGATCCTGAGAGCTATGTTGAGCTGCTCAAGGTAGCCTACGAGGCAGCCAAAGCAGCGGATCCTGATATTCGTGTGTTGGGTGCTGGATTGGCTCCTACGTTGGCTCCTGAAGGCAGCGAGTGGGGTATGGATGATCTACTCTACCTGGAGCGCATGTACCAGGCGGGCGCTGCTGATTATATGGATGGTTTGGCTGTCCATGCTTACGGAATGACGGCTTCTGCCGATGATCCTGCGGATCCGCAGGCCATCAATTTCAGACGAACCGAACTTGTTCACGAGATCATGGTGACCTATGGAGACGGTGACAAGCCCTGCATCATCACCGAGGGCGGTTGGAACGACCATCCTCGGTGGACCAAGTCGGTTAGCCCGTATCTGCGCATTCAGCACACCATCGATGCCTATGATCTGGCCATGAACGAATGGGACTGGTGCGAGGCGGTTTGTTTGTGGGTTTTCCGATTCCCCTGGCCTCAAAATACCTACCAGGACTATTTCGCCTTTGTCTCGACGGATTTTATTCCCAAACCCATCTATACCGAGATACAACACTATGCCCACGATGAGCCCTATGATTATCTGGAGAATACGCCATGATGCACCATTACCATAGGCTGAAAGACTTGCCCGTGTGGGGGC